>JALVSQ010000020.1 GCA_027024255.1 Microcaldota archaeon
AGTATTGCCAGTTGTAGTAGGTTATAGCCATTCCTCAAACATAAAAGCAGTTGAAACAGCAAGAAAATTCAACCTTCCTTTTGTTTTAGGCATTGCTCCTCAAACAGCCCAGAGGGAAACAATAGAAATTGAGAAGTGGAAGGCATTCATTAAACAAAATAATCCCAATGCCATTGGAGAAATAGGTTTAGATTACCATTGGGGGAGAACAGATGAGGATTTAGAAAAGCAGTGGTATGTATTTGAGGAAATGCTAAAACTTGCTGAGAAACTAAAAAAGCCTATTGTTATTCACTCAAGAAAATCCGAGGAAGATATAATATCAACACTTATTGAATCCAATTTTCAAAGAGCAGTTATGTTCCATTTCTTCAGCGGGAATATTGAGCATTATAAAAAAGCTTCAAAACATCTAAATGCTTATTTCTCAATAATTGGACTTAGCTCAAAAAACAGAAAAAAAGTGATAAAGGAAGCAAACTTAAGCGAACTTTTGGTGGAGACAGATAGCCCATATGTATTTAGAACTCCTGAAGAAGTGGTCAAGTCTTTGGAATACATCTCAAAGGTAAAGAACATAAACTTTAACAAAATTGCTCAAACTACAACTGAAAATGCATCAAAACTGTTTGATATAAAAATATATCTCTAAAAACTTCAAATTAGGTGGAAAGCATGTTTGATTTTTTTAAGCAAAATATTGCAATTTTTGTTGATGGGCCAAATATGATAAGAAAAGACACGAAAATAGATTTAGCAAAAGTAAAAGAAATAGGTAAGAGATTTGGTAATGTGGTCATTGCAAATGTATACCTTGACCAATTTGCTCCTCAAAAATTGGTTGAGGCTGTAATAAACCAGGGATTTAGACCTATAATAACCTCAGGAGATGTAGATGTAGCGATGGCTGTTGATATCGTTTACTTCCCATTAAAAAGGAATGATATAAAGGGTGTTGTTGTAGTAACAAGGGACACCGACTTTATTCCAGCCATAGAGAGAGTAAAGGAAGCAGGAAAGAAAGTCTATGTAATCAGTGCTTCGTATGGCATGAGCAAAGCATTAAAAAACTATGCTGATGAGTTAATTATACTTAAATCAAGAAGGTGATATAAATGAACGATATAAAGAGGCCATTTGACCTGCTCAACAGAGCAGTTGGAAAAAGAGTTGTTGTAGGAGTAAAAGGAGGTACATCATTTGAAGGAAAGATGATGGCTTTTGATGTGCATATGAACATAGCCCTGGCAGAAGCAAAAGAAAAAGGAAGCGAAGAAGTATTCAACCACTTATTTATAAGAGGAGATTCAGTAGTTTATGTAAAACCCCTGGAATAAAGCAAATGCCGAATGCATTAAAGGAATATTTATAAATGTGCCAGGTTTAGTTTAAAGTGGTGGAAATATGGACTGGAAAAAAATAGGCCCTCTTTCGTTTTTAGTAGGTATTGCCTTAGCAATAATAGGGGCTATTTTGCCTTTGCTTGGAGTAACAGGCCTCAACACAGTGATTGCCCAGTTGTTGATTCTTCTGGGCTTTATAGTTGGATTAATGAACATTACTGTTGATGAAGAAGTGAAGTTCCTGCTCTCAGGATTGGCGCTGCTCTTCATGGGTGTTGGTTTGCTTAAAGTGTTTGAAATGGTTCCTGTCGGAGGCGATGTTTTAACAGCAGTGCTGAACAACATAATTACATTTGCTTCTCCAGCAATAGGTGTTGTTGCCTTGAAAGTTATGCTTGAAATAATGAGAGATTGAATTTTATTTCTTTTTTATTTTATGCCCCTGCTTTTTGTTGTTCTTTTTTCTCCTGCTTAAATAAGCAATTATCAGGATGATTATCAACAGTAGCCACCAGTACCAGCAAATACCAAGTATCTTAACAATTCCAAATAAAGAACATATTCCCATAAGGCAACATTCGGGCCTCTTTTCTTTAATCTCAGATTTATTTTCCTTTCTCATTCCAGGGCGAGTAATCTCGCTTTCAATCTCTGTTTGGTTGAGTTCAGTGATATTAGCTTCATGATGAGGTTGTTCTACTTCTATATTTTCATTCTCTTCAATTGTTTCATTCACAGTTTGATTAATGAAACCTCCCCCTCCACCACTCTCTCCTTCTGAGATATT
Organism: Microcaldota archaeon; assembly: GCA_027024255.1. Lineage (GTDB taxonomy): Archaea > Micrarchaeota > Micrarchaeia > Anstonellales > J096 > JALVSQ01. Next base: position 2,131 of record JALVSQ010000020.1, read on the forward strand.
GCACAAGAAAAGCTCTATTGTATCGGTATAAGGGTGATGGTGGGATTCTGTTATGGTAACTGAATAATTTCCATCATTGGAGAAGTAAAAGCTAACCTGTCCATTGGAATTTGTATATCCTGCTTCCACCTCAATGGGATTTTCAACCCATCTAAAAACAACTCTTGCATTATCTACCAAATCATTATCTTCATCATAAACTGTTATTATTACTTTGTTATCAGGACACACAACAGTATAGTTAAAGAACATATCCTTCTTAGGTGGAGATGGGTTTACAACAAATAAAATATCACTTACCTCTGCACTTGAATAATTTTGATTTCCGGAAGTGTTGCATGTATAATTGTAATGTCCAACAGGTAATGTGTTTATTTCTTCCGCATAACCATAACCAGAAGCAACTAAAACACCATCTCTGTAAAGATTTATGAGAAGTTGAGTTGGGCCAGTACATGAAACATTCGTTTGGGTTGGGTAAGTAACTGTTGAAGATGGTAACATTTGAAGATTTAATAAAGGAGTTCCCTGAAGAACTATTAATGTACCATTTACTGAGGTATTGGTGTAATTTTCAGTATCAGATATATTACATATGTATAAGTAAGTGCCCACTCCTAAAATATTTACCTCCTCTACATAAGAATAACCTGAATCCACAAGTGAGGAGTTTCTATAAAGATTAAGCAACACATAAGGATTCTTTGAAGTACATGAAACATTCGTTTGGGTTGGGTAAACCACAACCCATGATGGTAAGGAGGTCAGAGTTAAATTTAAGCTAATAACCTCAAAATAATACCAATGGGTGGTATTCCAGACAGAACCATTTATGCTACAGGAAACATACCAAGTGTAGTTCCCATCAGCTAAATAAATAGAATAATTTGATTCGTTCTCATTTAAGCTTATTGTTGAGGTATTAAGGAAAAGAGTACAATTAAAAGGCAGGCCATTATTGTCTACATTCCACCTTAAATTTACATAGTTTCCAATCACTGTATTGTTCCCTGGCCTATATTGAACCACCCTCGAAGATAAAGGAAGGTAATCTCTATTCAATGCAGACGTTAATGGCTCATCGCATATGAAATCAGCATCTGAATCAATGCATATTTGAGAATAACCCGTTCCATTAGGCTTTGCATAATAATTTCCTCCAATTACACTTCCATGTATTATATTGCTACCTGATGAAAGTGATGTGTTGAAGTAATTTGAAGAAGCACTGTCTTCAACAGGATTTGAACCATTTATTATGTTGTTAAATATCAGGTTACCAATACCTGACGAGACATTTATAACTAATATTGGTGAAAAGAGGTAATTATTCCTTATTACATTGCGAGAGCCATTCAATACAATTGCTACATTATTATAAGTTATTATCGTTGAGTTTTTTATTGTAGAGTTTGTACTTGAGTTTATATGAACTCCAGTGCCATTGATAAGTATATCTAACAACTCAAATACATTGCCACCTGAATTGGTCAAATCTAATCCAGCAGTAAAAATAGACCTGAATGTGATATTGGTAAAGTTACTATCTGTTAAGTTATAAGTTAGTATTCCTATACTGGAATTAGTTATTCCAGAATCAGACATATCGATATTTTTAGAGTAAAGGAACTTTATAGAAGTACTTGAATTTATGATATTCAGGTCATACAAATCCAGAGAGTAGGAGTATCTGGAAATTAATCCATAATCGGTGTAAGAGATATTTGTCCTGAAAACTGTTGAATTTGTTACATTCAATGAAATACCAGTGGAGCAATTGTTTACATTTAAATCAAATATGTTAATTAAGTTACTGTTTTCAACCACGACTCCTTCAGAACAGTTTCCAAACGATTGGTTAAAAACACTTACATTGTAGGAGTAGTTCACAGCTAAAAGTACATAATCTATCAAACTAAAACTATTATTGTAGAAAGTTGAGTTGAAAACATTAAACAACCCAAATCCTGCAGGAGAATTGATTATGGAATTATTGACAATTGTTATGTTATAACCCCTAACTATGAATGAAGGTGTTTGAGTTGTAGGTGAATTTTCAATAACATTATTCTTAAGTAAACTATTCCTCAATCTAATATTGGCAACCTGATTGGAGATATTAGAGAAATGGTTGTCAAGTATCAAACTGCTCGAACCAAAGTAAGTTCCATAAAAGGCATTGGATAAATTGCGGAAAGTATTGTTAAACATCAATGCAGGTTCAGTGAAAATGAAAGGTGTTCTAACATAAATACCATTGGCATTATAACCTGAAAAAGATGAAAACGTATTGTTTATTAATGTAATATTTGAACGAGAACTTACAATATTGAGGTCCAGGCTCGTTGAAAGTAAAGTGCTGTTTTCTAAGTGTAAATGTCTATTTGGTGTCGGAGCAAGATATATACCTGTTGTTGTGTTAACAAAATTGCAGTTAAATATAAAGGCAGTACCAGTAGAGTAATGATAAACTCCATAATTTGCGTTTGTAATATTTGAATTAACAATGTATGCAGAGGAATAATATTGAAACTCAATCGCTCTCGAATTAAGGTCAAACAAAGAGTTTTCAATTCTGTTAAAAGGAGAATTAGCTACTCCATTAAATTCAACACCTTTAGCACATTTAATTAACTTACTTCTATTTATTAAATTGTTATAAGCTCCTCTCTGAAAGAATGCGCACCTTCCTGTTGAATTAAATACTGTGATATTGTTGAATAGGTTATTATAAGATATAGAGTTAACATAAATTCCAATATTGCTAACATTATATATCTCCATATTATAAATTGTATTGTTGCGGGAGGAGGACATAATAAAAGCGAAATTGGTGTTAGAAATAGTTAAATTTGTTATATTGTTGTAATAAGACCGATCCAAATCAATGGATAAGTTAGTTCTATCTATTAAAGAGTTGGTAATCTTATTATTTTTTCCAATCTCAAGACCAGTACCCGAAATGTTGAGAAGAATCAGAGAATCCGCAATATAAGAATCAGATAAATAAACTCCATAAGAAGCGTTACTCACAGAATTATTGTAAACAAAAGAACTCAGATTTCCACTTCCAGCCATATAAATTCCCCTGTAAACATTGTAAATAAGATTGTTGGATATATTAACAGGCCTCAGAGGGTTGTAATAAGGATAAAGGAATATAGCAGTTTTAACATCGGAAATTGTATTGCCAGTTATGTTATGCCAGCCTCTGTCTCTTGAATAAATTCCAACACAACTGTTGTTCCCTGAGATAGTGTTGTTAAAGAAGTTTGACCCAAATCCATTTATATCAAAGATGTAAAAGCTGGAATTGGAACAGTTGAGAATTACATTATCATAGTAGTTTCCTCCCCCCATTCTGCCAATATTGACAGCAATATAAGGATTAACGAATCTGTTACCATATACATAATTTGGAGGGACTACTCCATACGATGTATCACCATCTAAGAAGATGGAATAAGTAGAACTATTGTAAAAACGATTATCAGAAATATTAAAGGATGCCTTATAAACAAATAGACTTATGTTAGAGTTATTAAATACATTATTAACAATAGCAACTCCTCCATAATATATGTAAACATCTTTCTGGCCATCTTTAAATGATGAATTAAATACACTTAGATTAGAACAGTTATGGGCATATATCCCATAAGTTAGATTATCAAAAGACATGTTAATGAAAGTTACATTGGTTGAATCAGTGATGTTAAAGGCAACTGAATTATTGGAACCATTTATTAAATGATTTGTACCTATAATCTTAATATTCGCCAACCCACTCGCATTAAAGCACGTAGCATTGTTAATGCTTGGAGAAAAATTAAGTAGATAAACCTCATTAGATGTTGTTAAATTTTGACAGGAGTTAAGAACAACCAGCGAAAAATTCAATCCAAGGAGAACAAGAAAGATTAAAACAAAACGGGAAAATTTAAAATTCTCCATGATGAAAATCGAATGGAAACATTTAAAACCATTTGCTCAGCAATCAAATTTTTGTTCATTTTTAAAACAAAAACAAAACAGATGTTTAATTCCCTAAAATAAAAAGATGTTTTAAATGCTTTTTGATTATTTTATTTTTTGTGAGATTTGAAGTAAAATTTCCCTTTACTCAATCAGCAAAAAAATGGGTTAATGAAGAGAGCCTGATAAATCCAAAACCATCCTTAGTTCAAAGGGCCATTGACTTAATAATTGCATCATTAAAAAAAGGAAGATTTCCTATAATGAAAGAGGAGGGAAAAGAAGCTATTTTAGTGTTCTATATAGTCAGGCTTATACTATCCTACATGAACAACTCCTACCTAACAAATAGGGTCAGCATTGCTTATTCAAAATCTGTGTATGAGGAGATAATATCAAAAAAAGATGAATTCGATGAAGAGCTAAGAAGGCTTTGCAGAGAACTCAGCCTTAGGATTGAAGAAGAAAGCAAAAAGTACAGAATACCTGTTGAGGATTACTTAACATTTTCTCCTGATAGTCCAGACTACTACCTCTACTATCTCGAAGTTAGTAAAGGTTATGTATTCTTAAACTTCCATCAATTGAAGAGGGTAATTCAGGAAGCGATTACAAAGAGGTTAATCAACCTAAAGCATTTAGAGAACGTTCCTGATGAAATTAAAAAAGCAGCTAAAAGAATTCAGGCAAGTTTGCCTTCACTCCAGCCAAAGAGGGTAAAAGTAAAGATGGATGAGTATCCTCCATGCATTAGCAAAATAATGGATGACTTGTTTAAACACAAAAACCTGAGCCATTATGCAAGATGGGCTTTAGCAGTATTTCTATTCAACATAGGCTGGAGCAAAGAAAGCATAATAAGGTTATTTTCAAACCTTCCTGATTTTAGTGAGAAAATAACGAGGTACCAGGTTGAGCATATATTCAGGAAAGGTTACAAAATGCTGTCCTGCGATAAAATGGCTCTTTATGGTCTATGCATATCTAAATGTGGGTTAAAAAACCCTTTGGAATACAAAAAGGCTTATGGAAAGCTGGATAAGAAAAAAGTTTAGGGAGGCTTACAAAAAACTACATCACCTTGCAACAGAAGTCAGCAAAAGAGAGTTTGGTATAGGAAACTTGACCAAAAAGATATATAAAAGACACATGGCCTTCGTTGATGAAGAGGATTTACAGCATTACCTTGAGGTTGAAACTCCTTTTTACATTTCTCACTCTGTTGCTTACTACAAAAAGCCATCAGCAACCCCTATGGAAGCAAAGGGCTGGGAAGGAGCTGATCTGGTATTTGATTTAGATGCAGAATCTCATTCAAAGGAGGCAATAAACAAGGTTAAAGAGGATTTGATTAACCTCATTGACCTAGTTAACGACTACTTAGATGCAAAAGACACCCTGATTGTTTTCTCAGGAAATAGAGGGTTCCACTTCCATATTCGTGATAAAAGGTTTAGAAAACTTGGAACTGATGAAAGGTTAAAGTTGATTGAATTCCTTAAGGGTGAAAAATTTGACCATAAGAAACTTTTTGATGTTTACAACAGATTCAATCTAGATAGCGAAGTTTTGCTGGGCCCCAAACCATCTGACCTGGGTTTTGGAGGCCTGTTTGCAAGAGAAACAATCAACCTTCTCAACAAAGAGCCTCAAAAGCTTCACAGGTACTTTAAAGAAAAAGAAAATAGAGAGAGGTTTATAAAGGGAATTAAAGAAGGAAACTGGAACAGGTATGATAAAAGAAGGGTAAAAAATCTGATGGATAGGTTAGATGTTGTAGCTAAAAGGGTTCATATTTTCTCTCTCAGCATTGATTCAGGTGTAACCCAGGATATAACAAAACTCATAAGGGTTCCTGGTTCTTTGCATGGCTCTACTGGCTTCTGGGTAATGCCCATAAAAAAGAGTAGAATTGAAGAATTCGATCCTTTTTATGATCCTGTGGTCATAGATGAAGAACCTGTAAAAGTCAAAATGATACAGAGTGTATTCATTAACATAAAAGATTTTAAAGGAAAGTTGAAAAAGGAAGAGATTGTTAAAGTCCCATCTTATGTGGGTGTCTATCTAATATTAAAGAATTACTCACTTCTCCTTGATGGTTAGCCTCATTGCCCTTATAGGCGGTCTTATATTAACGACCCTTGCAATTATTGTGCCATGGGCAGAATCAACAAAATTAATCACATTCAAAAGCTTTTCTAAGTAATCCTTGGGCAATGATTTATTTTTCTTCCACGAATCGAGAAGTCTTTTTCTTTCCTTCTTCTCTTCCTCAGCAAGAATGGTTCCTGAAATCTTCATATATCCCATAGGACCATAGTCGTATGCAGTTGTATAATAAAACTCAAGCTTTCCATCTTTTGTCTCTTTCACATCCTCTATTTTTATATTTATCTTTAAACCTTCATACTTCGTTCTGTCTTTGGCCTCCACCTCTACTTTATTTACTCTATCTCCTAATATCATGTTAAACACCTTTAATTGGGCTTAAATAAAAACATTTAAAAGGAATTGCCTTAGCTCAAATAAGTTTATAAAGTGTTGTAAAAACTAAAATCTCTGCTACCCGCCGTAGCTCAACGGTAGAGCGCCCGGCTGTAGTTTCCCAATAATAGGGCGTGGATACCGGGAGGCTGGGGGTTCAAATCCCTCCGGCGGGATTTTTACCATGGAACGCTTTTTAATCCCAGAGTATTGGCTAATTTATTCATAATAATATGTAAAAAGTATGTAAAAACAAAGATATACAAAATATCATAAAGATTGAGCAACTCTTTCAGGAGAGGAAATGCCAATATTAGCGCAACGACTATAAAAAGAATTGGGTCTAAAAGGAAGGGCTGCCCTTCTTTAATATTCAATACCCTCTTTATGAAACTTCCTAACAAATCTCCCATCATTGCCCCAATAGATAAGAGAATGCCCACCTGCATATACACAACTGGATGAATAGATGTAAAGAAAGAAAGTAAGTAAGATGTCAGGATACCCGAGCTTATTCCTGCTAATAAACCCCTTAATGTCTTATTCTTTCCAAAAAGCTTAAACCCTAAAATATCATCAATAGGTAATGAATTTCCAAGAATTACAGGGGACGCATTCGCTACATAAGAGGGAAATATAAGTATTAAAAGGTCTAAAAAGTTCATTTCTAAGGCTTAGAATAACGATATTTATTTAAATGTTAGTTTATGTTTATTGTGTGAGGGCCCGTAGCTCAGCCTGGTTAGAGCACCCGGCTCTTAACCGGGGGGTCGTGGGTTCAAATCCCATCGGGCCCGCAATTCTAAGCTCCGGTCGTCTAGTGGACAAGGATGCTGGCCTTTCGAGCCAGTGACCCGGGTTCGAATCCCGGCCGGAGCATCTAAATCCTGGGTATTCATACTCACCTAAGGACAGGAGGCTCCACGAACGAAGTGAGTGGATAGATCCGAACCCAAGCAAGAATCGGCCGGAGCATCTAAATTAACAAGAACATAGCTCCGCTCTTTGTCTTTTAAAAACATTTTCATTTAAAATGCCTCAAATATGGGAGCATTCACACTTGATAGAAAGGGACTTGCCTTGGCCATTGTTCTTGGTTTGGGTATTTACTATTTTGGAGGAATGAACTATCTCCTTCTAATCTTGATATTTTTGATTCTCTCCACCCATATAACAAGAATTGGATACTATGAGAAAAGGAGTATGGGAGTTTATGAGTACGAGAGAAGCTGGAACAATGTTTTATCCAACGGCATTGTTCCTCTTTTGATGACTTTGTTGAAAGGAGTTGTGGGACCTTTGCCTTACATTGCTAGCATTGCTTCAATAACAAGCGATAAGTTTGCAAGTGAAGCTGGCGTCTTTGGAGGAAAGCCTATAGAAATATTCACATTTAAAGAGGTTAATCCTGGAAAAAGTGGAGCCATTTCCTTGCTTGGAACATTCGCCTCATTTGTTGGTTCAATAATCATAGCAATTTTAGCCATTCCTTTATTTCACTTAAATGTGTTTCAAGTACTGATAATATCTTTAAGTGGCTTCATTGGTTCAATGGCTGATACTGTTGCTGGTTATTTTGAGGAAAGAGGACTCGGTAATAAATCAACCAGCAACATCGTTGGAGCTCTTGTGGGTAGCATTATAGCATATTTATTAGGAGGTTCGATATTATGAAAGAGGTTGTTGTATTAGCAGGAGGTAGAGGTCAGAGGTTAAGGCCTTACACTGATGTGGAACCAAAGCCAATGTTGAGGGTTGGAAGAAGACCTATCCTTGAGTTTGTATTAACAAACATAAAAAGAAATGGATTCAAAGATGTAGTTATTGCTGCTGGTTATAAAAGCGAGAGAATAAAAGATTACTTTGGAGATGGAAGCAAATTGGACTTGAACATAGATTATGTTATTGAAGAAGAGCCTAAAAACACAGCAGGTGCTTTGATAGACTTAAAAGACATGCTCAAAGATGATTTCTTAGTTGTAATGGGTGACCATTTAACAGACATGAATTTAAGGGCACTTATGGAATTCCATAAAAAAGAGGAAGCAATTGTCACAATTGCACTAAAAAAAGTGAAGGAAGCAATTGAATATGGTGTGGTGGATGTTGAAGGAAGTGTTGTAAAAGGATTTAAAGAAAAGCCCATAATGGCTCACTATATAAACACTGCTATATATGCCATGAACAAAGAAGTCTTTAATTTTATAGAACCCTACACTGACATAGCAAAGGATGTATTGCCAAGAATAAGCAAAGAAAGGCCCAATAAACTTAAAGCATACATATCTGAGGATTACTGGCAGGATGTTGGTAGAGTAAAGGATTACGAAAAGATGAGAGACATATTTTCAGCAGTTGAACTCTATTTAAGGCTGTTCAGATGAAGGACATTGTTGTTTTTAGGCTTTCTCACAGGTTGCCAAGAGATGAAAGAGTTACAACCCATGTTGCCTTAGTCTCAAGAGCATTTGGAGCAAGAAAAATGTATTACACAGGAGAAAAAGATAATGAGATGGAGAATTCTATTAAGAAGGTTGTTGAGAAATGGGGGGGCAATTTTGAAGTTGAACATGTAAATATCTCAAAATTAAAGGAATTAAAGAAAGAGGGTTATTCTTTGATTCATTTAACAATGTATGGAGAAAGAATAGAAAGTGTAAATTTGCCATCTGATAAGGTTGTTTTAATAGTTGGAAGTGAGAAAGTTCCAAAATGGATATATGAATTCTCTGATTTCAATGTTTCAATAACAAATCAGCCTCATTCTGAAATAGCAGCATTAGCAATAGCCCTACATTTCATATATAAAGGAAAGGAATTATCTCCAAAGTTTGAGGAAAAAGAGTTTAAAGGAAAGATAAAAATAGTTCCATCAGATAGAGGCAAAGTCATAAGGAAGAGAGAAAATACCTGAAGATTGGATTCGGATTTTCAAATTTACTTGAAAGCTCTGGATGGCACTGAGTACCTATGGCAAATGAATCTTTGTATTCAACTGCTTCAACAATACCTTTATATGTGGCAGATATAACCAAACCTGCTTTCTCCAGCTCATCAACATATCGTGGATTAACCTCATACCTGTGCCTGTGTCTTTCATAAACAACTTCTTTTTTATAGGCTTCATAAAGCCTGGTTCCTTCCTTTATATGCATAGGATAAGCTCCTAATCTCATAGTACCTCCTTTGTATGCTATTTGTCTTTGTTCAGGCAACAAATCAATTACCGGGTGTTCTGTTTTCTCAAATTCTGTTGAATGTGCATCTTTCCAGCCAAGAATATTTCTTGCAAATTCAACAACCATCAATTGCATGCCAAGACATAAACCAAGCAAAGGTATTTTATTTGTTCTCGCAAACTCGATGGCTTTTATTTTTCCCTCGATGCCCCTTTTTCCAAAACCCCCTGGAATTATTATACCATCAAGACCTCTTAAAACATCTACTCCCTGTCTTTCAACTAATTCAGCATCTATAAGCTTTATACTTGGCTTAATACCCAGCTCTGCTCCACTATGGTAAAGAGCCTCATATATGGAAACATAGGCATCCTTAACATTAACATACTTTCCAACGATGCCAATTGTCCTCTCTGTCTTAGCTCTCTTTAAGTTATTGATTCTTCTTTCCCAGTCAATCCACTCAACTTCTCTTCTTTCAATATTTAAAATAGATGACAGAACATCGTAAATCCCCTGCCTTTCTAAAACTAAGGGCAACTCATATATCACACCCACATTTGGGTCTGAGAACACATTCCTTTCCTCTATATTTGAATAAAGAGCTATCTTTTTCCTTGCCTCATCTGTTAATTCATTCTCAGCCCTCGCCACAATTATTTTTGGAAATATACCAAGACTTCTCAGCAATCTGTTTGCCTGTTGAGTTGGTTTTGTCTTCTGCTCTCCTTTGTATATCTCTGGAATGTATGTAAGCTGGATAAACAAGACTTCCTCTTCAAGAGAAAGCTGTCTAACCGCTTCTATAAAATAACTGTTCTCAATATCACCAACAGTTCCTCCAACCTCAATTATGCATACATCTGCATTGTTTTTTTCAGCATACTTTCTTATGTAATCTTTTATATAATCTGTAACATGAGGTATAAATTGAACATCCAGGCCAAGATAATCCCCCTTTCTCTCTTTGTCAATAATTGTTTTGAATACCTTTCCTCCTGTTAAACTTGCATCTCCTTTCAGATTCACACCCAAAAATCTTTCATAAGTACCAAAGTCCATATCAACCTCGCTACCATCTTCAAGCACAAACACCTCGCCATGTCTAAATGGATTCATGGTGCCACAGTCATAGTTAAGATAACCATCAAATTTCATAACAGCAACATTGAATCCTCTCTTTGCCAGTATCTTTGATAAAGAGGCTGTTAGAATGCCTTTACCAAGCCCTGACATTATGGTGCCTAACACAACGATATATTTGGGCATGAAAGATGAAGAATAGAAGGATATAAAAATTTATTTGGTTATTGCAGTCCTTAATCGCTTTAAATATCTTTTTAAACATTTCTCTTTAAATTTAACAGGTAATCGTTTGTAATAGGTGATAAAATATGGGATTGAGACCTGCCAGAACAATTAGGGACGTGGATAAGGTTCCATGGACAAGATGGAGCAGAAGGGTCATGAAAAAGAGCTACATAAAAGCAATGCCTCACAAAGACCTTCACCACTTCATGCATGGAAAATGGAATGATGATTACAATGCCTGCTTTCACCTGATTGCAAAAGATGACTTTTATCATAGAGATAATGCCATTGAATCAGCAAGGCAGGCCGTTGTTAGATATCTTGAAAAAAATGCAGCAGGTAAATTTATGTTCCTGATCAGAGTTTATCCCCATCACATAATAAGAGAAAACAAGATGGTTGCAGGCGCAGGAGCTGATAGAATCCAGAAGGGCATGAGAAGGGCTTTTGGAAAACCCACTGACAGAGCTGCTAGAGTAAGGCCCAATCAGCCAATATTCACTATTTATACTTATAATGAATTTGAGGATGTTGTTAAAACAGCATTAGAGAGAGCTGCAAGAAAGCTCTCTGGAAGGTGGAAGATAGAGCGTGATGAAAATGTCAATAGATGATGCTTTAATTAATCCAACTGTGGATAAGTTAATCAGAATATTGAGGAAGGTAAAGAAGATTGAACTGGAAGAGCTGGCTTCAAAATTGGGTCTTCATAAAGATGAGATAAAAGACTTGAAGAAATGGCTCATCGTGCTTGAAGAGGAAGGTTATGTAAGGCTGGAATACAAATTAACAAAAACATATGTAATATGGATATTTGAAGAAGGAGAAGAAGTTCTACAAAACATAGAAAAATCTATGAAAGAAGAGAAAAAGCCTAAGAAAACAAAATCCACACATAAACATAAGAAAAAGGAGAAAACAAGAGCCAGAGAAAAGGAAAGGAAAAAAGCCAAGAAAATCAGGCAGGAAAAGAAGAAGTTAAAGGAAGAGACAAAGGAAATAAAAAAGAGAGCTGATTCCTTTAAAGGAAAAATGCAGGATTACTATAAAGAAATAGAGAAAGTTAAAAGAGAAATTGCTGAATTAGAGGCTAGAAAAAAAGACCTTTATTTAGGGAAAATATTAAAGCTGGAGAAAGAAGGAATGAGTAATTTTCAAACAATTGTAGATAGAATATTAAAGATGGAAGAAAAAATCATTGAGATAAAAGAATCTCTGGTTTCTGTACCTAAAAAGGCAGCAGAAGCAGGAAAGATAGCTAAAAAAGTGGCAACTATAAAGGAAGAAGGTGAAGAATTATTGAGTAAGTTAAAAACAGCTGTAGGTAAGTTCAAGCTTTTGAAAGAGGATGAGAAAAACTCATTGATGAAAGAGGCAAAGAGTTTGTTGAATGAAGTAAAGTCCCAGATGAAAGATGTTAAGTACCTGGAAACAGCTCTTAAGGACATTGAGTCAAAGGAGAACCAAATAGTAGATACAATAAAGCAGGCAAAGGAGGATATGGAGAAAATCGAGAAAATAATAAAGACAGCAGAAGACATGTTAAAAGATTTAAGGGTAAAGAGAATTGATCTGGGTGAAAGGTTAGACCACAGTAAATCCATACTGGAAAAAAGGTCTGAAGAAGTAAATGAACTACTGTCAAAGATAGATGAACTTGATGCAGTGGAAAAAGAAATGGATGAGGTTGTTAAAGAATACAAAACCCAGATAAAAGAGATAGAAAAAACAATTGATGAAGCAGAGAAATCCCTTAACCAACTCCACAAAGAGGCAGAAGCAGAAGCCCTCAACAAGTATCTTGATGAGCTTGAAAAAGTAATTTTCTCCCTCGAAAAAGGGCTTGAAGAAGCAGCAGAAGAAGAAAGAAGTATTGATGAAAAGATCGAAAAAGCAAAGGAAAGGTTGAAGGATTTGATAAGAGAAAGCAGAGACCACGTGAAAGTGCGAAAAAGAAAAGAAAAAAGCAACTACCAAAAAGTTAAAGCCAAGGCAGAAAAACTTGTTGGTGAGGCAGAAAAGAAAATCAGTAGTGCAAAAGCAAGGAGAAAAAGGCTCACTTCAAAAAAGAAGAAGCGTTAATTTCATCAACTATTGCCAACCAGCTGTCTGCAATTTTGAGAAGGTAATTCCCAAATGTTCTGCTTATTTTTACTTTTAATTTTCTACCTTTTTTAGTAGGATTGAGGTTTTGAGTTACTTCTCTCTCAATTTTTATTAAAC
>JALVSQ010000021.1 GCA_027024255.1 Microcaldota archaeon
GTTCTGCTCAAACCATTCACTAAGACTTTCTTTGTAAAGAGAGTAGCTCCTCAACCAGTTTATAGCAGGGAAGTGTCTTCTCTGAGCTAAGGATGCATCTAAGGCAAGGAAAACCTTTGTTACTCTTAATGTGTTTTGAGAAACAGGTTCTGATAGATCACCACCTGGCGGGGAAACAGCACCTATAACACTGACGCTCCCATCTTTACCTGAGAATGTTTTTACTCTTCCTGCTCTTTCGTAAAATTCTGCAATCTTTCTTGCTAAGTAAGCAGGGTAACCCTCTTCACCAGGCATTTCCTCAAGTCTTCCTCCTATTTCTCTTAATGCCTCAGCCCATCTACTTGTGGAGTCAGCCATCAAAGCCACACTGTAACCCATATCTCTATAATATTCAGCTAATGTAATGCCTGTGTAAATGCTCGCCTCTCTTGCAGCAACAGGCATGTTTGATGTATTTGCAATTAAAACAGTTCTTTCCATCAAAGGCTTTCCTGTTCTTGGGTCCTCTAAATGAGGGAATTCTGTTAGTACTTCTGTCATCTCATTACCTCTTTCTCCGCAACCAATGTAAACAACGATGTCTGCATCGCTCCATTTAGCTAAGCTTTGCTGCGTAACTGTTTTTCCTGAACCAAAAGGCCCGGGTATTGCTGCTGTTCCTCCTTTTGCAATAGGGAAGAATGTGTCTATAACTCTCATGCCTGTTACAAGGGGTAATGAAGGCGGATACTTCTCAACATAAGGCCTGGGTTTTCTCACGAACCATTTTTGATAGAGCTTTAACCCTTTCTTTTTTCCCTCAACTTCAATCTCTCCAATAACATCTTCAACAGTGTACTTCCCGCTTTTTATATCAAGTATCTTTCCTGTGTAAGGAGATAAGACTTTATGCTCCACAACTTCAGTTTCTTTAACAACACCTATTACCTGTCCATATTCCACTCTTTGCCCTTTCTTAACCTTTGCTTCAAATTCCCACTTCTTTTTTCTGTCTAATGCCTCTGCTTTAACACCTCTTGGAATAAAAACACTTTTACTTTTGTCTGCTATGACCTTCAAAGGTCTTTGAATTCCATCGTATATGTTCTTTAATATACCAGGCCCGAGCTCAACAGCTAATGGCATACCTGTTGATTCTACTTTTTCACCTGGCTTTAAACCACTTGTGTCTTCGTAAACCTGAATGACAATATTATTGCCGCTTATCTTAATCACTTCACCTATTAGCTCCTCTTCACCTACTTTAACAACATCATACATCTTTGCTTTCAAGTCCCTTGCAACAACAACAGGTCCAGAAATCCTGTAAAGATAACCCATATTATCACCTCATTTTTTTAATTCAAACCCTAATGCTCTTTTTATCAATACATCTATACTTTCTCCAACAACTTCCTTTCCTTTAACATTAACAGGAACAACAACAGGTACTGCTCTGTTTTCAATCTCCTTCTTTAGCTTCCAGTTTATACTGCTTAAAAACTCATCCTCAGCAAGTATAATACCTACTTCTTGATTATTCAGCAATTCTTCGAGCTTTTCCTCAAACTCTGAGGTAGAGGTAACAGTAACAACATCTTCAAGTCCTGCAATCTTAAAGCCTGTTGAGAATAGCCGTGTACCTATTGCCACAATTTTCACAGCAACAACACCTCCACATCCTTTTTAGATATGTTTAGTTCCTTTGCAACTCCTATTCTGTGCAGGTTTGTTACTTCATACTCAAGCAGTAGCAGGAACAAAGTTGCTTTATCCAATCGCATTATGGTTAAAGGCATTAACTTTCTTGCCCTGTCTGCAATTAATTTATATGCTCTCTGCTCTACACTGAATAATGATTCCCCTTCCTTTACATCAAGCATTTTAAACCACTTTTTCTTAATTTGCTCTGTATTTAAACCAAACATGCTAGCATCAAATTTCATGTTTCTTTCATTTGCTCTTTCAGCTGTGATGAGGGCCTTTACCTCAACTATACCCTTTAATATTGAGGCAGTGAGCTTAAAACTACCCCCAGCTTTTGATAACTCTATTAAATTAGAAAGCATCAAATAATCCATCAGCATTGAGAAGTATGCTGTTCTGTTTCCTGTTTTCATCAATTCCAGTAAAACATTTCTGAATCCTTCTGGAATATCTGAGAGCCTTAATTCAGTTATGACCCTTCCTACTGGGTGGAGTCTTAAACATTTTATCATATCTTTTTCCTTAAACATTCTCTTATAAGTGCTTAATGAAACACTTCCTTCTATAATATAAGGCTCAACCTCATCAAAATTCTCGTGTTTTTTTGACATAAATGCCTTCAAGCTTAGAATATCCCATCTCGATATAAACTTGTCATAAATGCCTAAATCTGATTTAGGAATTGATTTTCTTATCAGCCTTATTAACATGGATAACCTTTTGGCAGCACTTATATCAATTAACTCCACACCTGAGTAATAAGGCACATAAGCGTCAATATACCTTTTGTAAGGAGTTTTTGTTAGCAAATCAATTAAACCATCAACTGTTGAAACATTTGAAGCTTCGTTGTAAAAAGAAGGAGCAAGAAGCTTTGCCTTTAATGCTGAAACCTTTGCATTCATATAGCCATAAGATAGAGGATAAAAAATGTTCAGGTTTATCACCTCAACTCTTTCTCATATACTATTCTCCTTATTTCATCTCTGTAGAGGTCAATCATATCCTCGACTGTGTAACTATAAACTACCTTTCCATCTTTGCTTTCAACTACAAAACCAGCCACTGAATCTAAGTCCTTCTTTACTTTAAATCCCTTTATATCAATACTTGAATCTTTCGGTAGCCTTATTACTATATCCCCAGCTTCCTTCTTTATTTCACTGGCAACCTTTTTGATGAGCTCTGCAAACTCCTTTGTATTTGCTTTTTTCTTAAATACTTTTATCACATCTTCTATGGCCTTTTCAACTACCTTTTCGAATGCCCTTGCCTTTATCCTCTTTGCTTCAAGTTTTGCCCATGCGATTCTTTCATTACCTATCTCCTCTGCTTCTTTCCTTGCCTTTTCCTCTGCTTCCTTAAGCCTTTTTTCCCAGTACTTTTTTCTTTCATTGATTATTTTGTTTGCTTCTTTTTTAGCCTCGCTTACAATAGCCTCTGCTCTCTTCTTTGCATCGCTGATTATCGCTTCCTTAAACATTTACATCACTTCAATGGCCAGGGCTTATCTGACCTACCAGGAAGTATGCTATAATAAACCCGAGTATAGCCAGTGTTTCTGGTATAGCAATCCATATAATCACATTTCCTGCAATCTCTGGTTTTTCACTAACCGCTCCCATGGCTGAAGAACCTATGCTGGACTGGCTCCAGGCTGTTGCCAGTGCAGAGATGGCCATTGTTACCGCTGCACTTAAAGCCACAACACCCGGTGATTCCAGAATGGGTCCTGCAATTCCACTAATTGGTTCTGCCATATTATTCACCTCCTAGCATAAATGGTTTATATTCTTTTCCTCCACCTGAAAAGAACTTACTGCCAAATTCAACAAGGTTAAGCCTGCCGCCATGAATCAAACTTTCAAACATGGCGAGCAGGGCATTTGAGAAGTGGAGGAATATTAAAACAGGTAGCATGATTAATCCACCTATATTTGTTGGTGCAAAGAATTCATTTATCATCTCTGCAATAACAACACCTACAACACCAACAGCTGCAATTCTTGCATAGCTGAATATATTGCCTAATACACCCGGAATTTCAAATAATCCTGCAACTTTTTCAATAGCAACCATAACCAGAGCTGATATTACTGTTATGTAAAGAGCTATGTTTGCAATGCTTTCAGGTACTACATTGAAGAGGAGTCCGCTTACTGCAACTGCTCCTCCTAAGATTAAAGGAATCCAGGCAAGTTTTCCTAAGGCATGCAACTTTGAATGTTTCCATTCTCTTATTGCTCCAAGCAAAAATCCAAGGCAGAGATGAGCAATGCCTACAATTACAGTTGCAAGAATCAACAATGTGATTTGATGCATTCTGTGAATCAAGGGATGGTAAAGAGGTTCAAAGCTTAGTCCTGCAAACTTACCTATGATGTTAAGCCAGTAAGCATGGCTTGCACCCATCCATTCATCAAAGAGCAAGCCCCAGAATATACCTCCTATTGTGCCTACTTTCCATATATCTGTGAATCCCTTAATGTATGGATGCTTTATTTTCTTTTGTAAGTAGTCTGCAAATGCAAAGGCCATTAAAGAATACACAACATCTCCTATTATCATTCCATAAAGGAAAGGAACTGTAAAAAGATAGATTATGGAAGGGTCAAGCTCGTCCCCTCTTGGCAACGATGTGAATTTAACAAGAAATTCAAAAGGCTTAACAAAGGATGGATTCTTAAGCAATGTTGGAGGAACCTCATGCGTGTGGAGTTCCTCTACATAAACATCCTCATTGAATTCTTTCAACCTGCTCTTGAATTCATCGAGTTTTTTCCTTGGCAACCAGCCCTCAACAACCGTGAAAAATGAAGACCTGCCGAACTTTGCAATGACTCTTTCTCTCTCAGCATAAACAGATAACGAGAAATACAGGTCACCAATCCTTTCTTTATACTTCTCTTTTATCTCCTCCAATTTTTTGCTTAGTTCATTTAGCCTTTTCTCAATTTCTTTTATTCTTTCAAGGAGCTCTTTTTCAGCTTCTTTAAGTGGTTTTTGAGGAGCATAAATGGGTTCAACATCATAGTTTGAATAAATCTTGGAGAGGTTTCCCTTCAAAGCAACTATGAATACGAACTTATCTTCTAATTTCTTATAATCTACAACAACATGCTCATATGAGAGCAGGATTTCCTCTTCGATGTTCTTTGCATCCTTTTCGCTGACTTTGAATGCCTCTATTCTCCAGTTTTCAGGCACTTTCTCATAACTCAATCCAAGTTTTTTGAGCAACCTTATATCTTCAAGTTTTCCTTTCAATTCGCTTAACTCTTCTCTTAATCTTATAGTCTCTTTGTTTATGCTCTCAACTTCATCGGGCAGGCTTTTTATTTCATCAAATAGCTTTATAGCTTCCTCAAGTGATAAAAGTTTACCCCTCTTTTTTATACCAAATGTTTTTGCAAGTATTCTGACTTTGTTGAGCATTCCAGCCACTCTATCATACATCTCTCCTGGCACTCCTTTTAGTAGATTTTCTTCATTCACTTCTTCTACATGCAACAATCCAAGTTCATGGAGTTTCTTAACGAAAGACTTCAATTTGGATGAGACTGCATATATCCTTACTTTAACCATTTCCTCAGGTCTAAACATGTTAAACCCTCATGTTTGAAAGTAAAAAGTCCACGATTTCATTTACTGTGGTTTTGTTAATGGCCTTATTCTCAATCTTTTTACTCTCTTTCTCAGCCTCTTTTATAATCTCTTTTACTTTTCCTTCAATCTTTTTCATGTGGCTTTTTATTATTTCTTCCCTTCTTTTTGCCACCTTTTCCTTCATTTCTTCATCCATTCTTTCAATTGATTTTTTAGATGATTCTCTTATTTTTTCAGCCTCTTTCTCAGCCTTCCCAATAATTTCTTTGGCCTTCTCCTCTGCCCTGAACAATTCATCCATTTTTTCATTGAAAGATTTGGTATGCATGCAGGCTTATTAATTGAGAGTTGTATTTATAAATCTTTCCTCTCTTATGGCCTTATGACCAGTTCCCCCAAGTTAAAGACATTTTTAGTTAGAGAGGAAAAGAAGAGATTAAAATTAGGAGATGTAAAAGAGGAAACACAACCCTTTATCCCTATAAAACAAAGATTGTTGAATGATGAGGAGGCAAGGGTTGTTATCTCTCTTGTGACTAATAAAAAAATTGGTGTTGATATTAGCGAGGAGGAGCTTAACTTGTTTATGAATCAATACTTTGCTAATCCCACTTCTTTCTTTAAGGAAGTTGAGATAAGTATTTTGCCTGTTCAAAGGAGGGAGTTTGCGTGGCACTCAACTGCTTCCCAGAGGCTCAGACTTAAACTCAGGAAAAAGGCAAAGGAAGTTGTTGAGACAATCTCATCTGCTTCTCAGGTTCTTCTGGATGGTTTTAAAGTATTGGCAGATGATACGTTCAGGCCTGTTTTAAAGCAGGATGAATTCGATGATATGGAGATTTATGTTGAAAGAAAGCCAAAGAAAAGAAATGGAGAAAGGAGCGGCATCTCTGCCTTTAATTACAGAGTGCATTACAATGATTCCGTTTACAGAGTTGCAGGCTTTGTTGAGGTTAAGAACGAGAAGAGGAAAGAAGAGCACAAGGTTGCTGATATGCTGGCAGATGAACTGATAGAGTTAATTATTAAGAATATCCCGAGCTACAATGAGAAGGTCCTTGGTGATGCTCTGAATGAATTTGTCAGCAGGTGGAATATCAGGATAAGACAGGAATTTAACAGTGTTGCTGGCTTTGCCCTTTTAGTCGTTTCAGATGGAGCTGTTCTTTACAGTGCAGGAAATGTCGAGGTAGGTTATGTTGAAGGAAGGGCCTTTAAGAGCCTTTTTAAGTCCGAAACTCCGATGATAGGGGAGATGGTTCAAGCAGTTAAGTCAAGAGGTAGAATCATCTATATAGATAATCCTGTCAGAGTTCAGGTTAAAACAATTCCTTTACTCCCTCTTTATGTATTGTTGAGTAAGGGTCTGGTGTCAAGGCTAAAAGACAACACAAAGGTTAATCCAAAAAACATTGCAAAAAGTTTGGTTAAAAAGGCAAGGAAGCTTGCTCCATTCAGGGATGATATTTGCTGTATAGTTGGTTAAAATATACTCTTGTGAGGTTCAGAAGGCAGGTCGTACTTTAGCCTGTAAGACTCAACAACTATGCTTGCCTTTTTTATGGCTTTCTTCTTGTCTTCGTAAAGCTCAACTCCACCATTTTTTATAAACCAATCTATGTACAGGCCAAAATCGGCTAAATTTTTACTTCCATCTTCAACCATTTTTTGCATGATAATGGCAATTAATTCAAGTCCTTCATCATCAGTTCCCCAGATGCTTAATGCCAATGCAACCTGATTTGTAAAGTGCTCCTTATCCTCCTCACTCATCGTTTTCCATATCCTGACCATCTCCCTCTTTATTTCATTGGGCACCTTTGAAAAAGGACCTTTTTTTATTTTCCTTCTCATGCTAACTTCCCCCTCCTCTGCGGCCAGTAGTCCAGTTTTTTAAACTTTCCTTCCTCAAGAATTTTACTTAATTGCCCTGCAAATTCCCGGGCCTTTTCTTTTTGGTAACCGCTGTATCCTCTTTCCTTTGGTACATTCTCTTTAATCTTCAGAATAACTCCCCCCAAATAATATTCCAGACCCTCTTTCTTAAGCTTCTTGGTGCTTTCTTTTACCTTTTCTTCAATCACCTTAATTCCATTATCAATATTATTTTTTTCCTTCGTTTTACCACCTTCTCCTTCCAATAATTTAGCTATTTTTTCTTTCAATTTTTTTATTTTAACAGCCTCCTTTACCATTTCAGCCACCTTATTTATTTTACATTGAAGTGTTTTTAAAGAATTATGGTGTTTGAAAGCCTGCTGGAGTGTCAGGTAATTCCTTAAAAGAATTTTTCAAGTTTATTAGCCCCCTATCTCTAACAATTACCAATTACCTGAACAGCATATGTACAGCAAATTTGAGTAACTCAAGAGAGTAAATAGCTATAATAATCTTGAATAATGTGAACCTGGCAACATCATCTTTTCTAAGCTCTTCTTTGATTATCTCTTTGTGCTTTAATGCCCATCCAATAAGTGTTTTGCTATCCAGTTTTGGTTTTATTTTCTTCAACGATCGTCTTGCAGCCTTACTCACAGAAGGCCATTCATGAAATATGTAAAGTACGAGTAATCTCGCTATAGACTTTAAGGCTGTTTTATTCCTGTTTAATTCATCTTTACTTAAATCAACCAGTAACTCCCCTATCTTTGTTGCAGCTTCTTTTTTAGTATCTTTATCACTATATAAAGTCAACGCATTTAATATTTCGAGCAAAGCTTCACAAATATCAGGGTCTTTCCTGTCAATATTTCTCATAATTAGGTCAACCCCCATCATTACTACTGGCTTGGGATACCAGAAAAACCAGGCTGACTGAGCCCTTTCTTTTATACTTTCTATTACTTTTTTATCTCCTAAAGCCAGCAAACTCAAAGAAGAGAGAAATCTAACTTCAACCATGGAACTGCTTTCTAGTAATTCTATTTTCTTCTTAAATTTAGTGAGTTTTAGCATTCCTATTGCTATTATAGCCCCGGGTCTGAGCTCAAAAAGATTGTTTCGGGCAGTTTTTTCAATTACTTTTTCAACCTCTCCTGGATTGTTGAAAGCCCATTCAAAAAGGTCTTTATAGTTAAGTTTAAGTTTAATTTTTTCCCATGCTTTCCCGGCACTTTCCTTAATTTCTTTAACTTCATCTAATGTTAAAATAAACAATGCTGCGAGCAACTTTCGGGACTCTTTATTTTCCAGTTCTTCTTTGCTTAACCTGCTTAAGACCTCTCCTATTAACTCTGTTGATGCTCTTCTTATGTTAACATCCCAGCTGAATGCCTTTTCAATCAATACCTGAGAACTAACTTTTATGGCAACATCTTCTCCAAAACTCCTTTCAATTTCGTTAAATAATTCTAGATTAAAAATTACTCTCTCATCATTTAAATTAAACATATCAATAACTTTCTTACTGATATTACTTCTCCATTCATCGAGCTGAGAAGGAGCTATTGTTTCAACAAGCTCTCTTGAAGGGATTCCTTTATTAAACAGGTTTTTAACTACTTCCTTTTCCCTTTTTATCGCATTTTTAATGAGTTTTTCCTTCATTGGCAATAGCTTTTTCATGTGTTGTAATTTATGATTAGAAGGGTTTTTAAGACTTCTATTCTCTGCTGAATAATGACCACTTCCACACAGGCTTTACAGTTATTCTTTTCCCCTGCATTTCTACTTCATCTTCCTGGTCATAAGTTAAGATCAAACCTTCATCTAAGTTAAAGTAATCCATAGCCTCCAACAGACCCTTTATTTCTCTGTCCTTATTTTGCCTGCTCAACTCATAAGTCACCTGAACTGCTTTTGTAACGCGCTGAGAGCCATGTTCCTTTACAATAAAGTCGCATTCTCTACCTGCTTTATAGAAGTTCAGGTCGTCACCATATCTCCTCAATAATTCAATTAAAACTAGATTTTCAAGTAGATGGCCTTTATTCAGTTTGTCTGGTTGTACAAAGTACTTTATGTAAGCATTATCTATTATATATATTTTCTTTGGACTCCTCAAAGACTTCTTTGGAGAGTGTGAGAACGGTTCTAATGAGAACAATAAGAAACTCTGCTCACCGTAAAACACATACTTTTTAACAGTGTGTATATCTATTTTTTGCTGGATAGCATTCATAATGCTGTTGTATGTGTATGTTCTACCTGCATTTCTTATAAGATAAATTAACACCTCTTTCAGAAGAGGAATGTTTTTTACATGCCATCTGGCAGCAATATCTTTGTAAACTATGTCCTCAAAGTAAGTGCTTATATAAGCTGTGGTGTTTGATTTGACAAGCTCAGGAAAACCTCCATTTATCAGAAAATTGCTGAATTCTTTTTTTATTTTCCCTTTAATATCAAATCTATAAGCTTTTTTGAAGTCTATCTTTTTATAGGTAAGGTACTCTTTGAAGGAGAAAGGATATAAAGTGAAGTCAGTATGCCTTCCTGTTAAGTATGTGGTTATCTCTTTACTCAATAATGTTGAGTTTGAGCCTGTGATTATTACCTTATAACCCATTTTTATCAATCTATTCAGGAACATATTCCAGTTGGGTTTATTCTGGACTTCATCAAATAAGATAAGCTCAAAATCAGAGCCATCCATGCTGAATACTTCAAGAATTAAGTCGTATTGGTCTGGCTTGAGATAAACCAGCCGTTCATCGCTGAAATCAAGGTACCTGAACCTGTGGTTTTGAGCAATCTGTCTGAGAACGGTACTTTTTCCCACTCTTCTGTGACCGGTAATTACGCAGATTTTTTGCAAAGGACTTTTTAACTCATTTTCTATTTTTTTGTTTATCTCTCTTGTTACTCCATGTTCCTGTTTAATGAAAAAATCCCTTTGTTCCAGGTATATGTGCCTTAACTCATTAATCTGCATAAATAATATTGTGCCTTTAATCTTTATAAACCTATTACTTTTATGAAGTCCAAGCACATAAAAAATGCCTTATATTTGAAGTACATGCACATAAAAAAGAGCTTTTATATGGAATTTGCACACAAACACTTTCATCAAAGCCTTTTAAATATTACCGGGCAGGATTTAAGCATGAAAAAGGTTAAACTTAGATGGAGGGAAAAGGAGATCGAGGGTCTACTGATTGCTAAAAAAGGAGAATATCTTGAAATAAAGTTAAAGAGCGGCTACAACATAATGTTGAATGAAAATGAAGTTGAAATTCTTAAGGAAGAGGAATTCAAAAGGAGCTATGCAAGAGGAGGAGAAGGTAAAGGAGAAGTCAGGATAATAGGATGTGGTGGCACCATAGGCTCCAAGGTAGATTATGAAACAGGAGGTGTTTCTCCTCAAATAAGTGCGAGTGAGCTTGTTGCACAATACCCTGAGATAAAAGATATTGCAGGTGTTGAAACAAGGATGCTTTTTTCAATTCTCAGCGAGAATATGAGGCAGGAGCACTGGGAAAAGATAGTTGATGAAGTGGCAAAAGCATTTGAAGAGGAAAAGAGAGTTGTTTTACTTCATGGCACAGACACAATGCACTACACTGCCTCAGCTCTGGCATTTGCATTTAGAGGTATGCCTTCTCCTGTTGTTCTTACGGGCTCTCAAAGAAGTTCAGACAGGCCGAGCAGTGATGCGAGGCTTAACCTGCTTAATGCTATTTACACATCAAAACAGGAATTTGGAGAAGTTGCTATAGTCATGCATTCATCAATAAACGATAATGAAGGAGTTGTTTTAAGGGGAGTTAGAGCAAGAAAAATGCATTCAACAAGAAGAGATGCATTTAAACCAATAAACGAAAGTCCATTGGCTTTTGTTGATTTTAAAAAGGGCATAGAATGGCTGAGCAAACCATCAAAGCCTGTTAGTGATTGGAAGGTTGAGAACGGCTTTTCAAGAAAAGTGGCCATGGTTTATATTTATCCGGGCATTGAGGAAGGAGTGTTTGATTATTATAAAAGCTATGATGGAATTGTTTTGCTCGGCACAGGCATGGGCCATACACCTACAGATATCATTGAAAAGATAAATGAAATGAAGGGCATTGTTGTTATGAGCACTCAAACAATATACGGAAGGATTAACCTCAATGTTTATTCAACAGGGAGATTGCTCAAAAAGGCAGGAGTTATAGGTCATGAGCTTGATATTACGCCAGAAGCAGCATTTGTAAAGCTTTCATGGATTCTTTATAGAACGAAGGAGAGGCAAGAGGTGAAAAGGCTGTTTTACACAAATATGGCAAATGAATTTAGCATGAGGAGTGTTATTTAAATACTTTAACCTTCTATTTTTTATGTGGATTACGAAACCTTAGTTGATATTTACAGGAAGGAAATGGCAAGTTCTGAATTGGTTAAGGTAGATCCTAACTTTTATACTGAATTAAAGAAACTTTTAGAGGAGAAGAAGAAAAGCCTTAGCGAGGATGATTTGTTAAGCCAGAAGGAGTACTGGAACCTTAAAAAGATGGTTAGCAGAATTGTTTCAAAAAGAATTCAGAAAATAATAATTGCTGCAAGCGAGGATATCGAGGTTGAGGCAACACCTGAGGAGCAGGAGTTGTACGCAAGGGTTAAAGGAGCAATAGAAGGGTTTAAATCAGGAATAGAAACAGTAAAAGAGAATAAGCCCAGAGAAGAGGAGAAAGAAGAGGAAGTCCAGACTAACCTGAAGAAAATAAAGATAATAAAGTTTGTTGAGAAGTACATAGGAGAAAATGAGAAAGTTTATGGCCCTTACAATGTAGGCGATATCGTTGAAATAGAGAAAGAAGAGGCAGAATGGCTTATTTCAACAGGTTATGCTGAAGAAGCCTAGCATAGAGCGTTAATGCAATTGTTTTTGATTTTCTGAATATGAGGTTTATAATAGTTGAGAGTAGCAGTACAGGATTATTTGACTTCCTTGTTTTGTGGTAAAGGATTGTTTTGAGCACAGCATTTTTCAGGGATTTTATGCTTTTTGAGAATATGAAGTATGTCTCCTTTGGAAAAAAGAAGGAGAAAAACCAGACTTTTTCATCCTCGCTTGTATCAACAAACATTAAATAGCCTGTATAAAAGCTTGTGAACGGATAAATGAGTAGAGAGGTTTTCCCGGAAACAATGAACAATATAATTGATATGATTAGAGATGGGATTAAAATAAATTTGGGCATTCCGTAACCTTTTAGAATTCCATATGCCACTAAAACAAGGAATAAAGGAGGCAGGGCATTCTCTGGGAAGAAAGGCAGCAAAAGAATTAAAGTAAAGAAGAGCAACAACTTCATATTCTCAGAGGCCTCAATCCAAACTGTTTTGCTTTTTTTAACAGCTCCTTTCCGAAGAGTATTTTCCTGTCTTTTATTATACCAACTTTTGTGGCATATTTGTATGCAAGGTATGTATCGTGAGTGGATACAATTATTATCCTCTCTTTACTCATCTTTCTGAGCAATTTGAATAGATTTTCTGCAACTGAAAAATCGAGGCTACTTGTTGGCTCATCGAGGATTATGAGCTTTGCCTTGCTTGATATGGCTGCACTTAGCAAGGTCCTTAACTTCTCCCCATAGGATATCTCAAACACATCCTTGTTCCTTAATTTGTATATAGCCATCTCTTTCAGGGCTTTTACTGCATCTTCCTCTGTTTTTGCGTTTATAAGCACATCATCCATTACAGTTGGGCCTATCAACTCGTTCTCTATGTCCTGGAACATGAAAAACTTGTCCTTGAACTCAGAAGGTCTTTTTCCAAAAATACTTATTCTTCCATCCACATTACATTCAATTTCATCTGGTATGATGCCGTATATGGCATAAAGAAGGGTTGTTTTTCCAGAGCCGTTAGGGCCAAGTAAGGCAAAGAGGTTCGAGGTCCTTAAGTCAAAGCTGATGTTTTTGAGTATTTCATTGGTGTAGGCAAGTGTAAGGTTTTTAACAGAAAGCATAATCCCTTCTTTATGCCAAGGCATTAAAATCTTTTCTTTTTAAATATTTCCAAGTGCATTTGGAAGGGTTTTTAAAGGAGCTTTTATTTCCACACGGAAAAATTTTCCCAGCATTTTATTTCCACACGGAAATAAAATTGCAGTCCTTTGAACTAATAAATCAGGGACATCATGATTATCTACTGAAAAAATCATGATAATATAATAAAAACATAGAAAAAATATTTCCACACGGAAAAATTTTCCCAGCATTTTATTTCCACACGGGAAAATTTTTAAAAGTTTCACATAATTAGCTATATGATGGACGAGGACATGTTTACAAATGTTGTATCCTATTCACAAAAAATGATAAACAGCAATCTTGTTTCAAAACTCAGGCCTTTATCAATGGAAATAGTAAAAATGATTCAAAATCAAAGCATTATAACAGCCATAAAGGGGTTAAGAGGTGTGGGCAAATCCTCTCTCCTCATATACTTTCTTTATCATCAAAAAGATAGCATTTACATAAATGCTGAATATCTTCTTAAGCAAGGGCTTTCTCTGTATGAAGTGCTTGACTATGCTTATTCTCAGGGTTACAGGGTTTTCGGTATTGATGAAATCCATGTTTTGAAAAACTGGCCTCTTGATGTAAAGCTCTTTTATGACCAAACCAGAGCAAAGATTGTGCTGACAGGTTCTTCAGCAATCTCTTTGCATATAACCAGCTCTGAATTATCAAGAAGGGTTGTGTCAGTGGATTTAAAGCCGTTTTCGTTCAGGGAGTTTATATACTTTAAGACAGGCGTTTTACTTGAGAAAAGAACATTGAAAGAAATTTTAGAGAATAAAAAAGAGATAGCAAGGGAAATTGCTCCATTTGTAAGTATTTACAATGAGTTTCTGGAGTATTATGCTCTCCCTGCTGCTTTTTTTGAGAGTAAGGATGTTTATCCTGGCATAATAGAGAAGATAGTATATCATGATTTGATTTCATTGAAGAGCATTGATTTCAGTTATGTGGATGCTGCTTTTAAGACATTAAGATTTCTTGTTTCTTCAAAACCAGGGGAAATAAGTTATAATTCTCTGGCAAGTTCTCTGGGCAAATCTGTAAAGTTTTCAATCAGTCTGATTAATCTTTTAGCAAATGCAGGCATTCTTAATATAATCAATGCCCATGGAAGAGGGCATAAACCAATCAGAAGCGGGGTTAAAATCTCATTACCTTTATCGTTCAGAAGCGCACTTGCCAGATACTTTAATACCGAAGTAGAAAAAGGAGCATTGAGAGAAGATTTTTTTATTCACCATGTTGGAAACGCTTTTTATGTAAAGGAGATGGGTAGAAGATCTCCTGATTACTGGGTTGATGGTTATGTGTTTGAAATAGGTGGTCCTTCAAAGGGCAAAAGCCAGTTGGAAAGGTCTGAGAGAGGATTCCTGGTTAAGGAATCTTTATCAACCATGTCAAACGATGTGCCTATTTATCTGTTTGGTTTACTTTATTGAAACCCACCAACTTTTAAAAACAACCTCACCCCATTCTTAACTTATGATTACTTTAACAATACTTGCTGCTCTTTTCATAGTGTTTTTAATGCAGATAGCATTCCCCCCTTTAACCCAGTTATTTATGTTTTATCCTGATAGAGCATTAACTCAACCATGGCTTTTCATAACAGCGATTTTTTTGCATGCTAACTTTGCCCACATCTTCTTTAACTCCTATGCTTTATTCTTATTCGGTCCCCTTGTTGAGAGGAAGATGGGAAAAAATGAGTTTTTGAAAATATTTTTTGGAGCAGGTATATTTGGTTCTCTCCTGTACTGGCTAACATACATTCTGGGTATAATCCCACCTATACCTGCATTGGGAGCAAGTGGGGCCATATACGGCATAATGGCTGCTGCAGCAGTTCTTTACCCCAATTTAAGGATATTCATGTTCTTCTTTCCCATGAGATTGAGGGAAGCAGTTGTTGTCTGGTTCATTATTTCTTTTATAGGCACTTTTGATGTTTCATCAGGCATTGCAGCAGCAGCTCATTTAGGCGGTTTAATATTTGGCTATTTGTATGCAAAGGATTGGATGAAAAAACAGGTTTATGAGTGGTGGTGGGTTTGAAGATACTGTTTAAAGACCTTAAAAAAGGAATAATAAAGCTACATATAAATGTGCCAGAGGATTTGTGGTATTTGAGCACGCTCATAAAAAAAGGGGATATTGTTTCTGGAAACACATACAGAGCAGTTAAGTTCGGTAATAAGGAGGAAAGAAAGCCTGTCTGGATAAGAATGGTTGTTGAAAGCGTTAATTTTTCGTCTTATGAAGGAAGGTTAAGGCTCTTAGGCATTATAAAGGAAGGAAAGCCAGAAGAGTTCATTCAGGTTGGAAAGCATCATGGAATGGATTTAAAGGTAGGGGACAGAATAACAATTGAGAAGGACTGGCTTGAATCTGAGTTGGAGAAGTTAAATGAGGCAGTAAAAGAATCTAAAAAGCCAAGGGCAACAGTTGTTTTGATAGATGATAAAAAGGCTTTGATAGCGAACATAGTTGCTTATGGATTTGATGTTTTAAATGAGATTTACTTCAATGTAAGCAAAAGAATGAGCGATAAGGATATTGATAAAGAAAGGCAGAAGTTTTATGAAAGAATAAGACCGTTTTTATCCACTAAATTAGTTATTGTGGGGGGCCCTGGCTTTGAGAAGGAGAAATTCAGAGATTATTTGATAAGGAAGGGATTTGAGGTTAAGCTTGTTGATGCAGGTTATGCAGAAGTCTCTTCATTAAAAGAGTTGAGTGAAAAAGGCATTCTTGATGAAGTGCTTGGTATGATAAGGTTGAGGATGGAAGAGGAGTTATTTAACGAGTTTTTGAAGCATTTGATGAGAGAGGATGGCCTTGCTGTTTATGGAGTTGAAGATGTTAAGAAAGCCATTGCTCTTGGAGCTCTTGATAAGCTGCTGGTTGACATATCCCTGCTTAAAAATGAAGAAATTAGAAAAATCATGAGGGGTGCTGAAAGCACAGGAACCAATATAATTCTCTCCACATCAGATAAAATAAAGGGATTTGGAGGATTGGTTGGTATTTTAAGATTTAGCTTATAACACAAACTCTATCTTTATATTGGGCTCATTGTTTCTGTACATTTTTCTGAACTCCATCTTGCTCCAGCAGTCTTTACATATAACAAGCCTCTTTATATCTCTTCTTTTCACTTTCTTTGATGCTTTTATACAGTGGAAGCAAACTGCTCTTCCACAATAGTTGCAGACCTCAACCTTTGCTGTCTTTCTTCCACATCTTTCACATTCAACGATCATCCTATCACCTTTTAAAATATTTTTAACATTTGCTTTGTTAATGGAGGAACATATTAAAAGGGTTTTGCTTGCCTTTTCAGTTATACTTCTGTTTTATGCCACTGGCATTGTTGTTTTTAACCATGTTGAGGGCTGGGATTATGTTGATGCGGCTTACTTTTTAACTGCCACATTCACAACCATTGGCTATGGGGATGTTGTGCCTTTTACAAAAGAAGGAAAGATTCTTGCTATTTTATTTGCATGGTTCGGCGTTGGTGCAGGCCTTTATTTCATATATACTCTTGCTGCATACAGAGAGAAGGTTCTTGATGATAAAATAAAGAGGGTTATGGAAAAAATTTCAACCAGGAACAGAAGGAAGATTTATTATAAGCCTCAAAAGAAATAGGCAACATTTTTATATATTCCTTTTAAACATAAAAAACCATGCCCCGGTAGCTCAGCTGGTAGAGCGTCCGGCTGTTAACCGGAAGGTCGGCGGTTCGAGTCCGCCCCGGGGCGCTTAAATAATCTCCTCTATTTTTTTAACCTCACCAAACTCATTGACCCTTTCAAGGCTCTCTACGCTTTCCTCTACCGTTTGAGGAATTGCATATCTCGCATAATCAACAAAGCTGAGTATAGAGAAATACCAATCTATATTTAACGGAGGTATTTCAGGTGGAATTTGCTTTTCAGCCCTTCTTGCAGCAACCTTCACCCTTTTTGCCTGCTCCCTTGCTATCTCCTCAGTTACAAGATAGACAAGAACTCCGAAAGGAACTACCATGTTTCTTTTCTTCAATTCCTCTGTTACTTTCTCATAGGAAGGCATTAATATTCTGTTCTCTTCTAAAAGGAGTTTTATAACACCTACATTTATCATATGCACGAGTATATTCTGGTAATCTTTGTTTGGAGAGGCAAACAGTGCTTTGAATAACTCCTCATCAACATTCTTTGCAAATGCTTCATCAAGATTCATTCTATATGCAGGGTTTGAAACAGCGGCTTTCAACTCTGCCATGACAGCCTCTCTATAATCTTCTCCTAACTTTACCAGTGTCTTTAGCATTAAATACATCTTTGTTGCTGATGTTATGTAGCCGCAGGTTGTATGGAATTCAGAGTGAATAATGCCATGTGGGTTTCTGAGCATTACTCTAATCATTTCATCAACAGTTAAAATGCTTCCGAGTGTTTTTACAACTCTTTCTATTTCACCGAGGTTGTGGCTCCTTGCATCGCAACACCTTATAGCTGTGTTGAATAAGGCTAACTCAACAATATCTGGCAAATCAGCTTTAACATTTTCCATTTTCTCAACAACCTTTTCCTTTATCCATTCAGCAGGTGTTTTTGTTCTGCCTGCCCACTCCCTTAAAGGCATCTTTGTCATGCTGTTCTCATCCAGCACGTAAAATTTGTTCTTCCCCGGGTTGTAAACCACAATAATTAAGGGAATTTTCACATGCTCTCTGCCGTTTTTATGATAAACAACTTCAACAGCATTTTCATCTTCTAAGTAAAGCCTTTTTGATGCTTTTAGTTGCTCTATGAATTTCTCCTTTCTTTTGAGTATGTCTTTTATGCTGTGTGGTGTATCAAATGCTAAAAACATCACAAACGGAATCTTTTTACCTGCATGAATTAGATGATTTAGCATGTAGGCAAACTGAGCATAGTCGTTCCTGTTCTTTGCTTCCCTTCCGTCTATCTCTCCTGTTTCACCGAATATGCCCTCTGTTTGAACGCCATCCACAGCTAAGGGTTTTGCATCATAAACAATGTGGTTAAGGTTTACCCTGCCTGTATTGGATATAAGCAGAAAATCAGGTAGCTGGTCTTTGTTTGAAGGTGCTTTTTCCTTCAGCGTTCTTAAATTTAAATTGAATGTCCAGAGATTTTCAGGGCTAACAGCTCTTTTCAGCCTGGTGAACTCTTCTGATATCTGTCCGGGATTTGACTTTACCTTTGGACTCTTAAACCCAAAGTGTATTTTTACAAGATGTGTTTTTGGTGGCATAAATTAAAGGAAAGTGGAGAAAGATTTTTAAATCAGGTTGTTCAACTCCTACCATGAAAACAAAAATAGAAAAACTTAGTTTGGGTGAAATTTTAAGGGTTAGCATGAACAAAGGAGAGGAGATATTTGCCCAGCCAGGAGCTTTGATATCTGCAAAAGGAGAAATTGAGGTTGAATCAAAGGTGGGCAATTTAGCCAGCAGTTTTATGAGGGCATTTGCAGGGGGAGAGTCTTTGTTTCAAACAAGAATAAAAGCTGTTGATGATAATGTGGAGGTGGAGATAGGAACTGCCGTGCCGAGTGAACTCATAAAGATAGAGTTAGATGGTGCAATGTTGCTTGGAGATGGGGCCTATCTAGCACATACAGGAGATATTGATGTGAGTGCTAAGTGGGGAGGTCTCAACTCACTCGTTGCTGGCTCAGGCCTACTTTTCCTTTATGCAAAGGGCAAAGGTGATTTATACTTGGCAGGAGGAGAAGCAATACTTTCAAAGGAACTAAAAGAAGGAGAATTTATGTACTTAGATAACACAAGTTTTCTGGCTGTGCCAGAGGGCACAAAGATGGAAAAGAAGTGGATAGGCAAGGGGCTTATGAGCAAAGTCTTTAGCGGAGAAGGTTTCATGTTCAAGATATATGGGCCTACAACTGTTATCTATCAAACAGAGGCTCCATCTGCATTGGCAAGGGCAATAGCAAGATATCTAAGACTTCGTTAATCAAGACTGTACTCCGTTTCTTTTCCTTTATCTTTCAGGTTTATGCCTGCTTCCTTCAATCTTTGCCTTATTTTATCTGCTAACTCATATCTTTTTTCTTTTCTCAACTCATTTCTTACATCTATTACTGCCCTTATTATCATGTCCTCTCTTGTTGAAATTTCCTTTGTTTCAACCCTTATGCCAAATATGAATTGAAACTCGTTTATGAGAAGTTTGGCAATCTGTAAAGCAGCCCTATCCAGGTTTTCCTGATTTCTAAACAGCTCATTTATAGATGAGAAAAGGAATGAGAGTGCCTTTGGAGTATCGAAATCGTTTTCAAGAGCTTCAAAGAATTTCTTTCTGTTTTCAGCAATTGATTTTCTTAATTTTGGGTTTATGTTTGGATTTTCCTCGTTGTTTTTTATGAAGACCATTGCTTCCTTTATCCTTTTAAGAGAGTTTTTGGCCTGTTCAACTGCTCTACTTGAGAAATCAACAGGTGAGTTGTACTTTGTTGAAACAAAAAATAACCTCAGAGCCATCGGGTCATACTGGCTTAACGCATCTTTAAGTGTTATGAAGTTGCCCAAACTCTTGCTCATCTTTACCCCGTTTACAGTCAGGAATCCTGTATGAATCCATAAATCGACGAACTTTCTGCCTGTTGCTGCTTCGCTTTGAGCAATTTCGTTTTCATGGTGAGGGAATATTAAGTCTCTTGCCCCTCCATGAATGTCAATTGTGTTGCCTCCTGTATATTTTAAAGACATTGCTGAACATTCAATATGCCATCCAGGCCTTCCATAACCAAATGGACTTTCCCAGCCTACTGGCTCTTCTCCTTTCTTTGTTTTCTTCCATAAAGCAAAGTCTATTGGGCTTTTTTTGGTTTTATCAGGTTCAATTCTATGTTTTTTCTTTATTTCCTCAATTTTTTGACCTGAAAGCTTGCCATAGTCTTTAAACCTTTCAACATTAAAATAAATGCCAGTTGGAGTTTCATACGCATAGCCATTCTCAATTATTTTATTAATCAGGTTTATGATATCGTTGATATGCTCAGAGACCCTTGGATAAACATCTGCTCTTAATATATTCAATTTATCAAACAATTCAAGGGCTTCATTATGAAATTTTGTTGCCAGCTCAATAGGATTTTCCCCTGTTTCCTTAGCCCTTTTCAATATCTTATCATCCACATCAGTTATGTTTTGAATATGGAATATGTTATAGCCTTTGTACATTAAATATCTTTTTAATACATCAAAGGCAACATATGTTCTTGCATGGCCTAAATGTGCATGGTCATAAGGCGTTAGCCCACACACATACATGTAAATGGTTTCCTTCTTTGGAAGTTCCTTTTCCTTTTTTGTTAATGAATCGTATATGAACATAAACAACAAATTGGAAGAAATGATTTTAAATCAATTTGATTGGAGCCTCCTGTTATCTTACTGTTCTCAAATCTCCGAGGAAAAGCGGGCCCGGAGGGATTTGCCCCTCTTCTCGGGTTCAAATCTTTCCATTGCTTCGCAATGGAGCCTACTATTTTTAGGAGAATACTAATACCCAATAATTACACGGGCCCGGAGGGATTTGAACCCTCGACCTTCGGCTTAGAAGGCCGCCGCTCTATCCAGGCTGAGCTACGGGCCCTACTTTCAAACTATCTCTTGGAGAATAATTAAAAATATTGCAGTTAGGTTTAAAAACACTTATTTTCACTAAATATCACCATGGCATATAAAATAAAGGTTAATATTGCAAATTTGTTTTTAGGCAATGAAAGAATTATTAATTTAGGTCATAAAGTACTGGCTCAAACCCGGCTTTCAAATAAGGAAAAATTTCTGAAGGAAGTTATAAGAGCACTTGATAAAATTGCAGAGAGAGAAGGCAGGGAAGCAACCCAAAGAGCTTATGTGGAGATTCTTCAACTACTTGAGCTTCCTGTTGAGTATATAGAGAGATTCAATAAGGTGACAAGCACAATCACTTCGCTTGAAGGACTCAATAAAGCCCTGAGGATAGCTGTTGGAGATGTTGAAAAGCGTTATGGAGAAAAAGAGATGAGAAATTTATTCAAAGAAGAGGACTGGACAGTTGTTATGAGAGAAATCTCTATATTAAGAGCAGGCACAGATGAAGGCTTGTTTAATTCAGCTATTTACCACATTAAAGAAATATTGAAGGGTAATGAAAAAGATTGGAATTCTTTGATATGGAGAAAAATTGTATCAAATGTGTTGAGCGATTATGAGATAACAAAGTACAGAGTTGAGGTTCTGGATTTACTCAGGAAGATAAAAACCCAGAGATTGAGGACTTCTGATTTAGACACATTTATTTCATTTATCGATGTGGTTGGGGATGTAGAGGATAAAATTAAATTCCTTGGTTTGACAATATCTATCCTTTCTTATATCAGGGATCCCACATATGAAAATTATGTTTTGTTGGTCTTGCCTTCGCTTTACTTAACGAGAAAGGCAGCAGAAGTAAAAGAAGAGGATTTCTTTTACTCTTTGAACAAAATCATTGATGAGTTGAATAAGGCATACAATGAAAGAATCAAGAAAGGGAAAAAGCTTAAAGACAAAGAGGTTCTTGAGATAATAAATAAAGTTTCCCAAGAAAAAGTTAAATCTCCAAACTCAACCATGATATTGCCGACAGTTAAATGAACTCTTTATCCATCTCTTTTTGCTCGCCTGATTCCATGTCTCTTAAAGTAACAACATTCTTTTCCCTTTCTTTATCCCCTACAATAATCACTTTTTTGAATCCCATATTTGATGCGTATTCAAGCTGCTTACTCAAACTTCTTTTTGAATAGTTCATATCAACTCTGTAACCTTTTTTTCTCAGTGCCTGGGCTACTTCAAAGGCATAATCAAAGTTATCCCCTATGAAGGCTATATAAAAATCAATTGCCTGCTTCCTCTCTGCTTTTTTTGATAAGAGGTAGTAAAGCCTCTCAAACCCCAGGCTTATGCCAACAGCATAATCTCCCTGACCATATATGCTTAGCAACTCATCATATCTTCCACCACCTGCGACACTCCCTATTTTGTCACTTAGCTTCACTTCAAAAATAGGACCTGTGTAATAATCAAGGCCCCTGACAAGTGTTAAATCAACTCTTCCGCCGAAGCGAGAGGTTATAAAGGCTAATGCTTCATAAGCCTCATCACTATACTCCCTAATAAACTTCAGAGGGTCTTTTGCATTACTCAACTCATCAATAATTTTCTCAGCGTTATTGTACCTCTCCTTCAAAAGTTTAACAACACCTTCTTTGCCTATTTTATCTATTTTGTCAATTGTTCTGAAGAAGAAGGGTTCTTTTACATTCATAGCCTCAGCGTAGGCAAATAAAAATCTTCTATCGTTTATAAGGAAGTTTTCCTTCCTTACATCAAACCCGAGTTTTGTTAATGCTTCTTTAGCCATGTAAAGAAGTTCAACTTCTGCTGTTGGCTCCTTAACACCTATGATATCTGCATCTGCCTGAATGAATTCCCTGTACCTGCCTTTCTGTGCTTCTTCATTTCTCCAGACCTTTGCTATTGCGTATCTTTTGAACGGCTTTGGTAAATCCAGCTTGCCAGCAACATACCTTGCCAGAGGTACCGTTAAATCAAACCTTAAACCTATGTCTTCACCCTTTATTATGAATATCTGCTCCTTAATCTCCTCTCCGCTTTTTGCTGTTAGAACATCTAAAAACTCCATGGCAGGCGTATCAATGGGTAAAAAGCCATATCTCTCGTAAACTTCTTTTATTGTCTTTACCATACTCTCTCTTAAAACCGTTTCCTCCCTGCTGAAGTCTCTCATACCTGTTGGTGTTTTCATAGATTTATTGTTTATGGCCCACTTTATTAAGGTTTATGCTCAAAACTCAAAAATCTTCTTCTGGTTTTTTATTCTATCAAGAGTTTTCCACTTTTTTCTTAAATATGGTTTTATTTCTTCGTAATGCTTTTTAACAAACTCAACAGTCCTTTCATCAGAAGGGTAGCCACTTCCAAAAAATCCAACTTTTTTACTTATCTTCTCTATCTCTTTATCCCTTATTACCTTTGCGACTATACTTGCAGCAGAAACTATGCTGTACTTCTCATCTGCTTTGTGCTCTGCAACAACATCAACTCCGTGCTTTTTTCCCACTTCTTCTATCTTTGAAGGTGAGTGCTCAAACAAATCAATGAATATTTTCTTGGGTTTGATTATCTTTATCACTTTTTCAATAAGCTGCCTCTCAATTGAATTTATATTTCTTTTATCTATTTCGGTGGGCATTACCTTCTCTACAAAAATAAAGTCGGCTTTTTCAACTATTCCTTTGAGCAGCTCCTCTCTTTTATTTTTAGAGAATTTCTTTGAATCCTTTTTTATAAACGATAAAAGTCCGGGTTTTCTTGAAAAAACAAATGCAATAACAAGAGGCCCTATTAAGGAGCCTCTTCCTGCCTCATCTACTCCACATATCATTCAAATAGGTGCCTCTTGTCAATTATTATATAATCCCCTATTGCAGTAACAGCAGAGAAGGGAATCAATACATAATTTCCATCCTTCCTTAACTTATCCTCCATTTTGTTATCAGGATTCGCATCAACAATTAAATCAATAACATTTCCGTCAACTTCATTAACGCTTAAATCAACAACCCTGCCAAAGTCTTCTCCTTCGTTTGTTATAACCTTTTTCCCGGAAATTTGCCTTGCAACAACATACTTGACCATACTTCCACCTACACTTATTTTAATTGGAAGGTTTAAAAAGGTTTAACCTTCTTAATGATTCTGGAAAGCCCCGTCGTCTAGCGGCCAAGGATGCAGGGTTCTGGCCCCTGTGACCCAGGTTCAAATCCTGGCGGGGCTACTATAAACCGGTGATACGAAGACAGTAAGAAAGCAGAAAAGTGATATTACTCAAAGGAAGTGGGAAGATGGTTGATTTAAAATCTCTTGAAAAAAGGGTTAAAGAAAACATAAGGAATATACCTGATTTTCCCAAGAAGGGCATTCAGTTCAAAGACCTGATGCCCTTGCTTAAAAAACCGTTTTTAATGAATGAAATCATGCTGAGCTTTAGAGAGCATTTTTCAAAAAATGTTGATGGCATAGCAGGAGCAGAAGCAAGGGGTTTTATATTCGGAAGCATACTTGCTTATGAGATGGGTGTGCCCTTCATCGCTTTAAGAAAAAAAGGAAAGCTTCCTTTCAAAACACTTAGAGAGGAATTTGAATTGGAATACGGAAAAGATGTGTTTGAAATGCATATTGATGCTTTAAACAAAGGAGATAACATACTCATATTTGATGATGTAATAGCAACAGGAGGGACAGCACAAGCAGCAGCAAACCTCATAAAAAAGGCAGGCGGTAACATAAGAGGTTTTGCATTCATAGTTGAGCTTGATTACTTAAAAGGCAGGGAGAAGATTGAACCCCTTGCAGATGATATATTCTCAATAGTGCATTATGAAAGGTGAAAAACATGATAGGCATCATAGGTGGAAGCGGGATTTACGAAGGCCTTATTGAAGAAGGGAATGAGATAGATATTGTAACACCTTTTGGAAAAACAAGTGATAATATTGTTTTAGGCAAAGTCAGTGGTGTGGATATTGCCTTTATTCCAAGGCATGGGAAAAAACATGTCTTTCCCCCTCATAAAGTGCCTTACAAAGCCAATATATGGGCACTCAAAAGCTTAGGTGTAAAAGCAATCATAGCAGTATCTGCTGTTGGTTCTTTAAAAGAAGAGTTAAAGCCGGGTGATTTCGGCATCGTAAAGCAGTACATTGATTTTACGAAGCTGAGGGAAAGAACATTCTTTGATGGAAAAGGATTTGTTTTGCCCGAAAAATGGAGAAAGGAGATTGAAGAAAGGTTTTCTCCAGAATTTGCCGATGAACTTGCAAATAAGGTTGTGCATGTATCAATGGCTGAACCTTATTCAAATGAGATGAACGAAATTATTTACAGAAAAGGTATTGAACTCCTCAAAGACAGAACAATCCATAAAGACTTAACATACATAACCATTGAAGGGCCTCAATTCAGCACAAAGGCAGAAAGCAGTATTTTCAGGCAATGGGCCGATGTTATAGGCATGACTGGAAATCCTGAGGTGCAGCTTGCAAGGGAAATGGAGATGTGCTTTTCAAACATCGTTATGGTCACAGATTACGATTGCTGGAAGGAAGAGATAGTTAATGCAGAGGTTGTGAAGGAGCTTATGGCTTCAAGCATATCGGTTGTAAAAACATTGATAAAGGAAGTTGTGCCTGAAATAAGCAAACAATTAAATAAACTTAAATGCTATTCCTTAGATAACAGCGTTGTATGATGAATGGCGAGAACTCTGAAAAATGATGAGGAATTTAAGTACTGAGTGAGAATATGGGCATTCTTGAGAAGATAAAAGAGATAGAGGAGGAGATAAGAAAAACGCAGTACAACAAAGCCACAGAAAAACATATAGGCATACTAAAAGCAAAGCTGGCAAAGTTGAGAAGAGCTTTGCTTTCATCGAAAAAAGGAGGAGGCCATGGCTTTAGCATTTCTAAATCAGGTGATGCCACAGTTGCCTTAATCGGCTTTCCTTCTGTTGGAAAATCAACACTATTGGCAAAGCTTACAAATGCCGAAACAAAGGCAGCAGGCTATGCTTTCACAACATTATCAGTTGTTCCGGGCATGTTGCTGTACAAGAAGGCAAGAATACAGATACTTGATTTACCAGGCATTATAGAAGGAGCAGCGTACGGTAAAGGAAGGGGTAAAGAGGTTATAAGTGTGGCAAGGAATGCGGATTTGCTTTTAATCCTGCTTGAGCCTTTTAATGCAGAGAAGCACTTTAAAGCGATAATGAAGGAATTAAAGGCAATGGCCATAAGGCACGGAAAAAGGCCTGAAATATATGTAGAAAGAAAGCATAAAGGAGGCATTGCTTTATTCTACTCAAAACATTTGAGTGTTGATGAGGAGTTGGTTAAATCGATATTGAATGAGTATGGTATTCACAATGCCA
Organism: Microcaldota archaeon; assembly: GCA_027024255.1. Taxonomy (GTDB): domain Archaea; phylum Micrarchaeota; class Micrarchaeia; order Anstonellales; family J096; genus JALVSQ01. The sequence continues at coordinate 26,279 of JALVSQ010000021.1, forward strand.
ATGTTATAATAAGAGAGGAGGTAACGCCTGAAAAACTCATAGATGTCCTTGAAAATAACAGGGTTTACATTCCTTACATTGTTGCTATAAACAAAATAGATATGTGTGATGAAGAATTGCTTAACAAGCTCAGGTTAAAGTTTAAAGATGTCGTATTCATTTCAGCAGAAAAGGGCATTGGCATTGAAGAATTGAAGGAAGCAATATTCAATTCCCTGAATTTTATAAGGGTTTATACAAAGCCTCTTGGCGGAGAACCTGATCTGGATGAGCCGATGATGTTGAGGAGAGGAGCAACGATAAGAGAGGTTTGCTTAAAACTCCACAGGGATTTGCTCAAAAACTTCAAATATGCTCTCGTATGGGGGAAAAGCGCTAAATTTCCCGGGCAGAGGGTAGGGCTTGACCATAAACTTGAAGATGAGGATATAGTTACCATTGTATCAAGATAACAATTTTCACCTCTTTCACAAATTTCACCTTTGCAATTTTCACCTGTTTCACCCAAAAGTTTTTAAAATCTGGGTTTCAAATACCAAGCATGAAAGAACTTAAAGAGTATGTTAAAGCCCTTGAAGATAGACCACTAACATTTGAAGATGAGGATTTATTTGTAGATAGAGAAATAGAGCTAAAAAAGATGGCAGAGCTTGATTATTACTTTGAAGGAAAGATAATAGGTGTGTGCGGCCAGAGGGGCATAGGAAAAACAACTCTCTTCAACTTTTCAAGGTTCCCTGGAAAAAATAAACTTATAATAAAAATTATAGACAGGGAAAATAAACTCTCCATCATATCCAACATAATTGGTGAGATAATTACATATTCAAAAACAAAGGGCTATAATGAGATTGAAAAAATGGGTAAGAAACTCTTCACAAAAATTCATGTATCAAAAAAAGAGGCTGTGGGCATATCCTATATAATTGAATATAAGCAAACAAAGGAGGAAAAAATATCACTCTTTAACTTCTTGAAGTCGTTTAAGAAATTCATGGATTTGTTGAGTAAAAAGGAAAGGCTCGTGATAGTACTTGATGAAATAGATAAGCAGAAGGTGGATGAGATTCTCCTTCTTGTGGATGCTATAAAAGATGCATTTGTATCAAACTCCATCACTCTGTTTGTTGCCTTGCCTTATGAATTTTACGAAAACTTTATATCATCAAAGACGAGTTCAACAGAAACTCACAACCTTGAGAATGTATTCAGTTATATGTTCCTTCTGGAACCTTTTTCAGATGACGATGTGAAGAGAATAATCTCAAGAAGATTTCCTTTAAGTCTTATTGAGGAAGAGGCATTGAATAAGATTGTTGAGTTTGCTGATGGAAATCCAAGAAAGGCAATAACAACGCTTAAAGAGGCAGGCATAATTGCAGAGGGAAAGATAAGGCTAAGTGATGTAAAAGGAGTTATATCAAGGTACATAAGAACTTGGATAAAATCAACTAAGTTAACTCAAAATGAACTGAATGTTTTCAGATTAATTGAAGATGGTAGAGTTGCAGATATAACTCAAGGAGTATCTAAAAAACTCAGAAAATCAAGGTCTGTGGTATACAAGTACTTAAAGAAGTTTGAGGAAGCAGGGCTTTTAAATCTGGAAGGTAAAAATGCTGAGCTGAGCAGGATGGGCAGGCTTGTAAAGGAAGTGATATAACAGTTTTCACCTCTTTCACAAATTTCACCTTTACAATTTTCACCTCTTTCACTTCCTTATATGTATTTCAATGCCTTCAACAACGCCCTTTATCAACTTTTTCCTTGCGTTCTTTACGAGCCTTGCTATTGTTGATTTTGAAATATTCATCTTCTTTCCTGCATTAGCATAGGTCATTCCGAGCATATCAACGAGCCTCATTGCTTCAACCTCGTCAGCGCTTATCTCAACAACACCTTCATTGCACACAGGTTCAGGAATAAATCTTTCTATGAGCATCTTTAACGATATTTTCCTTGGCTTGGGCTTTCTACCTACTTTACAGACTCTTTCAGTCCACCACATAATTTGATTGGATATAATGAGAATAAAAATGTTTAAGTTATACACACATTTTTAAACTTTTCCCGGAACAACATTCACTTATGATAAAGAAAAAGGTTACATCCGAAGAGGGTGTAATCGTAGTTAAAGAGTACATATTGGGTGTTGAGATAAGTAAGAAGCATATATACAAGCCTAAATCTTCAGGTTCTGATTAAAACAGTATTGCACAGTGGGTCTTCTGTAAAGTATAATGATAAAAAGAGTTTATAATAACCTAAATAAGGAACTCTAAATACAACTTTCCCCAGCACATTGCTCTTTTTTACAGGATAATTGCCTTTGTTGAACTTATAAGAGTAAAATTGAATATCCATAACATTGTTATTATCTCCTTGAGTCAGGTAATACTCATTCCCTTTTTCATCAACGAGCCTTACATAAGCTCTGTGAACTATGTCCCCGAACATGCCAAAGAGTTCTGCCTTTGTTGGTCTATAAACAAGAACATCGTTTGATGCATTGAAGAATATTTTTTCATCTTTGTACTGGAGGTAAGCAAGGCACGGTTCCTCTTTTTCAGTGTTTAAACCTAAAAACTTTCTTGTGCATTTTTTGTATTGAAAAGTAAAGTTCCCCTTGACCTCTTTATAATTGCCTGGATTACTGGCAAAATCAACGCACCAACCTTCAAGCGTTGCCTGACAATAACTCATTATTGAACCGGGAATTGAACCAAGATACTCATTTCCCCTATACACTCTGGATAAGCCTTTTAGACTGGCTATGTCTTTACCTGTTACATGTAAAACAGGAGCCCTGTATTCATCAAGTCCTTTGACAAATATTAAATCCCCTCTATCAAGAGAGGGAAGCATGGAGCATGAAACAATAGCACTTATGGGTGTTTCTGTATGCATAACCCTCTGAAACCCGAACCAGAGGAGTAAGGCAACAATTACAGTCGCTATTGTTTCTAGAATTTCTTTTTTAACACCGTGCTTTTTTATTCCAACATACACCTCAATACCCACTGCGAAAAGAATGAATAAAGCAGTAAGAACTGCAAATATTACACTCTTCGTTAACAGATAAAAGGCAAGTAAAATAAGCAATATTGCAAACTGAACATTACCTTTCTCCAACCGCTCTATCCAGTCCATAAACTCACTCTAATACCTTTTCAATGCCTTTCAATTCCTTTACAATTGATTTTATTGCCTTTTTGAGTGATGCTCTTGGGTCTTTTGATTTAACAACTACTAAAGGATAACCTGCCAGAGGGTGTTCCCATTTGTAGGCTGCAAATGAGACATCTTTATCTTCATTAAGCCTTTCAACTATGAGTTCTGCTAAGCCAGGGTCTTTATCAAGAATCCTGAATTCAAGAATACCTTTTTTATCATTCAGTATTTCAATCTCCATAAAACCACCTAACAAACATTTTTAGCAATTGTTTTAAAACCTTAACCGTTCTCCCTTATGAATAAGAATTAGATAAAAAAGAAAGAGGTTAGTCTAACTCATTGCTTTCGTTTTCCTTTTTACTTGTTCCTTTTGCAGATATTATATCATCGATTCTTAAGACAAGCCTTGCTGTCTCAACTGCTGAAGATATGGCCTGCCTTTTCACTTTCAATGGTTCAAGCACACCCAACTCTTTCATATCGCTTACCTTTCCATTGCCTACATCAACACCAAAGTAAATTCCGTTTTCCTTTGAATGCTTGCTCCTCAGTTCTACAAGTGTGTCTATGGCATCCATACCTGCATTCTCTGCAAGTGTTGTTGGTATTGATTCAAGTGCATCTGCAAATGCCTCAACAGCTAATTGCTCCCTTCCTCCGACCTCTACAGCGTAATCCCTCAATCTCTTTGCCAGCTCTATTTCAACGCTTCCTCCTCCTGCAACGTACTTACCTACTTCAAGGGTTGATGCCACACTGCCCAATGCATCTTTTATTGCTCTTTCAACCTCATTTACAACATGTTCTGTTCCTCCCCTTACAAATATTGTAACACTCTTAGGGTCTTTGCAGTTTTCTACAAACACCATTGCTTCTCCACCAACCTTTCTTTCCTCAACAATCTCTGCTTCTCCTAAGTCTTTCTCGCTTAAATCGTCAAGGCTTGATGCTATTCTGGCTCCTGTTGCCCTGCTCAATTTCTCCATATCACTCTTCTTAACCCTTCTAACCGCTAATATACCTGCCTTTGCTAAGTAATGCTGTGCAACATCGTCAATGCCTTTCTGAACAAAAACAACATTTGCCCCAGCCTTCTTTATCTTTTCAACCATCTTCTTTAACATTTCCTCTTCCTGCCTTAAAAATGCCTCTAACTGCTCAGGAGCCGTTATGTTTATCTTTGCATCTGTCTCTGTTTTCTCAACCTCCAATGCAGCATCAATCAACGCAATTTTTGCATTCTTTATTTTCTTTGGCATACCTGCATGCACAACTTCTTTGTCAATAACAATCCCGTTTACAAGCCTTGTATCCGCAACCTCCCCTCCTGCTTTCTTTTCTATCTTTACAAGGTCTAAATCAACATAGTACTTTCCATCTCTTTTTTCTGAGACTTGCTTTACTGCCTTTACAACAATATCTGCAATCAATTCCTTTTCCTTATCACTGCCTATACCCTTTGAACCCATGGCAACCATTGCAATTCTCTTTAAAGTCTCAGAATCATCAGGTGTTACATCCTCTCCTATTTTCTCAAGCTCCTCTTGAGCTTTTGCTTCTGCTAATTCAAACCCTTTTATTATGGTTGTTGGATGTATATTTTTGTCTAACAATTGACCTGCATTTTTTAGCAAGTTTCCTGCAATAACAACGCTTGTTGTTGTTCCATCTCCAACCTCTTTGTCCTGTGTCTTTGCAATCTCAACCATCAGCTTTGCTGTTGGATGTTCCACATTCATCTCTTCAAGAATTGTTGCTCCATCGTTTGTGATTATTATGTCTCCTAAATCGCTTACAAGCATCTTGTCCATGCCCTTAGGGCCAAGTGTTGTTTTCACTATTTGTGCAATTGCATAGCCGATGGCTATGTTCAATCTCATTGCATCTCTACCTATAATCCTCTGTGCCCCTTCGGGCAAAGGTTCTGAACTTATCTTTCCTGCCATTTATACCACCCCAAAATAACGGATTTTTTGTCAATACTTATGGTAAAAACATTTAAAAATATTGCTTTGCCTTTTGGGCTTTTTGGTCTGTCAGATAGTAATTCAGTAAAGAAAACTCCAGCCTCTCTTATTTTTAACCTGCTATTAACTTTCTTATTCTTTCTCTAACTTCAGGGTTTTTTCTGCTAATTGTTCAAGTGCTGTTTCAGATGCTTCTTTAACATCATAATCCTCGTATTTATCCTTTAACCTTTCCATAAGAGCATTAATGATCTTCCTATTTGCTACCCCTAATTTTCCTAAAGCCTTAGCAGCTGTTTCTTTAACATACCATTCTTCATTTTTGTCTTTTAACCTCTCTACAAGAGCATTAACAACTTCTTTATTTGCTACTCCTAATTTTCCTAAAGCCTTAGCAGCTGCTTTTCTAACACTTGGGTGTTCACTTTCATCATTCAACCTTTCTACAAGAGCATCAATAACCTTTTCACTCGCACCACCTAATTCTCCTAAAGCCAAACATACTCCAGCTCTTTCTTTCCAATCTGTGCTGTTAATATCAGGTAAAATTCTCTCAACAATTTCTTCCTCCATTTTGTTCTTTTTAGCTATTTTACCAAGGGCTTCAGCAGCTGCTTTTCTAACACTTGGGTGTTCACTTTCATCATTCAACCTTTCTACAAGAGCATTAATAACTTCCTCACTTGGAACTCCTAATTCTCCTAAAGCCAGACATACTCCATGTCTTTCTTTCCACTCTGTGCTGTTAATACCGGGTAAAATTCTTTCAACAATTTCGTTTTCAATGTTATTCTTCTTAGCTGTTTTACCAAGAGCTTCGACAACTGCTTCTCTAACATCTTCATCCTCATCTTTCAGCCTCCCTACAAGAGCATTAATAACCTTTTTATTTGCAACCTCCAGTTTACCTAAAGCCTCAGCAACTGCTTTTTTAACATCCCATTTTTCGTTCTCATCCTTCAACCTCTTTACAAGTACTTTAATGAGCTTCTCGTTTTCTTCCACTGACTTAACCAATGCTTTAATAACTGTTTTTATAACCTTTCGGAATTTACCTTCCTTTTTAAGTTTATCTGTCGTAGATTTGGTTTCTTTTCTTGCAGCCCCTAATTTGCCAAGGGCTTCAGCAGCTTCTTTTCTAACCCTTGTGTATTCCCTTTTATCATTCAACCTCTCTACAAGAGCATTAATAACCTTCTTACTTTTTACTCCCAGATCACCCAGGGCAGCACAGGCTTCCATCCTTTCCTCCCAATCCTCACTATTAATCTTAACCAAAAGAGTTTCTATTACTTTATTGACCAGTTCCTTGGTTACTTCCTCTCCGAACCTTTCCTTTATCTCTTCAATAGTCTTTTTATCAGGGATTCCTTCCTTAAACTCTTCAAGCAATCTTTTAACCACCTCTTCTTTGTATTTATGGACCTGAGAAGGAGCTATAAGTCTTACTAACTTTTCATCAGGAATTCCTTTTCCTTCCATTAACTTATTAAGTAAATTGGCCTCTCTTCTTTTAGCTTCTTCTATATTCTCCTTCACCCTTTCCTTGAATTTTCTCATTATGTTAATTATTGTGTAGGAAAATGTTTAAAAAACTTAGATGGATTATTTCTCAGGAGTTCTGGACAGAGCAGAAGTTAAATCAATCTGAAAAATTCTTTTAAAGAATTACCGGACAGACCAGGCTTTTCTTTATAAACATATCCTCTGCTTACCATTTTATGAGAAGAATTTCATGGCCTCTGTACATAGCTGCCTTTACCATAAGCTTATTCATATTTGCTCTTGGCTTTTACTTTGCTTTGCTTGTGGAGGAGCACGCCAAAGCGACCATGGCTGAGAAACTTGATAAATTAACTCAAAACAGCGTTTTAATGCAACTCTTTTTATTGACAAATTATGATCCTTCATTCTGCCCCATCTATAAGGAGGCTTTGAAGAGGAGTTATGAAGAAGTTGAGACAATAGGCAATGAACTAACATACCTTGAAGAGGTTAGAGGAGAAAGAAATCTGGAATTAAAGAAGGATTATTTTATGTTTGAGTTAAAGACATTTTTACTTGCTAAAAGAGTAAAGGAGATATGCAGTACTGATGAGCATTTTGCCCTTTACTTTTATTCTAAAAATTGTTCTGAATGCGATGAGTTAGGAAAGCAATTGATTAATGAGAGAAAGAAGGACCCCTCTCTAAAAGTTTTTTCGTTTGAAGATGGTATTAATAGTTCTGTTGTTGAATCATTAAAAGCAAAGTACAATGTTACAGTGCCATCTGTAATTAGAGTTGATTGAATAGTTTTATCCACCTTTTAGCAATTCTTTTTATATCATATTCCTTTGCCTTTTTAATGCACTCCTTTTCATCTGCTTTCTTTGCTTCTTCAAACGCTTTCATAAAAGAGTGCCTGTCCCAGAATACACTTGTTGCTAATTCCTCTCCTGCTGTGCCTTTTAATGCAATCACAGGCATGCCTGAGGCTAAGGCCTCAAGAACAACCAGCCCCTGAGTATCAAATTTTGAAGTGAATATAAGGGCAGTTTTTGTTTTGTAAAGTCTTTTTAGCTCTTCATCGCTTACAAAGCCAAGAAAATGAACAAGGTGAGAAACATTGAATTCTTTTGCTTTTGATTTAAAATAATCAATTCCCGGCCCTTTTCCAGCAATATACAAGTGAATATTCTTTAAGTAAGGAAATACAACATCAAATCCTTTTTCTTTAACAACCCTGCCAACATGTAGAAGTGAATCTTCTTTACATTCTCTTTTTCCTTTGAATGCATCTGTTTTTATGCCGTTAGGCATTACAATAGCATTTATTCCATGTGCCTTTAATTTATTTGATGCATATGTGGTTGGAGCAGTTACAACATCGAATTTTGAGTAAAGAAATTTTAAGTATGCCCAGGCAAGTTTTTCAGCACTCTTTTCTATTAACTTGTTCTTTGCTATGTAATGGGTTGCATCTGCGATGCTTGTGTGGAATGTGGCTATTGAAGGAATGCTAAATGCATGTGCCATTGCCAGTGCAGCCCATGCAGTTAGAGCAACACCATGGTTATGCACTATGTCAATGTTCTTTTCCTTAAATAGGCTCTTTAATTTTAGAAAGTTGGGAAATGCAAATTTATAGTCGGGATAAGGCTTGAAAGGTGTTGATGTGAAGTAAAACACATCTTTAGTTTGCATTTCTTTACCATCAGGAGATGGAGCAAATACATAAACCTTATGGCCCAGTTTTTCTAACTCTTCTTTAAGCAATGAAATGCTCACAACAACACCGTCTTTATTTGGTAAATAACTGTCTGTAAAAAAGGCTATATTCATTCTCTCACAGCCTCATATTTGTTAAATGAGGAGTTGAGTAAATTTACTTTAAAAAAGTTTATTGTGTGAAAAACAGCATATCTCAACCAGCCCCATTTCCTTATCCTTCTGTTACTTGTGAATGTTCTTGCATTCTCAACAAAAACAACCTTACATATTTTCTTTACTCTTTTTATTAAATCAGTATCTTCACCTGTTTGCATATCTCTGATTCCACCAACCTTATCGTAAACACTCCTTTTTATTGCTATACTGTCACCTGAGGCAAACACAAAGCCTATTAAGAAAGCAAGAGGGATGAGGCATTTATTTAATATGAATCCACCTACTCTTTCAATTAAATTTGATTCTTCAACATAAATGCTTCCCACAGCAGCGCAGGCTTTTCCTTCTATTATTGGTCTGGTTAAGTTGTAAAGCCACTCATTATCATAAACTGCATCGGCACTTGCCAAAACAATTATATCTCCTTTTGCCTTTTCAACACCCTTTGCCCTTCCATAGCCAATACCTTCTCTCTTCACATCAACAATTCTGCATTTGAATTTCTTTGCTATTTCCCTTGTCTTATCTTTACTTTTATAATCAGCTATTATTACCTCATCAGGTTTAAGGCTTTGTCTCATTATACTTTTCAGTGTCTTTGCTAAATACCTCTCTTCATTGTAAGTTGGAATAACGATGCTTATCCTCACAACTTATGCTTAACAAACAACATTTAAAAAAATTCCTGAGGCAGTGTGTTTTGCTTTTTGGAGTAATTTCTCTTCATTTTTAACCTGCTATTAACTTTCTTATTCTTTCTCTAACTTCAGGGTTTTTTCTGCTAATTGTTCAAGTGCTGTTTCAGATGCTTCTTTAACATCATAATCCTCGTATTTGTCCTTTAACCTTTCCATAAGAGCATTAATGACTTCTTCATTTGCTACTCCCAATTCTCCCTGCGTATTTTAACTAAAGCCTCAGCAACTGCTTTTTTAACATCCCATTTTTCGTTCTCATCTTTTAACCTCCCTATAAGAGCATCCATTACTTCTTTACTTGCAATTCCTAATTCTCCTAAAGCCAGACATACTTCATATCTTTCTTCCGGGTTTCTGCTGTTAATACCGGGTAAAATTCTTTCAACAATTTCTTCCTCCATTTTGTTCTTTTTAGCTATTTTACCCAGGGCTTCAGCAACTGCTTTTTTAACATACGGCAATTCGCTCCCATCTTTCAACCTTTCTAAAAGAGCATTAATAACCTTCTTACTTTTTACTCCCAGATCACCCAGGGCAGCACAGGCTTCCATCCTTTCCTCCCAGTCCTCACTATTAATCTTAACCAAAAGAGTTTCTATTACTTTATTGACCAGTTCCTTGGTTACTTCCTCTCCGAACCTTTCCTTTATCTCTTCAATAGTCTTTTTATCAGGGATTCCTTCCTTAAACTCTTCAAGCAATCTTTTAACCACCTCTTCTTTGTATTTATGGACCTGAGAAGGAGCTATAAGTCTTACCAACTTTTCATCAGGAATTCCATCTTCCATTAACTTCTTAAATAAATTAGCCTCTCTTCTTTTGGCTTCTTCTATATTCTCCTTCACTATTTTCATCAATTTTCTCATTATGTTAATTATTGTGGAATGAAATGTTTAAAAAACTTAGATGGAATTATCCTGAATGATTATCTGGAAAGCACCTGTTTTAAATAATCTTTGTTGAGTTAAATACAAAACCATGAATGTTATGCTTATTGCTGAGGGCAACGGTTATGGTCATGCTTCCAGGCTTTCTTTATTGGCTACTTACTTCAAGGAGCCTATAATTACATTCTACAAAGGCGTTGAGTTTTGTAAAAAAGAGGGCATTCCATACATTGATATTGGCACGCCTTACTACATTGATGATGAAAATGTTGCCTTAAAGTTAAACATAAATGGTATGAAAAGATGGTTCAAGCCCCTTTTGCTCAAAAATCTTGTGGATATGGCTAAGGAAAAGGATGTAATTATAGGGGATACATCTCTTTTAGCATTGGTAATCGGCAAGATAGCAAAGAAGCCAGTCATAGGTATTTTCAGCGATGTTTACAGCAATACATTTATCCCTTCATTTATAAATCCAATAAGCAAGAAGACTATTGCAGCAGTCCTGAATATGTTTGATTCTCTCCTCATTCCTGATTTTCCACCACCTTATTCAATTTCCTCCTTAAACCTTCAATTAAAAAAAGCAAGGTTCATAGGACCTATGGTTAAGCCCATCAGGCAGGTAAAGCATAACATTCCATTAGTTGTTTCAGCAGGGGGCAACGGCATTGAGGTTAAGAGGATTAAAGACCTTGGTTTAAGGTTTATTTCTCAATACGATGTTAAAAACATAAGGCAGTATTACAAGCATGCAAAGGGTATTTTGACCCATGGTGGCCACACAACAATAATGGAAGGCATTTACTATGCTAAACCACTTTTGTTTTTTGTTAATAAAAAGTACAAAGAAAGGCTCAACAACTCTGTGAAGGCAGAATCCTTAGGCATTGGAAGGATTGTTTCCTTAGAGAGTTTACCCATGGCCATTGATGAGATTGATTTTATGAAAAAGAGGGTTTTGTGGTTTTCCAAATGGGCAAGAAGGTTTAATCCTGTAAAAGATGTTGAAGATGAAATAAGTAAATTTGTTTAATTGTCCATTTTTCTGGACAAAAATTTCAATTTTTGTAAATTTTTCTGGACAAGCTATACAAGGCAGGCAAGGTATAAGGGTAAGGTGACCACATTACCTTCTATACTTATCTCTTCTCCTTCTTTTAAAAGAAAGCCCTTTCTTATCTGGCTTTTTGTTTTTGACGGGCCTCCTATTTCAAGGTCAAGGAACGCATTGCCTGCCCTTATCTTATAATCAGGCTGTTTTTTTCCATGATTGTAGAAAAGAGGTATTTTTTTGTAATAAAAAGAGGAGACAACTGCATCTTCTCTGAGGCCACCTATGTTTTCTCTGAGATAAAGGTTAAGTGTTAAGCTGTGCCTTAATAAAGGAGATGAAAACAAAAACTTTCTTTCTTTCCTTAACGAAGCAGATGAAGGGGGATATGGCAACACAGATATAAGAAAGGAGGATGTTTCAAGAGCATTTAAGATGTTCAACACAGTCGTTCTTGATGTTCCTGCTATTTCTGCAAACCTCTGGAGCGATATCTTTTCAGGTGGGGAAAGGGCTATTGTTTCAACTATCTTTCTTGCTTTTTCACCTGCATCTATGTTGAAGCCTCCTATGTAGGGGAAATCAAATGTTACTATCTGGGAGAGGAGGCTGTAAGCAACATCCCTGACATTCATCCCGAATGCAAGGGGAAATCCATGGGTGAGGTATTCCCTGAATTCGTAGCTTAAACTCCTTAACCTTAATAAATAATCTTTTGCCTTTGTGTATGCATCCTTTGGCATAGATGAAAATATGTCAATTGCAGATTCATTTACATGTATGCCTTTCTTTATTCTCAGATATTCCCTGAAGGTAAGAGGAGGCAGTTCATAGAATACGGCCCTTCTTGCCATTGCAGAACCTTTGAGCCTTATCTTTATGGCTGAGGATCCCGTTGCTATTATTTTAAGCTTGAAGTTATCATATATTATTTTAAGCTTTTTATCCCATTCGCTAATGTCTGTTAGCTCATCTATGTAAAGTGTTCGGAGGTTGGTGTGCTTTATGTAGTCTTTAACAACCTTCACAATGTCCAGTTTGTAATAAGATAGACTCGACCCGTCTATGAACATGCCGTCTCTTTCAGCCATTGCCTGATTCAATGAAACAGATTTTCCTATACCTCTTAATCCGTAATATATGAAAGCAAGTTCTCCTTTTTCATTTTTGAGCCTTTCAACAATATCTCTTTGTTTGTACTTTTTAGCATCTTCTTTTCTTTCCTCTTTCTTTTCTTCCATGAACCTTATGAATTCAAAAACGTCCATTGTAAGTCTTTTTAATAAAATACTTTAAAAATATTGCCATTTTTCTGGACAAAAATTTCAATTTTTGTAAATTTTTCTGGACAAATAAAATAATAAATAAAGAAAAAAGAGAGTTTAGATTTACTGTCTCTGTAAAGCAGATATGAACTGCTGTGCTGCTGAGACTGTGTCTTCTGCTGTCCAACCTGCAACAACGATCTTGCCACCAACTTCCTTGACAACCACTGGGTTCTCTGGACTTAACTCAACATCGCTGCCTTCAAGTGCTGCTGCTGTAACACTGTTTACAGCAGGACCACCGACTGTTACGACTGTACCTGTGTCTGGAGCCTGTGAATCAAGGACAACTAAGTCACTTACTGTACCTGATGGAACTGCTGCCTGGAATGTTGTGTATGTCTGCGAACCATCGCTTATAACTGCTGAAACTCCGCTCATGTCAGCAGTTGTTCCTCCTTCTGCTGATGCAGTGCATGATGCTGTTGCCT
>JALVSQ010000022.1 GCA_027024255.1 Microcaldota archaeon
ACCTTGCCCACAACGATACCTGCATGGGTTATATGAAGATTGCCTTTTCCAGCTGCTTTCTCAAGGACTTTTTTGCTGGCCTCTCCTATTCTTTTCCAGAGGCCACTTTTACTTAATGTTTTATAGGATTCGCTGGCATGAGAGCTTGTAGAGAAGTGCATAAAAACAATGTCTCCTACCTGAACATCATCGATATTCATAACCAATTTGTTTCCTTTTACCTCCCACAGGCCTTTTAAAGAGCCGTAGGGACTTCCTTTTTTGCTTAATCTGGCAAGCAGGCTCCATACAGAATCGCCTGGCTTTATGCCAAGGGCTTTATAGAATTTCATAGGTGTGCCTTCTTCACTGCTGAATATACTTTCAACCTTTCTTATAGCTCTTTTTACAAATCCCTGCGTAAAGTACTTGATGCCGTAGAGCCTTGCGAGTGTAAACAGAGCAAAAGCAAGACATTTATCCCCTTTCTCATTTTCGCTTATGCCTGTTGCCTCAAATGGATTTCTAATTAATTCAGTGAGAAAACGGGCTGGATTTACTTCCTTCTGTTCATCTTTTTTAATAAAATTAATTCCTTCTTTTATTCCTCTCAACCAGACCAGGCGATTAACACTCTTTCTGTTTATCTCAACAACTTCTACCTCCATTGCCCTGTGTGGAATTACTGGAGGGATATTTCCTGCCGGGATCCTGATAGGGTGAGCCATTAATTATACTATTCAATATAAATGTTTTTAACAGTTACTTAACACCAAACTTAATTGTTTTCTTGGCCACTTCAACCTCAACAACAACCTCCTGCTTTAAGTTGAATTCCTTCTGTCCGTCAAGGACAAGAACAGCTTTTCCATTGCTGTATGTTGCCTTTATCTTTGTCTTTGGCACAACAACAGGGAAAGCAGTCCTTCTTACAGGAGAGATGGGTGTTATGACCAGAGCATCTACATCCAAGGATAAGGAAGGACCTCCTGCTGAAAATGAATAGCCTGTTGAACCAAGGGGCGTTGCTATTATTAATCCATCTCCTTCGAAGTACATGAACTCATTTTTATAGTAAACTCCAACACTTATAGTTCTTGAATCAGAAGCATGCAGAACAACATCGTTTATGGCATAACCAGCTTTTTTCTTCCCTACTTTAACATTTAACAGAGGAAGCTCCACGAATTTATTGCTCTCAACGAATTCAAGTAAGTGTTTTTTCCAGTTGAGCCTGTTCAGCTGACAAACATAGCTTTTTTCAGAGCCTATTGCTATGAGCTTTCCTTCTATTTTTTGTTTGTGATAAAAGATGGTACCGTCCCCTCCTATTACAACTGTGAAGTCTGCTTTCTTACCTTTCTCAAAACCAGCATCAGATAGAAAGAGACTTACCTGTTCAGCAAGTTTTTTAGCCCATGCCTTTTTTCTATTGTAAATTATTTTGTAATTCATAAGGACATATTGAATGGCATTATTTTAAATCTTTCTTATAAGCAGTGAATAAGTTATTTGATAAAACACCATCCATCGTTATATACGCTATTTCTCCGTCTGACTCCGGGATAACAAGCTCAACCTCAAACGGAAGGTCTTTTTCAATTATCTCCTTCTCAATTCCTTTTAGCTTAGCAGGAGATATTGTATATGCTCGTCCATCAACAATCATTGGGTGGAGCCTGAGTTTGCTTACTCCGAGCTTTCTTAAAACATGGAATATATTAAATACATCATCTTCATTCTTTTCTGAAACAACTGTGTTTACAAGAACTCTCCTACTTCCCACCCTTTCTATTAACCTCCTTATATTGTTAAGCACAAACATGAAGGCATCTACTCGTGTTATGGTTTTGAATAATTCTGGATTTGAAGCATGAAGGCTTACCTGTATTATCACATTTTCATGAGAAGCCAGAACATCCATGAATCCATCCGGTATTTTTGATAGGTTGGTGGATAGTACAACATATCCTGATTTGTTTGAGAATAACTCAATAATCTCATTTATAGATGAATGTAGCAGAGGTTCCCCTCCACCAATTCCTAAATAAATGAACTTTCCGTTTCGTTTTAAAACATATCTTTCCACTTCTTTGCTTTCAAGGAGTTCTTTTATTTTGGTTAGAGGCAATTCTTTTTTAGTTTTCTCAATAGGAACAGGACAAAAAAAACAGGAAAAGTTGCATTGCCTGTTTATTTCTACAATTAAGCCTCTAAACCTCTTCATTTCCAACCTCTTCAATAACCTCTTTCCATACTGTCTCCTCTTCTAACTCCTGTCTATTTGCTAACTCACTTAAATTGGCATTCCCATAAAATACATTCCCTTCTTTAACCACAAGCAGGGGACTTATTATTATCTCTTCTCCTCCATAGAAACCCGTTATATCCACTGTACTTGAATTTATCAATCTTGTGATTCTATTCAGTTCCTTCCTTACTTCTTCCATATATTCACTTACCTTGGGGTCTATTCCCTGAACTTCTGAGAGTGTTACAAAATCAGCTCTGACCCTTCTTATTCCAAGAGCATAGAGAAAAGAAAGAGTTGACAGTGCTGAACGGGAAGCAAGTCTTATCCTGTCGTTAACAACATAAACTAAACCGTTCTTTGTCTCCTGTAACTCACCTTTCATCTCAATAGAATTTACCTTTATTATTAAGGTATCTCCTGAAACCTCTTTTTTAAGCAATACTCCATCAACTTCTTTAATTATTTCTTCAAGAGCCTCAATGGAGCTTTTGTATGCTCCTATGTCTCTGAGAGCCATTCCCACTATGGAAGGGACATCTCTGGCTAAATAAAACTTCTTTTCGTATGCTATGGATTCAACTACTGCCGCTTCAATAGAACCTAGGAGAGCTAATCCATTCTTTGAGGTAAAGTCAAGTAAGGCAACAACAAATGGGTTCAGTTTTGGCTTTTCTTTGCTATCTATGAGTTCAACAATTCTGTTCAGAAACTCTTTATACCTGTTTTTTTCAAGTACAACAGCCTTATTTTGAATGAGGTTTCTGATCGTGAAGCCTATCCCCCTTTCTTTGTTCTCCTCTCCTGCTCTCAAAACTGCTGCCCTGTAATCGTTGAGCTTTATTTTTACCTCAACGACCATCTTATTCACCCCCCTCAAGAGTTTCTGCCAGAACTACATCAACTACTGTCTTTACCACTGTCTCAACCTGCTTCTGCCCCATTGTTTCAATTGTTTCAGAAGGAACACTGCCTGCTATCTCACTTATTTTCTCATTAAATTCATCTCTTGAAATACCTCCCTGAACATTAGCCTCTGAAAATGCTGTGTTATAAGTGTCAACAACCTTTTTCATTGTTTCTGTTCTGATTTCTGTGTGAGACCCTCTCTCAACAGTTCTGTGGAATGTAACCCCTAAGGAAGATGTGTTTCCGATAACTTTTATTGATTTAACCCTGACACCTGATTTTTCAAGCACTTTCTGCAGGGTTGGAACTTCTACAGTAACATGCTCCACTGCCCTTGAGCTTCCTTTTTCAAGCCTTTCAACAGCCTGAATTACTTCCTCAACAGGTTTTCCTGTGAGTTTTGCAACTAAGGCTATTACATCTTCCTTCATACCTTCCCAGTTGAATTTTTCTTTAAATTCCTCCCTCATAATTGCAGTGTCTTCCTTTGGCTCCATTATAAGAGAGACAACAGCGTCCCTAACAGAGTTTTCAATACTCTCTGCAACGGTGTAAAGCAGACCTCTTTTTCCCGGGTCTTCCTCTCTATTGGCAGAAGTATCTATTTCCTCTATTACTTCTGAAAACCTTTCAAGAGCCCCGACTACATCCTCAAATCTCGGCACTGCACCTCCTCTGATGAAGAACTCTCCTCCGTATCTCCAGACTTCAAACACATCCTTTGAAACTCTCAAAGTAACTTCATTACCTGAATCATCTGTAACTTTAAGTTCTATCTCTTCCTTTTCTTTAACCCTCTCTTTCCCAAACAATTTTTCAAGCTCTTCGCTTTTTCCTTCAAATAAGTCCGGAAGTTTTACCTTACCTTTACCCCCCTTTTCTCCCTTGCCTTCATCATCATCCATTATTTTTTCTTTCATGTGTTGAATTGTGTATGGAAATGTTTAAAAATGTTTTTGCTCATTTAAGTTTATCATGGCACCGATCTTTGTTGATTCAAATGAAGGTAGTGAAGACAGGGCAGGAGCTAATAAAAGGGGTGAAGAGAAAGGACTGGAAGAGATAAGGAAGATTGCCAGGAGGAGTGTGGAGCAGTACAGAAGACTACTGGAAAAGAGAGGTAAAGAAAAAGCCTCAGGTGTGATATATGACATGATTAAAGGGGAATATGGAGTTGATAAAGACTCTAGATGGTTTAAAGGAATGGCTATTGATCTGGATTCTTCAATTTTCCACTACAAAAGGCCTGTTGAAGCAAACAGAAATATTCTCCTTATTGGACCTCCTGGAACAGGAAAGACATTCCTTATAACAAAACTAGTAGAAAACTTTGGAGTTCCAATTATAATTGATTCAGGTTCCATAAATCCAGATGAGATAAAAGGAAAATTTCAGTTAGCAAGAGAGTTCAGAAGAGTGATTATTGAGGAAGCAATAAAAATTGAATTCAGTTTTGGCTTGGATAAACTTTACAATGAAGTCGCTAAGGAATTGTTTGGTATAAAGACGCAAAGAGAAGAAAAGATAAATAAAATCAAGGATAAAGCGAGAGAAATTATAATAAGGGAAATTGCTGAAGGGTTGAAGGCAAATTTAGAGAGGGAAGACCAGTTGCTGGATTTGATAAGCCCAACAAATCCCCACATAGCTTCTTCATCAATGAGCAGCTTGTTAACAGCATTGAAGAAAAAGATGGAAAAAACTATAAATAGTCTTGAAGAGGCAAAAGAAATCAGTGAAGAGGCGGCTCAACTTTTAAGAGAAGAGTTTGTTGAAAAATTAACTTCATCCAATGTCCTGACTGCATTTAACTCAGTGTTAGTCTATCCTCCAACCATTATAGTAATTGATGAAATAGATGCTTTGGGAAATAGAGAGGTCAGAAATAATAAGGTGCTGACAAATCTGTTGCAGGAAATAGATGGAGCAACCCCACCAAACCTCAACAACGGAATTAGTATATTTGCTGCTACAAACATATCTTCGTTCCTGGACCAGGCATTAACAAGACAGGGGAGGTTTGGTACAAAGATAATATTCCACTATCCAAATTTAAGAGCAAGAAGAGAGATAATTGAAGTAAAAGAAAACAACTTTGGGAATCCTTTAGCTAAATTCAGTGAAGGGGCAAAGGAAGTTCTCCTTTTGATGCCATTAGCAACAGGAGCAGATATAATGGGAATAATGGACAGATTGATAAAAATCAAAGTGGGTAGAACAGCTGGTTCTGAGTTTAAAAAAGGTCCTGTAGTAATAACACCCCAGGATGCGTTTGAAGAAGTCCTTAAAAAAGTTAGAGAGCCTTTCATTCCTTTACCTGGCATCAGTGTAAAGGGAGGAAGCTTTTGGGTAAAGGAGATGGGAAAATTGTATGAAGGTGTTGATACAGGTAAAGTGCGTGTTAGCAAGAAGTTTGGGGATATAAAAGAGATTATGATGGCCTATGAGCTTTCAGAAGAGCTCCTTGAAGAAATGAAGAAAGAGGAAACCAGGGACATTGAAGACAGATTTTTGGTTGAGGAAGTTGAAAGCAGAATAGTAGATAGAATGATAGAAAGCATTCCATTCATCATTGGATATTCAGAAATTGTAGATTCAATTCTTCTAAAAGCACTTAGTGAGGAAGGAAGCCTTTTGAGGATATTCGGTGAAAACACACTTGAGTTAATTGCTATGGGTGTTGTGTTTAAGAGTGTAGAGAAGATAAAAGAAGTGGCTGAACAAACAGGTTCAATTATATCAGACCCTCTCTTAGTTGCTGAAATAAACATGGCAAACACTCTAAGAGGTATTGTTGGTCAGAGTGAGAATGTATTGAAAACATTGTTCAACGCTCTTGAGGCAATGGAAAACACAATTGTAGTGATAAAAAACTTTGATGTTTATTCCCATCAGCGCTCTTTCTCCAGTCAGGGAGAAATTGCAGTAATAACAGAGAGTATTGAAAGACTCATAGACAGGGGAAGAACTGTTATAGTTGATTTTCCAAAAGGCATAACAACTCCTTCAAGCCTTAACGCACTTGAAAATTATCTTGGTTTATTCACCTATCCAGGAGAACTTGTAGCACTTGTATTTTCCCCTCTGGATAGAAAGATTTTGCATTACATCTCCTTCAAGAAAACAGACCCTGAGCTTAAAGAGAAGATGAAGGAGTTCCTGAAGGAGAATGGAGAGCTTAGCTACAAAGGTATTGAGGAGTACCTCGGTAAAAGAAAATTAAAGGAAATAACCGACTCCGAGTCTTACATTGCTTTTATAAGAAAGATAAGAGACAGAAACATAGATTTGAAGAAAGCTCTTAAGAAAATGCCAAACTAACTCTCTTTTTTATCAAAACATTTTTAATAAAGTAAACTCTAAATTCTAAGGTGATGATGCGAGGTATTTCTGAACAATGATGAAAAGAGGGTATGCTGATGGAAGAGAAAGCCATTGAGTTTAATGTTGAAGGAGTTTTTTACAACAAGCATATGGAACTAAGCAGGGATATAAGCTCTTTAATTGTTGGAAGCATTGAATCAAAGCTGAACATACTTGACGGATTTTGTGCCTCAGGCATAAGAGGCATTAGATACTATGTAGAGAATAGCAATGTTGAAGGGATAACATTTGTTGATATAAGCAGGGAGGCAATAAAGAGGGCTGAAGAAAATGCCAGGAAAAACAATGTTGAGTTTAGCCTGCATGAAGGAGATATTCTAAATTACTTGCTTAAAGAGAGAAAACACAACTTCATAGAACTTGACCCCTTTGGAAGCCCTTCATTTTACATAAGGTATGCAATTCATGCCTTAAAGGATTATAAAAGAGCCTATTTATCAGCAACAGCAACAGATACTGCTGTGCTCTGTGGAAAGCATAAGGAGGCATGCTTAAAATACTACGGAGCCAAACCGTTGAGAAACTATTTCTGCCATGAAACAGGATTAAGGATTCTCATTTATCATATTCAAAGGGAAGCATTTCACCACCACTTTTTAGTAAAGCCCCTGGTTTCATTCTACTACAGGCACCAGATGAAGGTTATCGTTGAGCTTGTAAAAGGAGCAAAATTGAGCAACAGAGCATTAAAAAACATAGGATTTGTTTGCTGGAACAAAGAGACATTTGAAACATGCTTCAATGATGTTTATTTACAATGTAATTGTGGTGAGTATGCAGGACCTTTATGGATAGGAAGCCTGCATGATGATGAAGTTGTGAAGAAAGCGTTAAAAAAAGCAGAGAAAAGAGGATGGAAAAAGGCAGGGAAAATGCTTAGCTTATTCCTGGAAGAGAACCACATGCCTCCTTATTTCTTTTCAATACATGCCCTTGGGAAATTGCTTAAGATTAAACAACTGCCAAAAGTTAGTGATGTGATTAAAAAGGCAGAAGAGCAGGGAGTTAATATGACAAGAACTCATTTCTCTGGAGATGGAGTAAAGACAGAAAGGATAGATGAGCTGGTTTCAGTACTTAAACATATGCGCCAGGGAGGGGATTCGAACCCCTAAGCCCTTGCGGGCACCGGATCTCAAGTCCGGCGCGTTACCTGGTTCCGCCACCCTGGCTATAATTTTTAGGTTCAATTAGGTTTAAAATTCTACTGTAGAGGGATTGCCTTGTTCCAGAGAGTGTTAAATTTATGCTTGAACTCATCAACATTTAAAAAGAGAATGAACACTCCCGCTTCAACATTCCTTTTCAATGCTGATTTGCTTATATTGTTAGAGCCAACCATAACCTTTAAGCCATCTACTATGTAAAATTTTGCATGGGTTGTTGTTCTGGCAATCCTTACCTCTATGTTAGGATGGCTGTTTAGCTTATGCACTGTGTAGGGTTCAAATCTCTTTTCATTAACAATAATCCTTACTTTAACACCCTCATCCGCTTTGGCAATTATTAAATCAGTTAATGTAGATTCATAAAGGGAATATACAACTATATCAAGAGATTGGGATGACGAGTTAATGAAATCAAGAACTTCTTTACTCTCTTCAGGTAGAAAATAAGGGTTTACAAGAAATGAAGATAAGAGGAAGCCAATCAACACACCTACCAATAAAAATAAAACTCTCTCCACCCTGTTATTTTACTCAAAACGCTTTAATAACCTAACTAAAAGGGCAGGAATACCTGGAATAAATAGGCTAATAAACCAAGGCCAAGAGCATAAAGCATTATCTTTCTACTTTTTCCCGGCTCATTTAATAAAAACAGAGATTTGACCAGTAGCAAATATGCGAGTAGAAACACCAGCAAACCAGATATTTTGAAAGGCAGTGAAAAGAAAGCCAATAAACTGAAAGGAATGAATAAGGTGATGAAAAACAAAGCAACAACAAGAGCATTCCTTTTGCCTATTAAGATAGGCAATGTCCTTGATTTCCTTGCTTTTAAGTCCCCTTTCATATCTTCAACAGACTTAATTATTTCTCTTGCCACACCTATGAAAAAGGCAGCACATGATATATAGATGATTTCATTACTTATCTTTCCTCCAATAAGGGCTCCAAATACAAAAGGAATCCCCATTGAGAGGGCTATGACTAAATTGCCTATCAAAGGCAAATCTTTTAGTTTAAAGTCATATGCAATTGAAAGAAGAGCAAAGAGCAGAGCAACAGCTCTTGCGTATGCGTTGATTAAAAAAGAGAGTAGAAAGGCAATTAAAAATGATGTTAGTGTTATTCCAAGAGCTTCTTTTTTTGTTACACTGCCTCTAACCAGTGGTCTGTCAACCCTTTTATTGATTAAATCGCTTTCAAAATCAAGAAAGTCATTTAATGCAAATGCCCCCATTTCTATAAAGAAAGGGACTATTAAACCAGCGATATGCTCAACATCAAGAACAAGATTGTTTGAGAGGGCATAGCCTATAAGAACAGCCAGTGAAAGCATGAATGCATGCTCTATTCTTGTGAGCTCAATAAAGCCTTTCAGCTTCTCCTTTAACATACCTCATCACTTTCTCCACATGTATGTTGAGAGCCAACTTCTTTTTAAAGTAATTAACAACATTCCTTATATCTCTTTGGAGAAGTTCATCACTCCTTGGGTGCTTTAAAACAACACCCTGTCCAAAGTCTATGAAGTAGTTTTTATCACCTTTGAGTATGTTGTACTCACTCAAATCTCCATGGACTAGTCCATAAGAGTACAATCTCTTTATTTGCTCTACGATTTCTTCAAAATCCTTTTTTTCGACAACTCCATCAACCATTCGTGGATAAGGTAGACCTTCTTTGCCTAAGAAAGACATAACAACTACATTTTTGTAGTGATACAAAGGGATAGGAGCAGGAACATTTGCTTTATACGCAACCTTTAAGTTCTTGAACTCCTTTGAGGCAAATGCATTCACGAGTTCTCTTTCTGTTTTAGGAACAGAAGGAAACCTTGGGTCTCCGATGATGTAGGAGTGCCTTCTAAAAAATCTGGCAGTCTCCTTTTTATAAATCTTGACAGCAACAAATTCATCACTGGCCTTTGCTCTATAAACATTTGCCTCCTTACCCATTGAAATAAGGTAATCCAGCTTGTTGAAGATGCCTTTCTCTATGATCTTGCTTAACGCTAATAATGTTTCTTTATCAAATACTAAATCTTCTATTTCCCATCTCTCTTTTAGCAGAAACTTTTCCTTTGGAGGTCTTTTTTTACCCACAATTACACAACTAAGCAAAATTATTTTATTATTTCCTCAACAACCGGCTTGCACTCTATTTCAAACTCTTTATCAACTCTCTCGTTTATAACTCCATTCCTATCGTATGCAAACACAGTTATCTTTGCCCTGTATATATCTGGCTTTGTATACTTGGAACCGAATATTCTAATGTACTTTTCTATAACTTCATTCTTTCTCAGAATACCTATTCTTATTTTGCCTTTTCTAAGGGAATGGTCAGGTGTTAGGGAAAGCTTATGAGGCACTTCAATATCTGCTTCAAACCACCTCAAGCCTTTTTTATCATTCTTAACCCTTATGATAAGCCTTACATCGTTGAAGCGCTCTGCCTCAAGGCTTGAAGGATAAAGCTTTATGAAGACCTCCATGTTAAACCCCAAAACATAGGAAATGTAGGGTTTTTAAACCATAGACAAAGCATTAAAATACTTAGCCTCCAATTAAATCATGGAGAAGTTAATCAGTGCAGAGGAGTTATCTGCAAAGCCATGGGAAGAAATACTTGCTTTTGGTGATGAGTTGTTGAAGGAGATGAAAGAAAGAGATGAAAGAATAAAGAGAATAAAGAAGAAAGTGGAAATTGTTAAGTTGCTTTTGAACGAATACAAAGAGGCCAAAGAAGGCTTTATGCTATCAGACCTATTCAGGCAAATGACAGAGTTGATAGCCATGCTTGAGGCAAAGCTTTTCTCGAAATTACCTTCCCAGAAGTACAGGGTTTTTCTTGAAGCGATAAAAAGAAAGTTAGGGAAAAGCCCACTTGCTGAGATTGAGAAGTTTAAGAAGGAGGACTAAGCATGAAGCTTTCAGATGTAATAGATTTAGAAGTGAATGGTTTATTTGTTTTGCTTAACGGTAAGGCTTTGAGTGGAAAGCATTACAGGTTTGATTGTCTAAAGGGCACATATCCTTTGAAGTTTGAATCTACTGATGTTGCTTTTATTGAGTATAAAGTCACAGAAAAAGATGGCTTTACTTATTCTCTATTTATCATTCCTCCCAGACTTGTTGGCGGCTTTTATGTAAAAACAACTGCTCATAAATCAAGCGATGATGCAGTTCAGTTAATATGGGGAAGAGGGGCTATACTGGCTCATTACCTTAATTCAGACCTTTCTGTGTCCATAAAGTCAGGTTTGTTTTCTCCTGTGGAAACTGTTAAGATAGGCAAAGACTGGATATATACTCTTTACAATTTCGGGAAAGAGAAAGTAATCTTTCTTGTTAAGTACAGGGAGCCATGGTCAAATACATCCTTTATTAAGGATAATGAAGGAGAAGCTTTCTTTTTCAAGTCAGATGGTTCAACAATAAAAAACACCAATTATCTCGTTGCAGATATAACTGAGTTTGTACCTTCTCAAAAAAGTTTGTTAAGAGAATTAGAGGATTTAATCCACAATGCCTAATCCTGCCAACCTCCATCTATGACCTATCCTTCTACTTATAGCTATTTTATCTCCTTTAACAGCAATGACAGGTCTCTTAAGCCTGACAATTGCTCTTTTCTTTTCTAACTTTACAATCACTCCTGATGTTGGTGTTGCATGAATGTTTAGAAGCAGGGGTTCACCCTCCTTTAGCAATGGATTTTCAATGTCCTTTCTTTTAAGCAATGAATACTTTAACCTTAATTCAGATGTTTCTTCAGGCAGAGTTCCTTTTAATCCCATAAGCCTTCCAGCCAGCAAATCTGATTTTGTTAGAGAGGGGTCAAGCAAAGTGCCAAATGCAATTAATCCACCTGGCTTTGCCTCTTTTAAATCTTCTGAACCTGACTTTAAAGATGTAATTTTTGTGCTTAATCTTACATAACCACTTTCAGTCCTTATTCCAGGAGCAATTTCGACCTCGTCTCCTACTTTGAAAACACCCTGAACAATCGTGCCACCTAAAACACCACCCACCATTTCACTTACCTTTTTTCCCGGCTGGTTTATATCAAAACTCCTTATGATATAAGCAATGGGCTTTTTACTTTCATCTCTTTCAGGTGTTGGAATAAACTTATCAATTGCTTCAATTACATAATGAGCATTCAGGTTGTAGGTTGAAGAAACAGGGATTATAGGTGCATTTTCAGCAACAGTTCCTTTAACGAAGTTCTTTATTTCTTTGTAGTTCTCAATGGCTCTTTCCTTGCTTACAACATCGACCTTTGTTTGAACTATGACTATGTTTTTTACACCTAAGAGTTCCAGTACCATTAAATGCTCCTTTGTTTGTTCCTGAGGACATTTCTCATTTGCAGCGATTATGAACAATGCCCCGTCTATTACTGCTGAGGCAGAAATAGCTGTTGCCATCAAGCTTTCATGACCAGGAGCATCCACAAATGAGACCTTTCTCTTTAACTCTGTTTTTGAGCCGCAGAAAGGGCACTTTGTTTTGTTTGAATACATTTTACATTTTTTACACTGCCTTATCTCCATATCAGCATAACCTATCTTTATAGTTATACCTCTTTTTATCTCCTCG
Organism: Microcaldota archaeon; assembly: GCA_027024255.1. Taxonomy (GTDB): domain Archaea; phylum Micrarchaeota; class Micrarchaeia; order Anstonellales; family J096; genus JALVSQ01. The sequence goes on from JALVSQ010000022.1 coordinate 12,297, forward strand.
CTATGTGTATCTGTCCACTTACCTGTAAGCATTTTGGTTAGTGTAGTTTTTCCATGGTCTACATGTCCAAAAAGACCTATGTTGAGCTCAGGCTGCATCCTTCTTTTCCTCCTTTTTACCCAGGATGTTCTCCAATGGCTCTTTGCCCTCTTCAACTACAACTGTGTTGACCTGAACTATGTCCTGGCTGTATGTATTCCCTCTGACAGTTTTTCTCCTTCTTTCTCCTTTTCTTTTTGGCCTGAAGCCAGGAGGCGAAGAGAGCAGAGCTTGCTTTTTCACAGCTCCGCTGATGTCCTTCCTCATAGGAAAACCACTTTCATCAGAGCCACCTGTAAGTTTCAGTTTGTATCCACCTAAGCCAAGGACATCGCCTTCAATTACATCACCTATCCTCTTTCCTATTATGTAAGGTTCTTTTTCCTTTGGCAATTCCAGTTTGTAAGTCTTCCCTTTATGAGATATATTCACAATCATACTTTCACCTCATTTAATTTTGTTAGATAAGCATTTAAATATTACTTAAAATGTTATGAGTTTTACAGCTCCTTTTTCACCAGTTATGCAAATAGCAACATTATTTTTAGAATAGCCTATTGAAATTGATGAAATACTCTCGTCAAGAGTGGTAAAAGGAGATTTACCTGATTCCTTTATGTAATGGACTTCTCCACCTGATGTGCCTGTCAGGAAACCATTGCTATAAGGAGTAATTACTTTAACATCTTTTATGCTTATAACCGCTTCTTCTGCTTTTAAAGGGTTGACTCTCTCTGTATTTATTTTTCTGATTGTTATCTTGCTATCCTCTACAAAGGCTATTTTATCGTCATTTACAGCAATCATCTTACATTTTTCATGTATTAGTTTGGGAGGTTTATAAGAGTATGAGAAAATATGTTTTTTATTTAAGATTTCAACTCCTGCATTTGATAAAATGGCAATGAATTCATCAACATGAATGTTTTTTGGAGTGCTGTTTAGCTTTAAAGGAATTTTGGCTAAAACTTCCCTTCCTGTGTATATTATTAATTCATCCTGCTTTAACACATAGAGCTTCCCTTCGTTATCCCTTGCTATATCCACGACATTTTCTTCCAGTTTTATGGGATTATGCCCTATTAAACCATAAAGGCTATTTCCAGCTTTAAAGAACAGTGAATCTGTAAAAGCTATTTTTTCGACTTTTTTATTTGTAAGAATCAGTTCGTACTCTTGCTTGTTTTCTTCATCATAAAATAAGTATATTGCTCCTTTATCGGTCTCATTGATATTCATGAACGGGTTAGAAGATGAACCAGCCACAGCAAATCCATTATTAAAGAAAGTTGATGTTAGCGGAATTGAGGGAATCCTGAATAATTTAACTTTTTTAGGAATGCTTATTTTCTCATTTTCTTTTGTTTTCAGCATAACCCTTCTTATTATAAGATAAATTTTTATTTGTTATTCTTGATATGTCTTTGTGAAGTATTACAAAACAACTGTTTCAATTATGCTGGGTGTTTTAGGTGTTGTTTTAAGTGCTTTTAATAATATTATTGGCATTCCAACAGGCTTCGGTATGACGGTTGATTTAGCTGCTGTGCCTGTTCTTGTTGCTGCATTTGTCCTTGGAGCAAGGTATGGGGTTTATGCTTTAAATGTTTTATTTCTTGGCATTCTCTTTACTTCACCAACAGGCTTTATAGGAGGTACAATGAAGTTCATTGCAACTGCTCCTCTTATATTTGTTCCTTATTTTATGAACAGGGGATTGTTGAGAGGCTTTGCTTTTTCAATTGCTATTCTGATTGCTCTGTTTAGCCTTCCTGCCCTGGCCTTCACATTTAATCAGTTTTTAGGAGCATTACTTTTCCTTTTAGCTGTTGTTTTAATCGCTTATTCCACAGGAGAGGATAGGATAAGTCCTTCGCTGTTTGGTTTTGTCCTCGCTGTTGTGGTTAGATGCATTATTACAGTAATAACAAACATCTATTTTGCAGGTCCTCTGTTTTTCAAGATGTCTCCTGATGAACTTATTGCCTTTGTAGAATCTATTGGATTACCTTTTGCAAAGTCAAGTGTCTACGCAATCATATCTTTCTGGAACATAATTCAGAGCATTGTTGAGTGGAGCATTGCTTATTACATCTCCTTTTACAGACTTAAGCATAAGTATTAAAAACATGATTGTTCTTATATTATAACTGTGAGACTTAGAAAACTCAAACAACCTGAACTCCAAGCATTTAAAGGGTTTAACCGACTTAGAAGAGGGAATGTTAGATTTGGACATGAGGAGTTTAATATAAAAATAGATAAAGATTTTTTAGCAGAAGAAGTGAGTATAAAAGGTTCCTCTCACTCCACCAATGAAGACAAACTTGTTTTTAAAGTATCAAAAGGTGTTGGATATGCGTTTGCCATAGATGGAATCAGTAAAGGAGGCCTGGGAGCTTCTTCATCAAGCAAATGGAAAGATGTTATTGAGGACATAAGTGTTAATCCTTATGGAAAGAAGGCTGTTAAAATAGTTAAAGAGTTCAGGAAAAAAATACTTAAGGCACTTAAAAGAAGTGAAGAGGAATTAATAATCTTAGAGAATGCTGTTCTTTCAGGCGTTGTATTCTTTAAGGAAGGAGATGAGTGGAGATATATTTTCATTTACGGTGGAGATGGAGGCTTTGCCATTGTAGGTGATAGGGTTTTTTCTCCTCTTGCAGAGGGCGTAGAAAAGATGCCTGTTGATATTAGAAAGCATTTATCCCTTAATGGAAACCTGGTGCATCCTTTGCTTTTAGATGAATCATTTGAAGTTAAGCATTGCTCTTTGCTAAAACATGAGGATTTTATGAAGGAAGGCTTTCCTCTAACAATACCTTCATTTGTGCCTGTGTTTGCTTTCAGGAGAGAGTGGTTTGACCCTCTCGTTGTTTATACAGATGGCTTAACAGAGGCTTATCTTGGCTATGCAGGGAGGTTTTCACCTGATTCCTATGCGAGGTTTATGAAAGCGCTTGCCAATGATAAAATAGGTGCTGATGAGTTGAAGGCATATGCCAAGAAGTTTAGAGAGACAAGAGGAATTTCAGGATGGGATGATATAAGCTATTTGGTGGTTAAAAAAAGTAGTGAGTAAAAAAGAAGGGATTTATTTTCCTTTTCCTTTGGTTGTTGTTTTTGGCTTAACTAGACTGTAAAGCATCAACAGGTACATTGCCAGAGAGGATGTTTTTCCTGCAAATCTATATAATCCATAAGGCAGTTTTATACCTATGAATGAAAGGGCATTTAATCCAAACAATGCTGCTATTGCAACATCTCTTGCAAGTGTTAGGTAAGCCTCTGTTAATTTGCCCTCTTTCTTTAATCTCTCAAAGTTATCTTTAATGTACTTTATTTGACCTATTAAAGAGAGTATCATTGAAATTGCTGCTATTATGCTTGTTATTGTAAATACTACTGACCATACAGGTGCAGTTGCAATTCCAAGAAGTCCAAGCACACCTCCGAGAATCATTGCTCCATAAGAGACCTTTGCCAGTCCATTTCTTATTTTGGTTATTTTATCTAACAATGTCTCCTGTTGCTGTTGCTGTTGCTGTGTTGTATCTGTTTCTTCCCCTACCTTTGTCTTCTGGAATGTTGTTACAATTTCTGTCTCTTCTATCTTTGATTTACCCTTTTCTTTCTTTATTCTAAGTTCTAAAGATTTATATGTGTAAACTCCAATTACCCCAGCGCTTGCTATTTTCTCTTTTTTAATCAATATTGCTTTATATCCTTTCTTTCCTTTCAACAGAATGATTCTGCTCATGTTCCATTTACCGGCATTTCCTTTCTTCTTCATCCATTCTATCAGGGCAGTTGCGGCATCTTCTGGCAGTACTTTGGAGGCTTCTATCCATTTCCCTTCTTTATTTCTTATGTAAACCTTTCCATCTGCCCCCAGATAAACTGAAGAATCTATCTGGAGGGAATAACTTGTGTATTCTGTGTTTCCATCAGGTTTTGGCATTGCTTCAACAACCGAACCATCCTTTTGATAGTAGACAACAGGTTGCCACCCAGCTTTTCCACCAACTTTTCTGAAGGAAATATTAATTGTTTTAGCTCCTTTTGGAATCGCCACCGTGAGTGAAGGTTTTTTGTCTCCTTTCTTCTGGAATATTGCAAATGTAACTCCTCTCTTTTGGGCAAGAGGCTCTAAAATGTTAACCAACGCGTTCAACTTAATGATTGATGATGATGTAAGCCCTGCAAGGCGGTCGCTGTTTACCCCCATTACCTGGAAAATAACACCTTCTTTATTGTCAGGAGGTAGGACAAGATAGTAAGATACTCCTTCAAGTCCGCTCTGGGACCATCTGAAGCTTAGAGACCCATCCTTCATTTTCTCTATATTTACCTTTCCTTTTATAATAAGGTCTCCAACCTGTGAGGGAATGCTGTATGTTTTCCCGTCGTATTCAAAAGTGATAAGTTTACCCTTCTTTTTACCATTTTTTATGGCCTCTGCTATCTTCTTCTTTTCTTCATCAGACAATTCTGTAACAGAAGGAGGTGGTGCTGTTTCTTCCCCTTCTTTATAGAACTTAAGAACTAAGGTGTTTGTTTTTACAACCCTGCCTTTTCTTGCAGTAGCTTTAAGCACCCATTTACCACTCTCTTTCTTTACTTCAAAGTCAACTTTATAGCCTCTGAAGGCATAAGAATGCTTTTTCTTAAGGACTTTAACCAGTTTCTTGTATACTTTTTCAGCATTATCTCCTTCTTTGAGTTTAGCCTCTTTAATTAGTTTCGCTACAAATTTTAAGGAGTAGGATGTTACTCCGCAGTTTCTGAGTATGAAGGTTATTAGCTCTTCTATAGCTTTACCATACTTGCCTTCTTCTACTGCTTTAAAGAAAGTATCAATTTCCTCCCGGGTTAAGCCTGCTTTTTTCAGAATATCGTTATATTTTCCATTCCAGAAATACTCTACCTGCTGGTTTAGAGAGATTCTATTAGCATGTTGTGGAGTGGGGTGGTCTTCATCTTCTTCCTCTTCTTCATGTGATTCTTCTTGCTGCATCCTCTGTATTTTGGGGTTGCGCCACTCTTCATACTTCTTTAATTTTCCCTGATGAAGAGATGAAAATTTTTTATACTTTGATAGATCACTTGAGGTTGATTCTGAAACATTGTAATCATAAGCGTCTTGGTTAACTGCTAGTATTGTAGGAGCTTCATGTGTGGTTGGGGCTTGTCCAGGACCGGGTACTAATACTTCGCCCGTTCCTCTTACCAATAAATAGTAGTTTTCATTCTCTTCAACAACCAAAATAAGAGGAACATTACTTATGACTTTGTTTCCTTCTATGTCTATAACCCATTTCTTTCCCTCTTTCTTAGCTTCTATGGTTATGTCATCTCCTCCATGAAGCCACCCCTTTCTTTCTATTCTTATTTCAAATCCATTTCTGGTAATCCTGATGGTAATTTCTTTTTTATTTGGCACATGCCCATAAAAGTTCAATATATTGCTTAGAGTATAAATAAGGGCAAGCCTTTCATCTGTTGTCTTATCCTTTGTGACAAGCGCCTGGGCTAAATTATTTAAATTTTGTTCTGGAAGACCTTTTTGTTTAAGTTTTTCAAGTTCTTCTTCCAGTACTTTTGCTTCTCCTTCACTTATTATTCCATCTTCCTTTGCTTTTTCTATAATTTTCATATATGCTGGTTGCTCTTGCGTTGTCACAAGGTTATACACAAACACCATCTTCCTCCACCTCAATATACTTTTTTCAACGAACTATTTAAAAATAATATTGGTGTGTTATTTTGTGGATTTTTATGTGGTAAGCTGGCAATTGCATTCGTGACACAAACGAACCCGGATTAAAACACAATAATTAAAATACCTTTTCTCCATTATTTAATCAGGTGAGTTCATGCAAAAGCTTGCAAAACAAACCATAACAGGGGTTGAAGAGCTCAGCTACGAGCAGTTAAAAACCATGATAAATGAGCAGATAAGCGATATGGAGGAGAAGGAAAAATACGAACAAATCCTGAACTCAATAGAGCAGGAATCAAATGAAGAAATCAAAAAGAAGAAGGCATTAGCCTTATTCCTGCACATTCAATTAATGAAAACTCAGGAACATATGCCAGATGAGTTAAAGGGATATGCCAATTCCTTCCTCTCAGAGTTTAGTCTTGAAAACTTCAGCAACTGGGATTACGAGAAGTTTAAAGTAGGTGCTCTCCTTATTGTTACAGCCTTTGCATTAGGAAAGATGAAGGAGAAGGCACCGGATAGAAGGTTGAGAAGAGCCATAAATTACACTTACTCGGGTATAATTGAAATATTGAAGGAAAACAACCTTACAGATCAAAGTTTTGCCGCAGTAAAAAGAAACTTCAACTACATTACAGAGATGTTTAAGTTAATATATGCAAGAAAAGGACTTTTAAAGTACTATTCAGGTATCAAAACCTCAACATTGAAGATGCTCGGTTACTTAACAAAAGTTGAAAAGGGTTTTAACATAAACATAAAAGCAAAGGGAATAATATTATCCAACTATAAAACCCTTCAGAGCCTTTATACAAGATCACTTTCAGAAATAGATGCTGCTATAAGCAAACTTGAAAACGCTATTCTCAATGCTCAGGAAACCAAAATAGACACACCTGTAACAGGAGCATTCATGAAGCAGGCTCAGAAGCTTGGGGCTTTGATAAATACAACATCAAAGTATGTGGGAAGCGCACTGGCATTCGGTACTGAGGTAAGCAAAACAATGCAGATTATCTCCTTAGCAGGTAAGATGAACGCAGGTAGCAAACGAGCAAGTCAGAGACAGGTGAAAATACTGAGTAAAAAAATGGATGAAATCATTAACTTCCTTAAATCCTTTGACCCTGAGAAAAAATTAAATGTTAAAGGAAAGGACCCTGAATTAACATCTCTGTTTTCCTTTAAAGGTAAGAATATTCCACCTGTGTTTGCCTCTGTCCACTCAGTTGAGGATATGAAAAAAGTTGAAACTAAATTCGCAAAATCTTATGGGACAATAATATATGGTGAGGTAGAAAGAGCTTATTACATTGGCTTAAAAGATGTAAATTTAGATACCGGATTTCTTGGTAAGATGTTTGGATTTCTGGGAATAAGAAAACTAACAGGATATGAAATAACACAAAGAGATGTTGATATTGTAAGGTATGAAACAAAGGATGGTAAGAAAGGTTTTGTTTTGAGAAATGCTTTAAGAGGAGAAGAAAGATGGTTCAGCATTGATGAGTTAAGAAAAGATGGGGTTTTTCTTAGGGCAAAGGACGATGAGGTTGTTCTCAATACAAAAAGGGCTTTAGAACTTGTTTTCTCCAACTACAAAAAAGCAATGGATATACTGAACAAATACAGAAAAGGCAAGAAGTTTGATCTTGAGGGTTTAAGAAAGGCTGTCCAGGAAGCACAGAAGTACATTGCAAAGGCACAGATGTATCTGTTTTTGCTTGAATCTGAGTACGAAGGAGGTTTGTATACAACAAAAGAGATGAAGATGGTGAGTGACTCTCTTACAGCAATAACTATCCTGGCAACAGCATTAACACTGGGAGCAGGTGCTGCAGCTCTTGCAGGGCAGGGCCTTACAAGGGCAGGACTGGCAGCAGCATGGAGAGCGATAGGTGGAGGAGTAACAGAAGGTATTGCTGGTTTGATGGGCAGGGCAGGTAATTTATTATTCATAAGCACAATAGGAGAAGATTTACTGCTAAAAGGTGTTTCAAAGGCTTATGGAGCAGATGTTTCATGGACAGACATAGGGGTAGATGTCCTCTTCCTTTTAAGTCCTGTGGCAAGGGCTTTGAGAGGAACATCAACACTTGCCAGAATAACTAAGGGAACTATTGCAGCTGGTGTGGGAGCAGCTGCTGGTTATGTTGGTTATGAATCTGTAAAGAATGTCTGGGAAAAGAAGAAAAGAGGAATGAAAGTAGGGTTTGAGGACTACATGGGTTTAATATGGGGTATGTGGGCTCTGACAGGAGTTGCTCATTCATTTGCAGAGATTAAGGCTTCTATTAAAGGCAGTAAACCTCCTACCCCGCTTCTATCAGGAGAAGCTAATAAAGAGCTTCCAATGCTTCCTTCGGGAGAGAAACCCAAGGCACTTCCTCCAGGAGAAACCAGACCACCTGTGCCCAGAAAGACAGGTCCTCAACCTGAAATTGTGGTTAAAGAAGACCCCCATCTATGGGGGGATATACTAAGAAATGAGCGTGTGAGAAAGGTTTCTCCGGAGAAAGACGGGTTTAAGGTAGAACTTGATTTAATGAAAATAGAGGCAACAAAGGAAGGAAAGATTGTGAGGGTTGAGATGGATGCAAAGAGGTTTAAGGAGGTCTTTCCTGGCTATGAAATAGAGGAAGGTTCTGTATCTTTGAACAAGGAAAAAGGAGTGGTTGAATTCAGGGTTAAAAGAAAAGGTAAGGTTTATGAGGCAAGATATGACCTCAGGAAAGGTGAAGCATCCGTAAAGATAGATGGAAAATGGGAAACACTACCAAAGATACTCCATCCCAGGCTTAAAGGAGAGAGCGATAATGAAATGACAGTCCTTAAGCATGGAGATGTTGAGGTGTACCTTGTCAAAAACAAAGGAGCAAAGCATCCAATGCAGGACGGAGTTGTGGTAATAGAGCAAAGGGTGGGCAATGCAAAAGTAAGGATTGCTTTCAGCCTTGATGGTATAAGCGGTGAAACAGGTGCTGAGTTGGCTGTAGAGGCATTCATAGAAGCATGTAAGGAGCTCAGGCTGGAGCCAGGAGATGTAGTGTCGGGAAATGAAGTCAGGCCTGAAGAGCTTTACAGAAAAGTTTACGAAAAAATAAGGCAGAGATATATGGAAATTCTTAAAGAAAAGATAAAAGAAAGGTATGAGGAAGCGTTTAGAAAGAAGTACGGGAAGGCTCTGAAAAGACTCATGAAAGGGTATGAAAGTGGCAGGATCTTTGACTTTGAAAACCCAGAGGTATTAAACAAGATGGCAGAGAGTTTAAAGATAGGATTCGTTCACAACATGTATGTAGAGGTTTCGTACGGAGGTAAGGTTCACCGCTACATACTGAGGAGCGGTGATGGAGAGATATTTGCAATTACTAAAAAGGGAGAGGTTGTGTTCCCCAGAGTAGAGGGAGGAGGTGAAGGTGCGGAGACAGTTGCAAGAGCGAGTCATTATATATATGGGTCAGAAGTTGATCCTCTAGAACATCCCCTCCATAACCTTGATGCAATAAGAGAAGGAAGAAAGAGATTTAAGAAGCTCAGGTTGGGCGACACAGTAGGGGATATTAAAAAGGGGAATATTGAAGATTATTGGAACATCTACGAAATTCCAGAGAATGCTGAATTCGTTGTCTTTGGCAGTGATGGCATACTTGATCTGTACGAGTTTGCTAGGTCAGAAGGAATGGTGGGAAGTTATCAGGAATTTTTGAAGAGACTTGCCGCAGATAGGGGATTCAGGAATGAACTGATTGAAAAAATTAGGAAGTCAGGGCTAAAACATGATGATATTTCACTTGTTATAATGAAGGTGGGTGAGAAGACCCCGTCATCTGTTATAAGAATAGGCCCTGAGCCGTTGGGTCCAGAAAAAGCTGGAAAACCAGAAGGCAAGGCAGAGAAGGCTAAGCCACCTGAAGAAAAACCACCACAAGAAAAACCACCTGAAGAAAAAGTCAGAAGTGACAAGGAGTTCATTAACTTAGATAAGTTAAATGCTGAAAATATAGATAGGGAGGAAATTGGAGGAGTTATTTATACCACTCCAGAAGGAGAGCAAATCAGGGTGAATATAGAGAGCATAAGGAAGTATCTGAGCGAGGATGTGCTGAGGGCTTATAAAGGAGAAAAAGGTTTCAATGAAGAGGTATTCAGGGAGCATCTTCCCTTCTCAGAAGAAATAAAGAATGTGATAGTTAAGATTGCTAAAGAGAGAGCACAAAAACTTAAATCTATCAATATGGAAGAGATTCTTTCGGAGAAGGTAAATAATGGAACGCTTACAGATGTTGCCCGGGAATTTGCAGGATTTAATAAAGAAGGTGAGAAGGTCAGGCCTTCAAATCGTTTAAAAGAAGGATATAATTGGGTCAGGCAGAAGCTTGGAAAGAAGCCGGTGGATATAACTAATTTGAAAGGAGAGCAGAAGAATTTCATTGACAACTTTTTAAAAGCAGCTAAAACACCCGGAGAACATCCAGAGGCTTATACAGTGAAAATAGGAGAAGAAACCTATGCATTGATAAATGAGGACCTTTTCCTCAATGCATTGAGATTTAATCCAAGAGATGGAGCAATAAGGGCATGGATAGAAAGAGGCCTGCCTTTAACATATGAGGAGTTCCTCCACAGGCTGGGTCTTTTAGGAAAGGACTTCAAAAAGGTCCTTATAATAAGGAAAAGGATAGGTTTGAGAAGGAGGTTTGATGTTGTTGAAATCACCAATTTAAAGTCTCTCTACTACAAGTTAAGAGAAATCTCTTCAAGAGCGTTCAAGGTAGAAGGGAAGAAAGTAACTGTTGTTAGTGAAGAAGCGCTTAAAGAGATTAAAATGCCTGAGTGGATGAAGAAGAAGACAATAAAAGTGCTTCAAGATGCTTTAAGGGAAAGGTCGTTTAGAAAGCTCTTAAAGAAAGCAAAGAAAATAGAGGAAAAATTGAAGAAAAGGCTGGAAGGAGAGATTCCTGAAGATGAGCTAAAGAAGGTAAAACCGGGTGAAATAGTCACAATAAGAAGGAAAGGATTGATTAAAGGAAAGAAGATTCAGGCAGCCCATATAGAAGACTTTGTTAAAGACTTCGAAAGCATAAACTCAGGAAAGGACTTGAACAACTTCATGGAGAAGTATGGCTCTGTTGATGTTATTGTTTATAAAGATGCACAGGGAAACATGCGTTACTTTGAGATTTATGGAAAAGAAGACCTGAGGAAGGTTGTGCTCGAACTGGATAATGTTAAAGGCATTAATGATAAAAATAAAGGAATGTATATTGCCAGATTGAAAAACATAATGCCTGAGGATAAAGCTAAAGCAATAGCAAATAAAGTTGAAAAACTGGTGAATGAGAAAGTGATAAAACCATCAAAAACACTCAGGGAACTTCCCAGGATAATAGGAGAAGAAGGGGAGCTTAATCTTGGAGACCAATTAATAGAGAGGCTTCAAAACCATGAGGTTGTTGAATTCAACGGAAATAGGTACATGCTTGCCGATGATTTTGTTGATATGATGTTTGCATACGAAAATCCAGTGGAGATGATCAAAGCCTTGGAAGCTAAAGGAAAACTGCCCAACTACCTTGTTTACGGTGAAGGCAAAACCCCCAAGGTTGTTAAAATAGAGCCTAACACCCTTATAGAAAAGCTTGTTCCTGGTATTGCGAACGATGCTATTTTATGGGAAGATATAGAGTTATTTGTAAAGCCCAGGAAATTTACACTAAAGCCCAAGAAGTTTATAAACTGGGTGAAAAGACCTTTTGCAAGGAAGCTGGTTTTTGATGCAGAGGAGTATGCAAGATACTTAATCCACAGGTATAAAATACCAAGAGAACTGGCAGAATCAATTGCAGCCCATACAAAGGTAAGGATGGATGCTGTTCTTGATGTAGCAAACATGAGAAGAGAGTTCCTTCCCAGAATGAAGGAAGTAAATGAAGGAATGGCAGAGCTTAGAAAGATAGCAACCACGGAAGAAGGATTAAAAGAAGTACGTGAAGGAGTTTACTCCTTTAGAAAGCCACCTGAGAATGCTGAGGTTTACAGGGTGGCCATTGCTCTTGATAAAAGCGGAGCAGAAGCAATAAGAGATGTGGTTAGGTGGCTCAAGAAAAAGGAAATACCATTTGAGCTCCATACAAATCCCGATGATGGAGCATCAGTGCTGAGAATATTTGTTGATAAATCAAAGGTTGAGGCTGTAAAAGATGCAGTAAATACTATCTTAAGAGAAAGGGTCCGCGGGCTGGCACTTACAACAGGTTATGTATTCAAAGAAGGAAACAAACCTATTAATGCCCAGCTGAAGTTCAGGAGGAAGTATTTAAAGATTTGGAAGGCAGCGCACGAAGGGAAGTGGAAGAAAGTGGCAGAAATAGCAGGAATTCCGTTCAAAAAGTTAAAGGAGATAGAAGAAGCGAATAGAGCCTGGTTAAGGAAAATGAGGGATAAGGGCTTCTTTGGCAAGGTAGCAGCATCTGGAATAGACATCGGTGAAAGACTCTTTGTTAACTCTATTATCTGGGGTATTGGCCTTTATCTTGCCAATGCTACAGGCGTTATTCCAAAAGGCTCTCCATTAGATTGGGTAATGAAAGGATCTGCGTCTTTCCTTGTCTGGACTACGCCGTATCCAAAAGGCATAGGGTGGAAATGGAAGCCTCTCATGGTACTTGCTGCCCTCGGCATTGTTGGAACAGCAATAGAGAAGATAATAGAAAGACAAGTTTTTGGCTCCTCAGGTTCTGGTAGCTCAAGAATACATTGGGAGACAGGTGAGCATGATAAAGATAATAAAAAGAAAGAAAAGAAAAAGAGCTAACCCCACCCCTCGGCTTTAACCTTCCCTCCTTTTTCTTCTATATAACCTTTAAATGAATCAACAAAGCCTTTGCTCCCGCATAAAAAGTAGGTGTAATCACTGCCAAGATAAACATCCTCAGGAGCAAACCTGCCGTGTTTAAAGCCTTTAACCTCCTGTCTTGTGAATGTTATGCTTACATCAACATTCCTTATCATCTTCAACTCGCTTAAATAAGGCATATTTGCATTCCTGAAGCTGAGGAATGCCTTAAAACTTCCTTTAACATTGTTTAACTCTATATGCCTCATTATTGAGAGCAGAGGAGCAATCCCTGCACCTCCTCCTATGAACACAGCTTTACTCTCTCCTTCGTAAATAAACTTGCCCATGCCCTTACTTATATCAAATGCTTTACCAACATCTGCTTCTTCAAGCAGGCTCGTCATCTTTCCCTTTATAAAATGAATGAAGAGCTCAATGTACTCAAACTCAGGAGGTGAAGCAATTGAATAAGGCCTGAATAAACCTGTTTCTAAGTCTTTAAGCAAAACGAACTGGCCAGGCCTGAATTCAACCCTCTCCTTTTCAGGAAAGAACCTTAGAATACCCAGCTCTCCACTCATCAACTTACTGAGTAATACATACTTCATGAATGATTAAGAAAGAGAACATTAAAAATACTTTTCCCAAACATAACTCCAATGCTTTTAGCTTTTCTAATAGCAGTATTCATAACCTTAATTCCTGGCCTACACATAAACACAATTTCTGCATTACTTTCTCAGTACATAGATGACCCTTATTTTTATCTTCTCCTTATGGGTGCTTATGTGCCTTTAACAGCACTACCCCTGCTTTTATTCAATGTCAGCGAGGAATCAGTTGCTTCTTTACCTGCTTTGCAGAGAGCATCAAGAGAAGAACCATCTAAGGCAATCTCTTATTACATTATCTCGACCCTTCTTTCCTCATTCATCGCTCTGTTCATTCCTTCAGGTGTTTTTTCCCTTCTTTATTCTGTAATAAAACCATATCTTTTTTACATAGTTCTTGGTTTCTCACTTGCCTTATTAATAAAAACAAAAAGGATGCTTGGCCTCTTTGCGTTCATCCTCTCAGCATTGATAGGCTACATCTCTCTAACATCAAAAATGGCAGAACCCTTTTTACCCATGTTCTCCGGCTTTTTTGCAATTCCTTTCATATTACTATCAACTCCTTCTAAAAACATGAACATAAAACCTGTGTTTGAATTAAGCATATTAAGGCCTTCAATAATTGGTTCTTTACTCGGCATACTTGCTTTAATGCTTCCAGGCATAAGCTCGCCTTCTGTTGTTGCCATTCCATTAACCCCTTTGCTTAAATCGTTTGATTACATTGCTTTAACAAGCGCTATAATGTCATCTGAATACACCTTAAGCATTCAAAACTTTTATGAAACAGGAAAGAAAAGAATAGGTGTTGTTGGAATAATAAAGAGAGTTGAGAATGCTAAGCTTTACATATTCTCAGGTGTTTTAGTTGGCAGTGGATTGGCATTTGGTTTGTTGAGGTATCTTAAGCCCTCAAGGACAAGAGCAGGCAAGTATTTGACTATTGCTTACTTAACATTAATCTCATTTCTTCTTAACGGTGTTTACGGAATTTTAATACTTGCCTTATCATCACTACTTGGCTTAATAGTTAAATTGAACAATGTGAATGCCAGTGTTTTACTCGGCTCCATCATAGGAACTACTCTCTACTACCTGCACTTCTCTGCTTAAATATCAAACACAACCTCTATTTCTCCATCATCTACTTTTAGCTGGTGGTATGTTACTGCCTTTATTATTGCATTTGGACTTCCTTTTCTGCATTTAATTTTAGCCCTTATTTTTCCCTTCTCTACTTCTATGCTTTCAACACTTAAAGGAATTAATCCTTTTATCTCAATCTCGCTCAGCACATCGCTGAGTAGGTTTACAACCATATCCTCTTTTGTTTCTCCCTGGCTTTCTACAATCAGATGAGTGTCTCCATTACCTTCTGCTTTAACAATGTCAAACATCACTTCAAGCAATTCTTTAAGTGCCTTTTTGAAGCAAGGAGCTTTAACCCTTACCTTTATATCCCCTGTATGCTCTAAAAACTCATGCATACTCAATCACAACATAGCTTGTATCATCTCTTGGATAAGGCAAACTATTTTTAATAAAGGAAGGCGTGAGTGAGCCGTCCATTGCTTTTCTTATAATCCTCTCATGAATCTCTTTGGTTTTACCTAAATCATCAAATTCATTCTCATAATACTCATTTATACATAAGTCATCCAATCCATCGGTATAAACAATGGCCTGGATGGGCTTTTTGGTTTCTAATTCAAAGACCAGAGGCCTTCCTTCAACTAAGAGATTGAAAATCCTTTCACCATCTTCACCATTCTTGATTGATGCATAAGGCTTACCTGAGATGAACCCCCTTGTATTGACAATATTGCCTAAGGGATGTATGTGTTTTACAATATCAAATGGGACATATGCATCATCTACCTTTACATTTAGCCCTCTTATATAATCACCTATTTTAAATCCAACCCCTCCATCTCCATTGATTATAAATATCGTTCTATAATTTCTCTTCTTTTTGTCGTAGAACATTATTGCTCCTGAAAAGGTTGCGGAAATAAGTAAATCAGGCTCTTTGGTACTGTTAATTATTTTGTTTCTTATCAGCTCAGCTATCTCAACATCACTTTTCCCTTCTATTTCTTCAACGTTTATATCAAGGGATTCAATTATCCTTTTGTATTCTTCTGCTGCTTTTGTTCCATTTGCCCCTTCCATACTTATTCCATCTATGGCAAACGCAATAATAACTTCTTTTCCTTCTTTAACAGCAACTCTATCCTGATTTTCATGCTCTGTTCCTTCAACAGAAAGATAAGAGTACTTAAACTTTCTTTTATGCTTTGCGCCTTCTTTTCTCAAAAGCTCCTTTACTTTGTTCCTCAACCCGGCTGCTCTTGGGATTATCTCAGGAGAGGCTCTTCCGCTTTCTACCTTTTCAACTCTTCTTATAAGCTCATCAGGTGTGTAAGCTTCATGACTTCCTTCCAGATAGATATTAAAGTTACTTATTAGCGCCTTTAATTCATCGAAGTTTTCCGCAAGTTTTATGAATTCGCTGATGACCTTTTCTCTCAACCCATCCTTTCTTGTTAAAACTCTTGATTCTCCATGTATAATAAAAATGCTTATCCTCTTGTTTTTTTCCTTCCCATCTTTATCCTTTCCGAATTCTTTCTTTAACTCTCTTTCCTTAGCAATAATTTTTTCAACGAGTTTGCCAGTGAGCCTGTACATGATGTGTTTTATGCAGGGAAGTATTTATAAGCAATCTCTTTTTACCCTTTCAATGCCAAGAGCATATATCAATTTTCCGAGCCTTGGCCCTTTATCTTTGCCTATAAGTGTTTTATAAACAGCTTTAAACATCTCCTTTGGCTCTATACCTCTTGACCTGCTAAACTCATACACAGAGTTGTGAATGTCTAATGCATTCATCCCTTCTTTCAAAGATGATAAAAACTCTTTAACAACACCATCTGCTTTTACAGGTTTGTAAGAAAAATCGTAGTCATCAGGCACAAAGCCCTTTTCAATCCATCTTTTTATGTAAGGCAATATGAATCCCAAACTTTCTTCATCAATATTAAGGTGTAGCTTTACCTTGCTTAAATCTTTGTAAATTTGATAATACATTAAAACCTCTCTAAATGAGCCTTTCCATTCCCTTTGACCTGCCAATTCATAGGCCATCCATTTTTTTCTCTCAGCCCTTGTCATCTCCTCCACTGGTTTATTTAACATAGATGTTCTTTCATAATCTTCAATTATATGAAGTATATTTTTCTTTGTTGGATTGAAATCAATGTTCTCTTTTAAATCAAATTTTAGCAGATGATAGGCAATTACATTTGCAGGAATTAACTCAATCATCTCCTTTACTGACATACCTGTGCCTTTGCTTTTAGAGAACTTCTTCCCTTTTAAAAGAACAAACCCGTACTTAAACCCGATTGGAGGTTCTTTTTTGAAGAATGCCTTGAATATGGCAACACCTGTGTCCCTGCTTCCCCCCTTTGTAAAGTGGTCAACACCCCCTCCTTCTGCTGAGCTGTTGAAGTAATGCCACCACGATGGCCAATGAAGCCTCCACTGGAGCTTGTATTTATGCTCTTTTATGCTCGATTTACCCTTATAGCCACAGCCTTTAACATAACCAGCATCTGAACTGCATGAGTATTCATAGACAACATCATTTTCAATAACCTCATGCTTAAGAACAACTGTTGTGCTTATTTTTCCGCAATTCTTGCATATAGGCATTATAGGGTTCCATGTCTTTTTCAATTGCCTTTTGCTTACCCTCTCCAGTATTTCTCTAACTTTAGCTATATCCTTAATGAACATCAAAGCATATTTATCAAATGCTCCTGATGCATAAAGCTCATTTGCTTTAACTATCTCTGCCTTTACATTCATTGCTTTCATAATGCTAATAGCCTCATCTAAATAATGCTCTCCAAAGCTTTCATGGCATCCAAAAGGGTCAGGTACTGTATAAAGTGGTTTTCCAAGATGTTCTTTGAGCATTTCACTATACTTTTCAACTGATTTAGGAATGGAGTCAAAGGCATCCATTATATCAGCAACAAAGTAGAACTTTACCTTCTTCCCTTTTTTTCTTAATACCTTTGCTATTGCATTTGGAAAAAGGAACTCGCAGACAGTGCCAAGATGTGCAGGGCCTGAAGTTGTCATTCCACCTGTTATTACATATGGTTCCTCTTTACTCTTTATTATTTCATCTGCTATCCTCTCTGCCCAGTGGTAGTACATAAAGCCCACTTTGGTAGAAAATAATTTAAAGGCCCCTCTCTACCTCCTGCAGTATTTCCTTTACTTTGTAAACATCTTCCATGCTTAAACCAAACTCATTGAGCCATCCCATGTAGTTATCAACAAATGTTTTAACATGCTTTACCTCTTCTTTTATGAAGGGAACATTCTCCTTTAACTTTTTTGGAGATGTCTTGAAGTCCTGGTACGCATCTGAAAGCCAATCATTAAACATATCAGCAATCCTTTTTGGCTCATCACCCTCAACTTTTGATAGTGTTAATATGAACTCGCTCAACCTTTTCAAAAATACCTTTGACTCCCTTTCACCTATGAATTTGTAAATTGTTGAGAATGCTTTAACAATTGCTCTTATATCTGATTCAAACATGTTGCTTAAATCCACTTTTTTCAGTCCTTCTAAGAATATGCTTAATTCCTTTCCTTTAAGTTTTCTTTTTATTATCTCGCCTGGCTCAAACACAAATGAATCGAGTTTGACATTAACTCCTTTATTCCCTTTCACATAACTTATAGATGTTTTTAACCTTCTCATGCCTCTGTTTAACACAAAAAGGTTTAAATATTTAATGCCTGCCAAATCCACTTTTTAAAACCTTTCTAACAAAGAGAGGCTTATGCTGAGTAAAGATGAGTTAAGATTAAAGTTTCAAAAAGAATGGGAAAAGCATTACAGCTTGAATGTGCTTAAAGAGCTTGGCTTTAAAAGGCGGAGATGTAAAAAATGCGGGAGATACTTCTGGAGTGTTGAAGAAAGAGAGCTTTGTGGAGACCCTGCATGCATAGGTTATGAGTTCATAGGGAATCCGCCTTCAAACCTTAAACTTGGTTATGTTGAAACATGGAAAAGGATTGAGAAATATTTTGTTGAAAATGGGCATGGCAGCATTGAGCCCTATCCAACAGTTGCAAGATGGAGGGATGATTTGTATTTTACAATAGCAAGCATAAATGATTTTCAGCCTTATGTTGTAAGAGGAGAGATAGAACCTCCTGCCAATCCGTTAATTGTGCCACAGCCTTGCATTCGCTTTTCGGATGTTGAAAATGTTGGAGTAACAGGAAGGCACTACACAAACTTTGTTATGATAGGCCAGCATGCATTCAACACTGAAAAAACAGGTCTTTTTTACTGGAAGGAGGAGGCTATAAGGCACGATATAAACTATTTAACGAAGGCAATAGGCATTCCCTTGGAAAAATTAGTTTTTCACGAAGATGTATGGATGGGTGGAGGCAACTTCGGGCCAAGCATGGAATACTTTGCAGGTGGGCTTGAACTGGGCAACTGTGTTTTTATGCAATATGAGATTTTGCCTGATGGTTACAGAGAGTTAAAAACAAAAGTGATTGATATGGGAGCAGGATTAAGCAGGTTAGCCTGGATAACCCATGGGAGCCCAACAAGTTATGAGATTGTTTTAGGAAAAGCAGTGGATAAATTAAAGGATTCAATAGGCATAAACATTGATGAAAAACTTTATTTAGAGTATGTTAAGTTATCAGGCTCCTTAACAACAGATGAGGTTGATGTTGTTAAAGAAAAGGAGAGAATTGCTAAGCAACTTGGCCTTGATGAATCTTTCTTTAAAACATTAGAACCTTTACAGGCAGCCTATGCAATAGGAGATCACTTGCTAACTCTGCTCTTTACAGTTACTGATGGAATGATGCCCTCTAACAGCGGGGGTGGCTACAATCTGAGAATGCTGTTAAGAAGGGTCTTTGGTTTTGAAGAGAAGTATGGCTTTGATATTGATTATAATGAGGTCTTAGAGTTACTGATAAATCATTTGACGGGATTGTTTGATAGGTATAAAGAAGGAGTTGATGTGACTGCAAGGGTTGTTGAAGAGGAAAGGAAGAAGTACAGAGCAACAAAGGAAAAGGCGAAAAGAAAGATTGAAGTGTTAATGAAGAAGAAGAAAATTATAACAAAAGAAGACCTTATTTTACTCTACAAAAGTTATGGAATTCCTCCTGAGTATATTGAGAAAGAGGCAAGCCAAAAAGGCATTAAGGTTTATGTGCCTCAAAACTTTTATCAGCTTGTTAAGGAAAAGGAAGAACTCGAGAAAAAGGAAGAACATGAAATAGATGTTTCAAAGTATCCGGCAACTCAAAAGATTTATTATGAGCTCACTCAACCAGAGTTTGAAGCAGAGGTTTTAGGAATTGAAGGTAATTATATTATTTTAAACAAAACAAACTTTTATCCTGAAAGCGGAGGGCAAGTAGGTGACACAGGTTATTTGAATGATGTGAAAGTTTTAAACACAATAAAGGACGGCAATGTTGTTTTGCATGAAGTCAAAGAGCCAGAAGCATTTAAGAAGGGCATGAAAGTCAAAGGTGTTGTTGACTGGCAGAGAAGAGTGGACATAACTAGGCATCATACAGTGACTCACCTGGTTACTGCTGCTGCAAGACAGATACTTGGTAAGCATGTGTGGCAGGCAGGTGCAAAAAAGGATGAATTTAAAGCACATATTGATTTAACCCATTATAAGAGAATAACAGATGAGGAGTTAAAAGCAATTGAGATGAAAGTAAATGAGTTCATAATGCAGAATGCAGAAATAAATGTTTATGTAATGCCAAGAAATGAAGCAGAAAGAAAATACGGCTTTACAATATACCAGGGTGGAGCTGTACCAGGAAAGGAGTTAAGGATTGTTGAAATAAAGGGCATAGATGTTGAAGCATGCGGTGGCACACATCATCTGCTAAAAAGGACAGGAGAGATAGGACCTTTTAAGATTATTAAAAGAGAGAGCGTTAAGGATGGGGTTGAGAGATTGGTTTACAAAGCAGGCAGGAGAGCGGTTGAGTACATTCAGCAAAGAGAGGAATTATTGAAAAATTCTTCAAGTATTCTAAAAGTGCCTGAGGCAATGCTCCCAAAAACGGTTGAAAGATTTTTCAATGAATGGAAGGAAAGAGGTAAAAAGATTGAAGAGCTAACCAATTTTGTAAAAAAAGATTTGAAAGGTGTTGTTGAACTGCCATTAACTATAAAGGATATTGGAAAAATAAGTGGGGATATTGCCTTGCTTTTAAAAGATGGCATTGTTTTAAGCGGGAGGTATGCTGAGAAAGGAGATGCTTTAAAGCAAAAACTCAATATTAAAGGAGGGGGTACAAATAGTTTTTATGTTTTGAAAGGAGGTTATGATAAAAGAAAAGCTATTGAGCTGCTGAAGTAAATTTAAATATTTCCCTTCCATTGTTTTTGTGGATTTGTTTGAGGTTGCCAGGGAAATAAGCAAATCAAAGAATGAGCCAGAGTGGATGCTAAAGATAAGGCTTAAAGCAGCAGAGAAGTTTTCGGAATTAGAAGGAAGCATAGATATCAATCTCGATGAAATCCTGCTTTATCAAAAGGGAAAGGGGGCAAAAGCAACCTGGGATGAGGTTCCTGGTTACATAAAGGAAATATTTGAGAGGCTGGGCATTCCTGAGGCAGAAAGGAAAATACTTGCAGGTGTTAGCCTGCAGTACAACAGCGAGGTTGCTTATGAAAGATTAAAAGATGTATATTCAAAAGAAGGCATCATATTTGAAACAATGGAGAATGCAGTAAAAAAATACCCTTCGTTACTTAAAAAGTATTTTAAAAGCAGGAAGTACGATAAGCTTGGTTATTTAAATACAGCAGTATGGAGCGGGGGCAACTTCATTTATGTGCCTAGGGGTGTTGAGGTTAAAAGACCTATTCAGGCTTTCTTTACCGTTTACAAAGAAGGGCTTGGTCATTTCCCAAGAACGCTTATTGTGGTTGAAGAAGGTGCAAGCCTCAAATACATTGAGGGCTGTACTGCTCCAACATATTCAAAAATGTCTTTGCATTCAGCAATGTTTGAGGCATTTGTAAAGGGAAACCTTGAATGGGTGAATGTACAGAATTGGAGCAAGAACATGTTAACTCTGGATAGGTCTTATGTTTATGTTGATAACGGTTCATTAAGCATCGTCTCAGGAAATTTGGGCAGTAAGAAAGTTGAGAAAGTTCCTAAAATTTATTTAAACAACAGCAATTTAACAGCTCTATCTGTCAGTTATGCAAAAGAGCAACACTTTATCACAGGCTTTTCTCTAAACATAAAAGGCAAATCAAGTTTCAATATAAAATCTAAAGCTATAATAGATGACAAAGGAATCTCTGACTTTAAACTCAAAGCAAATATCAATGCAAAGGGCAATGGATATGTTGATTGCGAAACTGTAATGGTTGGCAGGGGCAAAAGCTTAACATATCCTTTCATTAAAAATTTGAGTGAAGAATTTAATGTAAGTCATGAGGCAAAGGTTAATTCCTTCTCAACTGATTCTCTTTTTTATCTATCAACAAGAGGATTAAATGAAGAGGAAGCATTATCTTTGCTTACAACAAACTTTTTATCAGAGTTTGCAAAAAAAGTGCCAATTGATTTTGCTGTTGAGTTCAATAAACTTTTAGATTTAAAGGTAAGGGGGATAGGATGATAATAAGCAAAGAAGGAACATACGATGTTAAAGGTGGAGATGTTTGTATAAAAGCAGATGGTTCTGTAACTATAAATGTCTTAGGCGGGGATGTTAAGGTGAGGGGTATATGCAAAGACATTAAGTTAACAGTTGTACATAAAGAAGAGGCAAATTCAAATGTGGTTATAAGGGGTAAAGATGCCAGAATACATATTGTAGGCAAAGCAAAGCAGGGTTCCATCTACATAGAAGCTGCTTCTCTGTACAAAGGAGATGTTTCAGCTGCCCTTGAGATAGAAGGGGAGGTTAGAGCAGAACATAAAGCTTATACGTTTAATGCAGGGAATGAACTCCTTTTTTATCTATCAACAAGAGGGTTGAGTAAGGAAGAGGCAAGAAAGACTATTGAGGATTCTTTTTTAGAGCCGTGTAAATGCTAAAGAATGCCTCAACATACCAGCTGGATGGGTTGTAAGCATGAACAGCCTTTCTCTTATTTTTGTTCCATCCGTGCTTTGCTAAGTAGTTTGCTATTGAGAATATCGAATCATCCATGTTAAACAAATCTACCTTTCCATCATTATTTCCATCAATCCCATACTTTAAGTAGGAATAAGGCAGGAATTGAGGAAAACCAAATGCTCCTGCAAACGAAGAAGGAATAAAGGCGTCAAATCCATTTCCAACCATTTTGTTCAATGCTTTTAATTGGTTCAGAAAGCCACCTTTCTTTACATGAATTGAAAAAAGAGCGTTTATGAGTTGGTATTTACCCACAAACTTACCCCCATGGGTTTCAATGGCAATTATAGTGGCAATAGCTTTGCTATCAACACCGAATCTCTTTTCTGCTTCTCTTAAAACTCTATTGTAAGATTTTATGAGCTGGTTTGCGATGGCTATCTTTTTGTTTATATTCAGCAGTTTGAAGTAGAGTTTTTTATTAATTTTTCTCCTCTTTAATCTGTAAAGCCTGAACCTCCTGTCCAGAATAGGTGAAAGTAAATTATCCAGCTTATGCTTTTGGGCAATTCTAATGGCTTTTATCTGATCTTTTGTTGCGTTTTTCAGAGGGCTCACAAAAGGGTCTCTTGCAAAAATGGCAACTGACAATACAAAGGGTAGCACGAACCTTAACTTTTTCACACATTATTTTTTAGCAGTATGTTTTTTAAACGCTTATAATAAATGAGCTATTATGGCAGGAGTAAGATTTTTTTACAGGTTCATTCCGCTAAGATTTTCACCCAAGGCGGATAAGTATGTTGGCATGATTATTAGTGTTGAGAACAGAAGTGAAGAGCCAAAGCTTTTATCTGCTGATGTGGTTATAAAAACACCCGGGCAGGTTGGTCTGGATCCCTCAGCTGTTCATAAAAAAGGCATAAAGAAGATTGGAAGGCTTAACCCAGGAGAAAGGAAGGAAGTTATGGTCAAGATTTATGCTCTGCCAACAGCCCAGCCCGGAGACTACGATATAGAGCTTTATTTAAATGAACACTATTTAGATTACGATAAGATATTAGCAAGGTGGAAGAAAGAGGCTACACTTAGAGTAATTGACTAACCTTCTTGTTCTCCTTTGTTTGTGAAGGCTTATTCCAAATAGCTTTATTATATCTCCCCCTATACCGACATTAATATCTTTCCCACCAGTCTGAACAGGTATTTCCACATACTCATTCTGAATAATTTCTTCTTTAACCTCAGAATATTGAGTAGCAAAATAATCTTTATCTGCTGTGCTCAGGCTTACTTCATAAGCATTCCAGGACTGAATAAGGGTTTGATAATCTTTGCTCTGCACCTCATACATCCTCATTTTTTGGTTGGTTCCTATATTTACATCAATTCTCTTTACAATCCTCTCTTTCACCTCATTAACATTTTCAGCTTTAAGTTTAGCTACCAATTCATTATTCACTCTAACTTTGCTTTTTACTTTATCCTTCAACTCCTGTTTAAGTTTAATTTTATTCGTTCTCTTTTCAAACACTTCAATTCTTTCCTTCTTTTTAAGTTTAATTTTATTTCTTCTCTTTTCTTTCAATCTTTTCCTCGCTTTATTCTTTGCTCTCCTCACAATTTCCAGCTTCAATTTAACATCTTCTTTCTTCTTTGGTTCCTTTATGCGCTTTACAGCTTTTCTCCTTTTAGTCTTTGAGCCTGTGTATTTGATTTTTTTGACCTTCCTTTTATCGACTTTGCCTTCTTTGTTCTTTGTCTTTCTACTACAGCCTTTATCAAAACTTTCATCAGGAGCTTTTTCTTGCTTTAAGAGCTCATTCTCCTTTCTCTCATGCTCTTTTTCATGCTCAACAGGGATGAGTCTGCTTCCTTTCAATTTTAAGTCCCCTTTGCTTAATGAAGGCTTTATCACAAACGACCTTTCTCCATTAAACACACTAACAGCAGGTCTTATTATATAATTCCTTCTCCACCTTGTTGCCCTGCCCTTTTTTCTGTATTTCCTGAAATTCTTTAACTTTATTGTTTTGCCTTCAACCATGAACCACTCCTTCATACTTAACTTTGAGTTGTTTATGTTCGTGGAGAAGAAGAGGTCTCCTTCGCAGTAGTAAAGATTGAGCACATTAGTCATCGTTTTGCTCTTACATTGAAGGAGTGCAAACATAGAGGGGGGAACATTTATTTCCCTTTCAACAAACCCCTTTTCGTTCTTCACTGCTTTGTTGAATATCTCTATCATTTCCTCTTTCGCTTTTCCTATCATAAAATCCCATAGTTTGTACTTACCAACAATATCCTTCCTTAGCTTTACATCTTTATCAACACCATAAACCTTCCCTTCTTTTTCAGCCCATTCAAGCACGTTTTTGTCGAAATCAGGTGTTATATAGATGACAATACCTCTTTTGTCTGTAATAAAATCAACTATGCCTACATCTTCAGGTTTTGCACCCGCTCTAACTAACTCGCTTATATCGTAAACCTTTGTTACCTCGACCAATTCATTGTTGTTTTTGAACTTCGCATCGAGAA
>JALVSQ010000023.1 GCA_027024255.1 Microcaldota archaeon
AATTAATTGCCATGCTTGCCTACTGCTCTCATGTATTCAAGAGAGATGATTTAGAGAGCATTGAAAAAGAACTGCAGATTGTATTTGGGAAGATTGCCTCATTCGAAAAAGACATAAGTGATGATTTTTATAAAAGACTTGAGGAGAAGATAAGCAAAAAAGAAGACGAATTGCCTGAAATAAAGGGATTTGTAATGCCTTACGGAGAAACTGCCCTGCTCCACATGCTCAGAGCACTGGCAAGAAAGGTTGAAAGAAGATTTGTATCTGCATCAAAGGCAAGATTTCCAAATGCCCTGAAGTACTTCAACAGGCTTTCAGATTATCTGTTTCTGGTTGCATATGAAGAAGCATTAAAAAGGGATGAATTGAAATATTTTTGAGATGTTGTTCAGACACAACCAATTCAGAAAATACCAGAAAGAATTTGCCTCAGATGTGGAGAAAGCAGTTAAAGAGCAGAAGATTCTTCTTGCAGAAGCCCCGACAGGCATGGGAAAAACAGATGCAGTGATAGGTGCTGCAATAGAAACAGCATTAAGCAAAGGATTAACTCTTTTCTTTTTAACGCCCAAAATATCCCAGCATGCTATTGCCATGGACGTTGTTGATGGATTAAATAAAAAATACAACCTTGAGCTAAAAGCAGTGGATGTAGTTGGGAGAAGATACATGTGTATTCATCCTGCTTTAACGAACTTAGACCAGGAGAGTTTTTATCCGGCATGTGAGAGATTGAGAAAAAAAGAACTCTGTCCATATCACAGAAGAGCAATAGGCTACACAAGAGAGGAGAGCATAAAAGCAAACGAAATACTCAAAACCATAAAAAATGAGGTCGAATTGTGGAGATACAAAAACATCATCAATGCTTCAATAAAGCATGAGGTCTGTCCTTATGAGATAATGAGCAAGTTAGCTGTTGAAAGCGATGTGGTGATAGCCGATTACTATCATATATTCATTCCAAAGGTCAGGGAAATATTTCTGCAGAGAATCAGGAAATCTATAAACAAAAGCATAGTAATTGTTGATGAGGCTCACAATTTGCCGACCAGAATAAGGCAACACATGTCAACAACATTCAATTCAAGATTGGCCTCAAAAATAGATAAAGAGTTAGAAATGCTTGGCTATGAAAAGCTGAACCTCAAAAGATTTCTGAAAAAGTTTATAAGCAATTACCTTAATGAAGAGGGAGAAATCCTGGGTTCCAGCGACGAATTTATTGAAGCTCTTGACAAAGAATACGGCTACGAATTTTTGATGGATATGAGTAAAGAGGTTGGCTGGGAGTTTGTTGAAAAAGCAAATCAGAGAAGTGGATTGCTAAGATTTTACACATTCCTTGAAAAAATGGAGAATGAAGATGTGAGTTCAATCGTTGTATTAAAGAGGAAAGGTTCTCTTTACTCAATCTCAAAGAAAAGCCTCGACCCAAGCATATATGCGAAGATACTGAATGAATTTCATGCAGTCATTTTAATGAGCGGTACATTAAGGCCCATGGATATGTATGTTGATG
Organism: Microcaldota archaeon; assembly: GCA_027024255.1. Lineage (GTDB taxonomy): Archaea > Micrarchaeota > Micrarchaeia > Anstonellales > J096 > JALVSQ01. The sequence goes on from JALVSQ010000023.1 coordinate 1,526, forward strand.
TATTGGGCATCGATAAAGCAAGAGCAATAACAAAAATATACCCCTCTCCTTTTCCAAAAGAAAACAAACTATTCCTTATGGTTGATGGCTTAACAACAAGATACAGCAAAAGAACGGTTGATGAGTACAGGAAATATGCTGAGTACATTGATAAAATAATAGATGCTTCTCCAGGAGGTGTGGCGGTATTCTTCCCGTCTTATAAAGTCCTGAACGGTGTTCTTCCTTTCATAAAGCACAAAACAATTGCTCAAAGGGAGAAGATGAAGCCAAATGAACTCCATTCATTAATAGAGAGGTTCAGGAAAAAAAGAGGTGTTCTTTTAGCAGTGCAGGGTGGCTCATTAGCAGAAGGTATTGATTTTAACAGAGGAGAGATTAAGGTTGCTGTTATAGTCGGTTTAGCCCTGGAAGAGATGAACATAGAGATAAAAAGCCTCATAGATTATTACGAAAATAAATTCGGTAAAGGATGGGAATATGGCTATCTTTACCCTGCTGTAATCAAAGCATTGCAGGCAGCAGGCAGAGCAATAAGAAAAGAAGAAGATAGAGCTGTAATAGTTTTTATGGATGAAAGGTTTAAATGGCAGAACTATAAAAAACTGCTACCCAATGAGCATTATGTAATAACAAAGGAGCCGTGGATATATGTCAGACAATTCTTTGGTTAATGTTATAGGCTTTAGCATTGCAGGTGCCCTTTCTTCAATCTCACTTCTAAAGGAAGGATTTGATGTGAATGTGTTTGAAGAGCATGGAAAAGATAACCCTGTGTTTTGCTCAGGCGTTGTTTCAAGCAATGGGGTTAATTACATAAAGAAGAACTTTTTCAATCCCATGAAAGCACTTGAGCGAAAGATTTATGGAGCAGACATATACATGGGTGATAGCCTTCTGAGAATAAGGAAAAAAGAGCCTGTTGCATATGTCTTCAACAGAGCAGTTTTTGATGAGTTAGCAAGAAAAAAAGCTGAAAAACTGGGTGCAAATGTTTATTACAACAAAAAATTAAGTGAAAAGGACATTCTTGAATTAAAAAAGCCAATAGTCGGTGCTGATGGTCCTTTTTCAACAACAGCAAGAGCATTTAATTTTCCACCGATTGGAAAGTATGTATATGCCTTTTACACATATGTAAAAGAAAAACCAGATAGATATGTTGAGATATACTTAAACAACACATTTCACGGCTTTTTTGGCTGGAGAATTCCAAAAAAAGACAGAGTAGAAGTCGGATTTGGAGTTACTAAAAGAGAGTACATCAAAAAAGCGATGGAGTTTTTTAATGAAGAAAAATGGAGAGGTAGTGTTATACCTGTAAGGCTGAGGAAAAAAGTTGAGAAAAACGGCGTTTACCTGATAGGTGATGCTGCTGGCCTTGTAAAATCTGCAACAGGTGGGGGCATTGTATTCACGAGCTATGCTGCAAATGCATTAAGCAAAGCGCTAAAAGAAAGGAGGAGTTATGAAAATATGTTAAATGAATTAAAAAGGGAATTGTTTATTCATAGTTTGGTGCAAAAAGGATTTGAAGTTTTTTCACCTTTAAACTATCCTTTCTCCAATTTATTAAAAGTGTTAAGGGTAGATGAGTATTTATCTAAAAAAGGCAATATGGACTTCCCTACCAAATTTATGAGCCTTACTTCTTTTCTAAAACATGTTTTGCAAATATGAACCTCTGAAGTGTGCCTGTAAAAGCAATAAAGGAGAGGAAGTATAAACCTACTGAGATAACATCTAATTTGAAAATATAATGCCTGAATGAGGCAACAAGCAAAGTTAGGATAATGACTAAAAGCCTCTCTGCCCTTTCACCTACACTTGGCCAATCTATATTGCCCAGAGGCCTTATCATCTCAGCTCTTGCCTTTGCATAACTCACTAAAAAGGAAAATGCTAATGCTAAAAAGCTCTCAAACTCATAACCACTTAAAAAGAAACCTAAAAGAATGAAAAATTCCTGCACTCTATCGCTGAATGCATCGAAATAGCTGCCGAAATCTGTTCTTTTATTCTGTGCTTTTGCAATAGCCCCATCAATATTGTCAATTAAGCTTGATATAATAACAAATACTAATGCTATGGGATAATTCTTTATAAATATAAAATAACCTGCTATCGGAGATAGTATGTAGGTTAAGGCGGTAATCATGTTAGGGTTAATCCTTAACTTTCTCCCTATTGGATAAAGAAACTTCTCCGATATTTTTTTTCTTAAATGCTTAGCAAGCATAAAAACAAAGGAAAGAAAAGTTTTATATATTATTAAGGAGTTGGTTGAGCAAGATGCTTTCATCTGAGAGGTAGGCTAATGAATCAAGCCTTTTATCTCCTGTGCTCAACAAATCACCAACTGCTAATTGATGGATGGATAAGGCAACCCTCTCAGGGCTGTATTCTATAATCCTTCCATTACTTATGTTTGATAGTATTTTTTCTTTGAATTTGGCCATCTTTGGAAAGCCCAGTGAAGTATAAAGCTCTGTTAAATCCTTCTGAAGCTCAATTATTGATTCTCTGCAAACATCTCTTGTCAGGCTGCCCACAAAGGCAAGGGCTGAAAAGAAGAAGTCAAGCTCAAATTCTCTTCTGGCTTTTAATGATTGCCATAAGGGATGGTCTGGAAAGTCCTTTGTTGATTTCTTAGCATATATCCTGATTAAACTCTCTCCAACAAAGGCTGAAGTCCTTGCATACATTTCTTTTAGCATGTCTTCCTTAAATGGTAATAAAGTGTAACTTCCAATGCCTTCTTTAAGCTGGAGCATATGCACAAGGACATTGCGGGAAAATTCCTTCAAATCACCTTTATCTACTCTTTCACCAGAAACAAACATAGCTCTTCTGACAACAACATTTTCTCCAACTCCTTCTTCTCCTTTATCTCCATAAGCCAGAGCAGAGCCAATGAGCTGAACCTCTCTGCTTTCATGAGTAAGTTCTTCAAATATCTTAGAAAGGCTTCCTTCGTTTATCTCAATCACCCTTGAAACAGCATGAAGCAAAGCCATATCTTTAAGAGCCTGCTTTATAGATTTCAAAGCATCTCTAACATCTTCATCAAGAGTTTCTACAATCTCTTTTACAACTTCTGTTTTTTCTTCACCCACTTCCTTTATTAACATAGCTGTTAGAACACCATCACTCAATCCCTCAACCTCTCTCGGAAACCTGACAAGGTCATGCAAAAACCCTGTTAAAAGAGATGCTTTTCTTAAATCGTCACCTGCATTCTCAAATTTAGCAAACCTGTTTGCAGCAAGAGCTACCCTTGCCATGTGAGTAAAGCCATGTGCAGCCCCTCTTTTTCCTTTCTCTTCCTGTTCTTTGTAGAACTTTGTTATTGTTGTGATTGAATCTTTAATGTTCATGGCATTAATTGTGTTTGGAAAAGTATTTAAATGTTTTTGTAAGTTGATTGCTTGTTACCACAGCATTCTAAAACAGGCTTACAAAACCTTTTAAAGAATTCCAGGACAAACAAAATCATGACCAGAATTCACGACTTAATCAAAAGAGAGATTGAAAGGCAGAATAACACAATAAACCTCATTGCATCTGAAAACTATGCCAGCATTGAGGTTCTAAAGGCAATGGGAACGCCTTTAAGCAATAAGTATGCTGAAGGCTATCCTGGAAAAAGGTATTATGGAGGCACAAACATTGTTGATGAGATTGAAACCATAGCAATAGAAAGGGCAAAGGAATTGTTTAAGGCAGAGCATGCCAATGTTCAGCCCCATGCAGGAGCAATAGCAAATCTTGCAAGTTACATGGCTTTGCTCAATCCAGGGGATAAGATAATGGGGTTAGCCTTAGATAACGGAGGCCATTTAACACACGGTATGAGGATAAACTATTCAGGTGTGTTTTACACACCGAGTTTTTATACATTAGATAAGGAAACAGAGATGCTTGATTATGATGCCATCTTAAAGAGAGCAAAGGAAGAAAAGCCGAAGTTGATAATAACCGGCTACTCTGCCTACTCAAGGCTCATAGACTTCAAAGCGTTCAGAGAAATTGCCGATGAAGTTGGTGCTTATTTGCTGGCAGACATAAGCCATATTGCAGGTTTAGTTTCAGCAGGTGTTCATCCTTCTCCATTTCCTTATGCAGATGTTGTTACAACAACAACACATAAAACATTAAGAGGGCCAAGAGGAGCTATAATTTTATCTAAGGAAGAGTATGCTAAAGCAATTGATAGAGCAGTGTTTCCAGGTGTGCAGGGGGGTCCTTTAGAGCATGTTATTGCTGCAAAGGCAGTATGTTTTGAAGAGGCTTTAAAGCCCGAGTTTAAAGAGTATGCCAAGCAAATAGTTAAGAATGCCAAAGCAATGGTTGATGTGTTTAAGGAATTAGGTTATAGAATTGTTTCAGGAGGAAGCGATAACCACCTCTTTTTAATTGATTTGAGGAATAAAGGCATCTCAGGAAAAGAAGCTCAGGAAAAATTGGAAAAGAATGGAATTGTGCTTAACATGAATGCCATCCCATTTGATCCTGCAAAGCCATCAAACCCTTCTGGCATAAGGATAGGAACACCTGCTATAACAACAAGAGGTATGAAAGAAGGAGAGGCAAGATACATAGCTGAGTTGGTAGATGATGTTTTAACAAAGGATAAAGATGTAAAGAAAGAGGTTGAGGAGCTTTGCAGAGAGTTCAGGGTTTATGAGGGTTATGAAACATTTAAATAATTATCTAAATAATTAAATAAATCATGGGAGAGATAATAACAATTAGTCTGAGTAAAGAAATTGCAAGGTTACTGAGGAAAAAAGCGGGCAAAAAGAAAGGAGGCATGAAATCTTACATAGAAGAGTTAATAAAAAAGAATAATGAAAGAAAAGCTATTGAGAGGTTGATGAAAAAACTGAAGAGAGGAATAAAACTTAATGTGAAGTTCAGGAGGGATGAGGTTTATGATAGGTATTGATACAAATATTTTACTTTATTCCATAGATAACAGTGATAAAGAGAAGCACGCAAAAGCTTTGGAGATAATAGAGGATTTATTTAACAATCCTCAAAATTACTGCATTTCATTGCAGGTATTAAGTGAATTTGCTTATGTAATTAACAAAAAGTACAGAAAAGCAAGGAGTTTAGCAAAGGAGTTAATAATCCATTTGTTGAACTCAAAAGCAAAAATAATAAATTACTCAGAAAAAGAACTGTTACTCTCAATAAATCATAAAAACCTGTTCGATGCTTTGATTGCTTACACCTATCATTTATCGGGTTGTGATACCCTACTAACAGAAAATAAAAAAGACATGCCAAGAATAAAAGAATTCAAACTCGTTAATCCTTTCTCAAGGTTTAAGTAAGCCCCTGTACTTTTTTCCCCAGGCAACGATCAATGCATGGTATTCTTTAAAAATTTCAACATCTAAGGGCAGGTTCTTCTCAAAGAAAAGTCTGTAATCATCGTATTCTTTACCTTCAAACAGGTTGTAATACCTGCAAAATCTCCTTGTGTAAGCATCCACAACGAAAATGGGCTTTTCAAATGCATACAAAATAATAGAATCTGCTGTTTCCTTACCTATTCCTTTAATGGCCAAAAGTTCCTTCCTTAATTCCATTCTATCCATTTTTTCTGCCTTCCTTTCATTCTTTAAAAACCACTCTGTTATTAGCCTTAGCCTCTCTGCTTTTTGATTGTAAAAGCCTGCTGGTTTTATGAGTTCTTTTAGGTTAGTAGCCTTTAACAACTTTTCAGGCTTTAAAGCATCTACCTTCCTTAAGTTATTAATTGCCTTCTCCACATTTGTCCACGCTGTGTTTTGGGTCAAAACAGCCCCAACAATAACCTCAAACCTTGTTTCAGCAGGCCACCAGTTCTGCTTTCCGAATTCTCTTAAAAGTGATTTGTAAAGCTCGTGGACTCTCATAACCTTACCATTCCTCTCTGAACAGCGATAACACCAAATAAAGGAAGAGTTGTTATCAAAGAGGCAAGACCAAATGCAGCATAAAACTCATCCTTAAGCAAATTCAGAACATTTAAACCATAAGACTCAACCACGCTGTTAATTAAATAAATGAATGAAATAAATGTTAAAAATGCAATTAAGAACCAGATGCCAAGCAAAACCATTCCATCTTCAACTAAAGAACCTCTAACAACGAATAAATAAAGAATGTACATAAGCAGGGCAATTAAAGATACCACTCCTATGTTATTGTTTGATATGAACTGCCTGAACGCCATATCCAACTTGGGCTTTATATAAACATCAACTATTGCTTTTGCCATCTCCCTCTTTAACTCCTCAATTGAGGTTATTTCTCCTTTATTCAGCTTATTGCACACATACTCCTTCACATCATTCGTAACCTCAGTCTTGCACGATTCTTTAATAGAGGCAAGAGATGTGTTTATTGAGATATTTCCCGCAATCTCATCGCTTATCTTTGCCAACATATCATCTCTCAAATGCTTTTCATAGTTCCACGATAAAAATGCAAAGAACAGGCTAAGAGTTATTGAAAACAGTGCTGCTATTAAAACAATTGAGAATTTTGAAACAACTATTTTGTCCATGAAACAGTTGGATTAAAAAGGTTTAAAAAATTAAACAATCCTCTCACAGCCTTTTTCAGTCACAACAACATTTGTTTCCATTTGAGCAACAGGCTTGCCAGAGGCTTCAACAAGAACAGGATATGCTTCCAGAACCTTCATTTTAAGCAATTCTTTTATTGCTGAATGAAGCATTAACTTTGAGTCTATTGCTTTATGTAACCATCTCTCAGCAAACGGCATGCTTAAATAATTCTCAACTATAAATGAAAGCAATTTCCTTGAGTGCCTCATTCTTGGTTGTTTTGGATAAATTAAGGAAAATATTCTTACATCCTCAGTTTCCTTCACATAGCCTTTTGCATCCCCTGTTGTTACAAACGGCTCTATAGCAAATACATCGCCTGCCTCAAACTCATAGGGGTCGCTTGTCTTTATATTGGGAATTTCAATGCCTGCATGAAGCATCAAAGGCTCCATTTTATGGCCTGTTAAATTAACAATGGGCTTCAACCCCTCTTTTTTTATAGTGTTTTCAATTATTCCTCCTATGTCCCCAACCTTAACACCCGGCTTTATGGCCTTCACAGCATTTTCCAATGCTTTTTCAGCAGTTGATACTAAGTCAGCATACTTCCCGCTTAAATCAATTGTTCTGGCAACATCTGTAAAGGCATTGTTGAGCCAGACACCGAAATCAATCTTAACCAAATCGTTATCAGTAAAAACTCTCTCGTCATCTCTATCTGGTGTGTCATGGGCAGCAGCCTCATTAACACTTATGTTAACAGGAAATGCAGGCTTTGCTCCTTCCTCAACAATCATCTCCTCAATTGTCTCAGCAACATCTCTGTAGCTGGCTCCAACAATAACAAGTCCTTCTAACTGCCCAATAATTTTTTTGGTTATCTTTCCTGCTTCTCTAAGCTCCTCAAGAGGCATTTTATCCATAAAGGGCTATGAAAGCTTATGTTTTTAAAGAATGTTATGCCCTTATTGCCACCATAGGACTCAATTCTCCTGCCTTTTTAGCAGGAAGAATGCCTGAAAGAATGCCTATAACAACACCTATAACAAAGGCTAAAACAAAAACAATAATGTCTATGCTGAATGGAATGCTGAATGAGTTTAAAATGAAGCCTGTTAAAATACCTGCTAAAAGGCCTAAAAAGGCCCCTATTAAAGACAGTAAAATGCTCTCAATTAAGAACATCACAATTATATCTCTCTTCTTTGCACCTATTGCCTTCATTATCCCTATCTCCTTCTTTCTCCTGAAAACAGATGTAAACATGGTATTGGCAATACCTATTGCACTGACAATGCTCGCAATAAGTCCCACTCCAACGCTCCCAGCGTAGAGAATGCTTAACACCTGATCCGTCTTCTCCTTTATATAATCCGATGTTATTACTGTAAAGTCCGCATTCTCAATGCTTTTACCTCTCTTTCTTGCCATAACAAGCTCAACCTCTTTTGCAACATCTCCAGCATCACAATCTTGCCTTGTAGATAAAAGTATAAAGTCAATCTCGTTTTCCCTGTTAAATATCTTCTGGGCAGCCTTTATAGGAATGTAAATTGCCTGGTCATCAGTTTCGCTTAAAGATGTACCTATTCTCTCAAACACACCAACTACTCTGAATGTTGTGTTTTCTATCTTTATGTGCTTCCCTGGAAGCACATCCTCTCCAAACAGCTTATGACTCGCATCATACCCAAGAACAACTACATTCCTTTCATTGTCTGAGAATATTCTTCCCTTATCTATCTTCAAGTAATCTGAATACTGCCTGAACAAATCCTCATTAACTCCATAAACAGATGCCATAACCCTCTTATCTTTATAGCTTATAGCCGTCCTTTTCCACACAACAGAGCTTATGGATTTTATGCATGATATTCCCTTTAATGCATCTACATCTGAATCTTTAAAAGGAACAAGCATTATACCCATGCCTGATTGCATGAATGATTTGGTTTTGGGTAAAGGAACAATCATTATCTTATCGCTCCCAAAAGCAGACATCTGCTGTTCTATGCTTAATATAATACCCTTCCCCATGCCCAGTATTAAAACAGCTGTCATTATGCCCAGGAATATGCCTACAAGTGTTAAAGCACTTCTCATTAAATCTGATGTTAATGCTTCATAAGCCATCTTAAATGCATATTTAACTCTCATTATTCATACCTCAGAGCTGTGGATGGTGGAATCTCACTTGCTATCTTTGAAGGGATGAATGAGGCGACAGCACTTCCCAGAATTACAATTGTGAATGCCAGCAATGCCATCGGAGCATCTAAACTAAAAGGAATGAATGGAAGAGAGCCTGTAGTTAATGCAAGCACAAACCCAATAAAGGCTCCGAAAAAGCCAAGAAAAATGCCCTCAACTATATAAATCTTCATGATATCCCTCGGCTTTGCACCTATTGCTTTGAGCGTACCTATCTCCCTGTATCTATCAATAACATTCATATACATAGTGTTGCCAACACCTACCAGACCAACCACTATGGCAATGCCTGAAACACCTAAAAAGAACAGGTTCAATGTATTTGTTATAGAATCTATCTGGTTTGAGATGAACTCAGGTGTTATTACTGTATAACCCTTCCTATCTTCATCAGTAATATGCTTATAGTTCATTAAAAACTCATCTATTCTTTTTCCAACCTCATTGGCATCAAATCCATCCGAAACCTTCACAAGTATTGAAGCGATTTCATCGTCGCTGTACTGCTCTTTAAAAAGCTCCCTTGCAGCATCAAAGGGAATGAATATCATGTTATCAACCTTTGCCAGTGCGTCACCTGTTGGTTTTAGAATGCCAACCACTTTGAATGTTTTATTGTTTATTATCATTCTCTTGCCTACTCTAACATCCTCGTCAAATTGTTCATGAACCCTGCCGCCTACGACTACCTCATACTTAGCTCTTAGCCACCTTCCTTCTGCAATGCTTATGGTATGAACAATGTTTATTGCCTCTTTATCAACTCCAAACACATTGCCATTAAACTCTTTACCGTTGTATTCCAGCTTAACAGTTCCTGTTAAAGTGGGCAAAGCCATCTCAACACCAGGAACAAGCTTTATCTTTTCAACATCCTTTTCGTAGAACCTTGTTGTCAATGCTCTGAAACCGGCTGATGTTGATGTTATGAAGACATTACTGCTCACAGTCGTAGGTACAACAACAACCATATCAGAACCCATTGCTTTCAGGTTTTCATGAATGCCCTGGTTCATGCCCCTGGCAATCCCTGTAAGCAAAACAACTGAGAACATGCCCACAAGTATTGCCAGTATTGTTAAGGCTGTTCTTATGTTGGCATACTTCATTGATTTTTTAGCAAAATAAAAGATAAAGGAGGGTTTCATTTTCTTTTCCTGTAAACAAAGTAAATAACACCTATTACTGCTATGCCGACTAATACCTCAACCACAGGATAATCTTTTTGCTCACTCTCCTTTACATTTATCGGGATTTCAACCTTCTTAACATGCTCCTTCCCCGAAGGGTCTTTGTAATGAATCGTTATATTAACAATATCCTCATCTTTTGCTGAATTCTTAATCCTTATCCTGAACTGCTGACTACTAAAATCATCGCTTTCAAGTGAACCTATAAATCTTCTTTTCTCCACTTCAAGCACTTCAAAGGCATTTGAATCAATGCTTACTGAAACACCTGACATGCTGTAGGAAGCTTTGTTGGCAACGACAACAGAAAGGGTGCTTTCCTTGCCTTTAATTAAAGGCACAGGATTTGCTTCAAGGTAAACCTCAATTGAATCCTCTGATTCAACCGTGATTGGAACCTCAACTGTCTCTTCCTTCAACTTTCCTTCTTCCTTCCATGTTATAAGGAATGAAACCTTATTTACACCCGGAAGTAAAGAAGTGTAAGCCTCAACCTCAACCTCTTTCTCTTCACCTTTCTCCAATGTTCCTGCATCAATCTCATTTGAACTTAAGAAAGATATATCTCCTAAAGCTTTTATTCTCACATCATCTGCCCTCTGGCCCTTGTTTTGAATGTACAGGTAAAGTTTATCGTTTGTTTTATGTTTTATAACTCCTTCCTGCCTTAAAACAAAATGGGTTTCATCTTTCGAGATTGTTATCGGGATTGTTAATGAGCTTACATGCTCATCACCCACAAAATCCTTGTAGGTTATTGTGAATGAGACCTGGTTTACTCCTTCATTTAGGCCACTGGCATCATAATCAACACTCATGTTTCTACAACCTCTCAGCTCATTAATGAAGGCAAGGCCTCCCTCAATATGCAAATTTTCAGAAGTAATCTCAACATTTCTGGCGATGCCTTTCTTATTGCAAACATGTAAAGTTAAAGAACCACTTTTGCCAAGTGTCCTGGGCTCAACACTTAATGTAATAACGGGCTGTTTAACGACCTTTAACGGGATGAGAGTGCTTGCCGTGTCTATCTCCTCTTTTGTCTTTCCATAACTTTCAATCTCAGCAATGCCTGAAACATCAACAGTTATTGAATAAATACCCTCATTTATATCATTTGAGATTGAGAAGGGAATTGAAACAGTAATCTCATTCTCATCCATATCACCGAGGACTTTATCTATGTTGACTATTGAAGATGTGGATTGTATTCTAACATAATTGAACCTTATAAGCCTCTCACCTGTTGCTAAATTATGAGTTAAGGAGATATGCAATGTTATAAATCCGCTGTCTCCTGGCTCGTAACTATCTTTGTCTGTTTCCCAGCTGCTTATAGATATTGCAGCAAGCAAACCTGTAAGAAATAAAGCAAAAACCAGCCTTTTCATTTTTTCACCTCTTTTTCTATTTTACCATCTTTTATGAATATGATTCTTTCAGCATACCTTGTTAAGTTTGAGTCATGAGTAACCATAACTATCGTTCTTCCCTCATCGTGAAGTTCCCTCAGTGCACTTATAACTTCTTTACCTGTCTTGGAGTCAAGGTTGCCTGTTGGCTCATCTGCCAAAATAAATGAGGGGTTCATCGCCAATGCTCTTGCTATGGCAACCCTCTGTTGCTGACCTCCACTAAGTTGATTTGGTTTATGTTTAGCTCTATCTTCAAGTCCGAACCTTCTAAGTAGTTCAAGTGCTCTTTGTCTTGCCTCTTCCTCATCGAAATCATATATAAGCATGGGAAGCATAACATTTTCAAGGGCTGTTAAAGAAGGTATTAAATTGAAGGATTGAAATACAAAGCCTATTTCATTTCCTCTTATCTCAGCTGCTTCATCCTCACTTAAAGTTGATACATCCCTGTTTTTTAATAAAACCTTTCCTTTTGTGGGAAAATCTAAAAGCCCAATTATATGGAGTAATGTGCTTTTTCCACTACCGCTTGGGCCCAAGATAGCAACAAATTCCCCTTTGCTTATGCTTAAAGAAATACCTCTAAGGGCATGGGTTTTGACCTCCCCGCTGTTGTAAATCTTATGAACATTGATTAATCTCAACATCCTATCATCTCCCTAAAGAAATCAACCTTTTTCCCCTTTCTAAACCACTTCTTTGCTAAATTTAGCATTTTCCTGCCTTTGTCTGTTATTGAATAGATGTACCTTCTTCCCTTTTTTGTTTTTTTAATTAACTTTTTTGAATGCATGAATTTTAGCAAAGGGTAAGCTTTTGAAGGAGTAAAATGGTAAAAACCCATGTCCTTCATCTCCTTTATTATGGCATAGCCATGCATCGCCTTCCTCTTTATTAACCATAAAACAATCACAGAACCCATCATCCTTAGCAATGATTTGGCTGTAACCCTTCTATTTAAGATTTTTGATATATCCATATTTTGATATATCAAAAAATGATTTAAAAAGGTTTCTGAACCAGCAAACTCATCAAAAGATTTTATCATAATCGCTATTATGTTAAGCAATAACTCAAATTAAAAAACTAAGCAAAGAGGTTATTCCATTAGCTGCTAAGCTTATTTTGAGTGCTTCTCTCCATCTTTGTTTTAATAAAAACTTTATCAAAATGGTCTCTGCTATGAATATTCCCATCTCTACAACAAAGAAGTTCCATCCATGCCATATGAGGTAAGTGCCTGCTGGCAGGGTTATTGAGTTTATTATCAAAGAGTAGAGG
>JALVSQ010000024.1 GCA_027024255.1 Microcaldota archaeon
TAAATGCGATAACGCCCGAGGAATGGGAAGTTGATGCGGCTAAGATAGTGGCAGAGGTTGAAGACCTTCTTAAAAGAGCCAGGGATGATGGGTTAAATGTGGGCTATGAGGAGAGCCTGTTCAATACATTCAAAGATGAGGAGAATACTACATTCAAAGTCCAGGAAATGCTTTTCATTAAAGAGAGCATACTCACAAAGGCAAAAGCCCGTTTTGGTTATTTACCTCAATTAAGGCAGGAGCTTCTTTATTACATCAACAATGGAAATGGCATGTTTGATTACTTACATGATCAAATGCTTGAAGCAGAATCAGGTATTGTGATTAATGGCATGATAGATTATGAAAAAGGGCTTGGAAGATTAAAAGCATTGGAACAAACATATCAGCAACTTTTGAATGAAATTAAGGCCAAGATAGGCTCATTATCCAATTATTTGAAGGTTGATGTTAACGTTAACTCAGGAATACCAACTGCAAATGAGGAGGAAGTTATTGAAGGTAGCATAATCGTAACAAATCCATTTGGCTTTGAGATAAAGGACATTGAGATTAGAAGGAAACTCAATTTACCGTTATCAAGCAAGGACATAGAAGGGGCTTCCTACGAAAATGGAGAAGTTGTTATTAGAATACCTTTATTGAAGCCCTATGAATCCAGAATATTCAAAATCCATAAGAAATTTATCTGGGTTGAGTTATCATCTGTTGAAAGGTACTTCATAGGCAGGAATGGGAATGGTTATAGAATATTTGATTTAATCGTGAATGTTAAAGGCAGGACAAACGGTTTTTATCTGGATAAGGATTATGATGAGTGCTATATAAATGGTAAAAAAACAGATGGAAAAAGAGTACTTGGAAGGTTTGAAGCAGGTCTTTACGAAGGAAACGCAACTGTTGTTGTTGAAGGAGCATACGATGTGAATGAGAGCGTGGATGTTAAAAGAGATGGGACAAAGAATATTGAGCTAAAAACATTAACAATAAAACCTTACTACGACTTTGATTGGATAGATATTCCTTTGCATGACTTTGAACTGGAATCCATTGATAAAGAATATGAGTTACATAGCAGTTTTGTAAGGATAATGAATGTAAAGGAGGATGAAGAAGTGAAAGTAGTATTGAAGAAGGAAGTGGAAGATGTTGACTCAGCTATTCAAGCACTTGCAGAAAAAATAAGTGCTTTAAATAAAACAGTAGAGGAAGAGCAAATGTTTGAGTCTATAATGCTTGACTATGAGAATGGGAAGGATAAGTATGCTGTTCTGGAACAACTTGAAGAGCTTTACAATAAAATAACAGGTAGAATAAATGAAGAGCAGAAGTGTTTATCTAAAGCAGGTGAGTATCTCAGCTTTGTTGAATCGGAATTGAGAGCTATAAATGAAGCCATTAACGGTTCTTCAGATGACCTTCTTGATATATTCATAAGTAGGAGGAATGCACTTAACGAGCTAAAGTCAAGAGTACATGAGTTAAGTCCCTGTGATAAACTTGTGGAATTAAGAAAGTATGATAAGAGATGGACAGAAAAGGAGATTGTGAAGTGGGCAAATGCCAAGCAAAAGGAAGTTTCATCTATGATTAAAGAGTTAAGAAGCTCAGGAGATGTCAGTAAAGAGCTTGACTCTCTTATCTCTCAATTCACATCAGACTACTTTTTAGTTAAGGCAGGTGAAAATGATTTCAGGCCTGCTGTTAAGCTTCAGAATGATTATTATGCCATAAAAGAGTATTACGATTCTGTAAAGTCATCCCAGAGCCAGGAAGATATCAATGAGGTTGAAGATGAGATTGAAGAACTTGAAGAAAGCATTGAGAATATAAGGGAGAGTATAAATCAAAGTCCGGAGGTTGAATCCTATTTATCTTTCTCCTTAGATTCAGCAAAGAAGCAGGTTTCTCTGGCAAACAATTTATTAAAAGAAGGGAAGCTGGAAGCAGCAAGAAATGAGATAAAATCATTGAGAGAAAAGCTGGAAAAAGCGGAGAAAGTTCTCAAAAAAGAGAGTGAGAGAAGATTAAATAAAGCAAAGGTACTTTACAGCTCAGCATCCAGAAGTTTAGATGAGGAAGCAAGGAAGAACATTGAGGGAATTCTCAATGAGATAGAGCAAAGCATAAATAAGAAAGAGTATGGAAAGGCACTTTCCCTTTCATCAGATTTGATAAAGAGGCTTGAATTGCTTTTGGTAAAGAAGAAGCAGGGCAATTCACTTGTTTTAATAGGAATTGCAATAGGAGGGCTTATTCTCTTAGCCACCTATTATAAGATTCTTTACTTTCTTTGTTTAAGAAAAAGAAGCAAAAGAGGAAGTTAAAGAAAGGTTCAGAAGAACTCGATTAACTTCATCTGTTTTTTTCCTTTATCTTCCTCTAACTTCTGATCCTCTTCATTCATCAGCGGTTTTAACTCATTCTTTAACTCATTCAGAATGGCCCTCATTTTCTTTTCTTTCTTTATAGCAGCCCAGTAAAACCACTCATCTCTTGTGTTCTTCGTTATTAATATAATTATATGACCTTCTCTAAATCTACCTGTTCTGCCTCTCCTCTGAATTGCCCTTATTTCGCTTGGCACAGGCTCATAAAATATAACAATATCAACGCTTGGAATATCAATGCCTTCTTCACCTATGCTTGAAGAAACCAGGAACTGGACTTCTCTATTTCTAAATCTTTTTATCACTTCCTCCTGCTTTTTTCTGCTGTAACCCTGCTTTTTACCAAGGAAAGGTAGGGATTTAATACCTGCTTCACTCAGCTTTTTTACAATGTAAAATACTTGATCTCTGTATTGAACAAATATAATCCCATTGGTTTTTACACTCTTCACAATCTCAATAAGTTTTTCCATTTTAGGGTGCTCCACATTATTAAGCAATGCATTCTGGAGCTCCTTTCTGAATTCCTGGAATTCTTTATTTTTTAGAAGTTCTTTTATACCTGCTTTCTTCTCCTTCAATGCTTTTGCTAAGTAGTTAGATAGAGCATTTAGTCCCTGAGTCTCAATTAGTTCAATCATATGGTTTATGTTCAGGAACGCGGCATACGAAACCATTAATCTGTACTTCATGGGATGGTTTATGTTGTTTAATGAATCTCCTGCTGCTATTATATCTTTTTTTCTCTTTCCTAAGTAAATACCCTTTGAAGTCAATTGCTCTTCATACTTTTTACCTATTTCCTTTAACATCTTTCTCAGTTTCCTTAAAGCTGGATTCAGCGAAACATAAACCCATTTTATTATCTTATCTTTAATATAGGGCTTTACATCTTCATCATTTTCAGTTCTCAACTCTATTGCCTGGATGTTTAGATTGTTTAGCACTTCCTTTATTCTATCTTTATCTCCTCCTGGTGAAGCAGTTAAGCCTATAATTCTTGATGATTCAAATGATTTTGCTATCTCAACATAAGCGTAATCTCCAATTGCCCTATGGCATTCATCAAACACAATTACTTTTTTCTGCAGGGCAATTCCATTCCTTATATCGTTTCTCACTGTTTGTGGTGTAGCAAATATGAATCTCTTTTTGTAGAGCTCTACTCTTTTTTTCCTGCTTATTTCACCTGTTAGTAAAACGACCTCATCTGCCGGCCAGTTGCTTAACTTAATAAAGTTTTCCATATGTTGCTTTGCCAGCGGCTTTGTTGGGGCTAAAAAAAGACCTTCCTTAAAATAGTCCATGACCTCAAATGCTATGAGCGTTTTTCCAAGCCCTGTTGGTAGAACAACAAGTGTGTTGGCTTTTTTGCATGTTTCAGCAATCTTTTTCTGGTATTCTCTCAAAGTTATGTTTAACACAGAGTTAAGTTAAAATGTTTGTTTTTTAAAACAAATCTTAAAATTCAGGCCTCAACCTTATAGGTTGCTAAGACTTTTGAAAAATTTTTGCACCAAGTTAATGGTTTAAAAACATTATATCCATTATTCTATTAGGTGCTTAACCATGAAAAAATATGTTGTTGCGTTCATACTCGTGGTTTTAGTAGCAAGTTTTTTATTCATGCATGGTTGTGCAGGTGGCCACTGCAAAACAAGCAGTGATTGTAAAAGCTGGCAGTATTGCGATATGAATAGAAGTGTTTGTGTGCCAAAGCCCGGCATGTGCAACAGCAATGCTGATTGTCAGGAATGGGAAACATGCAATAGAGATTTGCACAAATGCGTTATTGCAGAAGGTAGATGTCTTGTTGATGCTGACTGTGAAAGCTGGCAGGTTTGCAATACAAAGGATAAAACATGTGTTCTGGCTCCTGGTTTTTGCAACAGCAATGCTGATTGTAAAGAGATAGAGGAATGCAATACAGAAACACATATGTGTGAGCCAAGAGAAGGCTTCTGCTACAACAACTATGATTGCAATGCGTGGGAGACATGCAATACGGATAAGAACATATGCGAGGTTATTCCTGGAAAGTGCAACAGCAATAGCGATTGTAATACATGGGAAGTCTGTGATACAGGAAAGCATGAATGCAAACCAAGAGAAGGCTTCTGCAATGTGGATAGTGATTGTGAAGATTGGCAGAAATGCTTGGAGCATAAATGTGTTGCAAGGCTTGGCTTCTGTGATTCAACTAGTGAGTGTAATGATTGGGAATACTGTGACCCTCAGCAGCATGTGTGTGTTGTTAAAAGGGATATGTGTAATAGCAATGAGGATTGTGAGGAATGGCAGTACTGCTATGCTGAGAAGCATGAGTGCAGGCCTAAGCCAGGTATGTGCAACACAGATGCTGATTGTGGTTTAGGTCAGTTCTGCGATGAAAGGGTGCATGAATGTAGATGACCTTTTAGAAATCTTTATAATTCATTACCTTCTTATTTTTTTCTTATGTAAGGGGCTGTGGTGTAACCAGGTAGCACAGCAGGCTCCAGGTTCCTTAGAAGAAACCTGCTGGTCTGGGTTCAAATCCCAGCAGCCCCACCTAAACCAACAGCTAAATAATAATTTATAGGACCAACAACAGGATATTTTATGATTATCGGGTTTTTACATGTTGTTGGAAAACCTTCAATGTTGAATTCTATGCAAAGACCAGTTTCTTCCCCCATCCTTTTTATGTCATTCTTTAAACTAACATCGCCTTTATCAAAAAGAAAGTAGATGAACATCGAAGGCCCGTGTTTTAAGTAAAGGACTCTCCATACGTCCTCTGCCAGAATATATCTGTACAATGTGTAATCAGGTGAAGGGGGGTTAACCCTTATGGTTAGTAAGAGCATCAAAAAGATGAGGAGGCTTACTACAGCCTCTAGTGTGTAGTTCATGTTAAAAAAGAAGTTTAAGAAGGATACTGCTGGTTGTAGATGTCTGTTAAATCACATACCTGACCGTTAGGCACAAACTTTTCCTCACCAAACGATGCTGGGTGGCACTCATATGTTCCTCTAACTCCGTTTATTGTGGTTTCCACTTCTGTGTCAACAGGGTAATCATAGTTTATATCTTCAGCAGGATTCTCTACTTCTTCACTCTCATAACTCATTTTCATCCAATCACAGCCCTCCATTTGATAGTTGCCTTTTACATACACAACCTGCTTTCCATCTTCGTTTATGCTTATCATAGAGTAAGCCATTCCATTCACACTTCCATCAACCCTTGTTTTCTCTCCAAGTATGTACACTTTGTATGTCTGTATTTGACCGTTATCTTCAACTGTGTAAGTACACTCGACAGGAATTCCTTTTGCAATTAAGCCAGCAATTGTTTCAGCCACTCCTTGATTGTTTGTTTCCTGCTCCTGCTCATTAACCTGCTCCTGGTGCTGGTTCTGTTGATTATCTTTTTCTTGAACATCTTGCATGTTCTGGTAATGCTGGTCTGTCTGGCTTTTTGGATTAATGCAACCAGCAAACAGAAGAAGGGCAATTAACATGGCTATAATCAATAACCTCATTCTATCACCAGAGTAGTTAGAATTATCAATGTTTTTAAATCATTGAGTCAGGTTTTTATTCCCTTCACTTTAAATCTTAACTATGGATTATGAAAGTGTTTTAAATGAAGTGCTGAAAAGAGTTAAACCATCAAGAGAAGAGGAAGAAGCTCTTAGAAGCAGGGCAGATGAGCTTATATCTTTACTAAAAACAGAGTTTGAGGATGTTAAACTGCTCGGCTCAGTTGCAAAGGGCACATTTCTCAAAGGCAATTCAGATCTGGATGTGTTTGTATTCTTCCCAAAATCTGTGAGTAAAGAGGAGATGGAAGAGTACTTTATCAATACATGCAAGAATTTGTTTAAGCATGTTGAGTTAAGATATGCAGAGCATCCTTATGTTAGGGTTAATTACAAAGGGGTTAATGCTGATATCGTACCTGCTTATAGGGTGAGAGAGGGAGAGGTATTAAGCGCTGTTGATAGAAGCCCCTTTCATACCCAATTCATACTTAACAACCTCTCTCGACATCAAAAGGATGAGGTTAGATTGCTTAAATCATTTGCAAAAGGGATTGGCATTTATGGGGCAGAGATTAAAATTAAGGGATTTTCAGGTTATCTGCTTGAGCTTTTAGTCGTTAAGTATGGCTCCTTCCTGACAACATTGAAGGAAGTAAGTAAATGGAGGAAGCCTGTGAGAATTTTTATAAAAGAAGACCATAGAAAACACTTAACTCAGTTCACAGAGCCTTTTGTTGTTGTTGACCCTGTTGACCCAAAAAGGAATGTTGCTTCACCCGTTTCACTTGAAAGATTAGCAAGATTTATAATGGCAAGCAGGTCTTTCCTCAAAAATCCTTCACTTCAATTCTTTTTTCCATCTAATAAAATTAAGCCCAAGCTCCATCTGGTTGGTTTAAAATTAGATAATGTGAATGTAGTTGATGATGTTAAATATGGTCAGGTTTTAAGAATAAAAAGGGCTTTAAGGAACTTTCTGAAAAATAATTTGTTTGATGTGTGCAATTCATTTATTTATGAAACAGAGGAGCATATTTACATTGTTTTCATGCTTGCTAACGAAGAACTTTCTGAGTTTGAGGTTAGAAAAGGACCTCCTGTTTACAAAGAAAAGAATGTTACCGGGTTTTTATCAAAAGGTGTCCATTACTTTTTTGAAGAGGATGCTATTTTAAAAGTAGTTAAAAGAGAAACACACATTTTAGATTATGTAAAGAGATTCATTTCAACTTATCCCTTTCCAAGTCATTTTAAAGAGAGTAAGAAGGATGCTGTACTCACATTTCCTGAAGAAGTTCTTGACTACATTTCAAAGCAGATTTACATTGATTATTTAATCATGGGTGCTGCGGATGAGGGACAGGTGCATTAGAAGTATTGAAAAGGCCGAGGAACTTTTAAAGAGGGTCAGGGCTTTAAACCTGAGTGAGAAAGAGAAAAGTATTGTCGAGAAGGCAGAGCAGTACATAAATGATGCGAGATATTTTTTAAGCAGAGGAGATTTTTTCAGTTCGTTTGGAGCAAGCGATTATGCTTATGGGCTTTTAGAGGCCCTGCTCTTTCTCAAGAGCCTTTAATATCTCCCTGAATATCTCAATCGGTTTTTTGTTTGCATTCACAACAACCCATTTTCCCATATACTGCTCCTCTGCTAACTTCAAATACCTCTCCCTCACTTTTTTCAAAAATTCAATGTCTTTTTCATATCTATCAAGAGGCATATTGCTTTCAGTTTTTCTTTTTATGCCGAGTTCAGGCTCTATATCTAAAAGGACCACAAGGTCTGCCTTTTTTAATCCAAGTATTTTTGGGATTTCCTTTGCCTTTTCAAACTCAAATTTAGCATAAGCAACGGTTGAGTAGAAGTATCTATCAATTATCACTTTCCCCTTGATGTCCTTTGTTCCCTCTATTATGTCTGCCAGAAAGAGTAAAAAAGATGACCTTCCATCTAATTCTAAGCTGTTGTGCATATACTTCCTTAAAAGAGGTACTCTATTGTAATTCGGGAACTTCAATGTTTTAGCCTCTAACTCATCTGAGAGGAGAAGTGATTGAGTTGTTTTTCCACAGCCTTCAATGCCTTCCAGAGCTATAATCATGTTAGCACCTGAGGATTTATTAATCCTCACTAAGGTTTTTAATTATTTATTAATAAAAAGGTTCTATGAGGCTCACAGCTTTTTTGCTCTTAATGCTTTCATTTTCATTGGCTTTAAATCTAATCTCCCCGTTAAATGAGCAGATAAAGAACAATTCTGTTTATTATGTAGGCCATATAGGTCCTGGGCAGGCTATAAGCTTTGTTATGGAAAGGGAGGTGAAGACAGGCGGCAAATTCGGAACAGGAGGTTATTATGATTATGCCTACGCCTTTTCCCTGCCTGAGAATTGGAGCTCTAAACCTTCTCCCCTTTATGCAAATCCCCTTCAGGTTATTGTGAAAAGCCCATCTGATGTGAGGGAGGGAATTTATGTTATAGGTATTGCCCTTGTTGATGAAAAGAATGTTGAAGGCCTGGGCACCATAAAATTTTATGCAAAAGTGAATGTGAGTTATGATGTTATGAATGCAAGTGTTGGCAATGTTGTTAAAGAGGTTGGTGAGGGGCAGCCTGTGAGGTATAAAGTTGTTGTCACTAACAAAGCTGATGTAGGGGATATATTTGTTGTTGAATGCAGTGCAGGTAGAAATTATGTTTATAAGGAATTTTATATACCTCCTGGTTCTTCTCACACCACTTCGATTGAACTCTCATTCCTGGAAGAAGGGGAACATAAAGGAATAATAAGGGTCTTTTCAAAATCAAGCCCTGAAAGAATAAAGAAGGAAATACCAATAAAAGTTTATGTTAGGAATTCTCTTGTATCTGATTTATTTAGTTTAGAAAAAGGAGTTCTTTTGTTTTTCTCTCATGAGCAATTGATTTATTCAAGCCTCAATCTGATTGCTTATTTAATTCGCTGATGCCTTCTTCAAGCTTTTTTAGAGCTTTAAAGTTCATCTCCATTCTTTTTACACTCTCTTTATAAACCTCTTTTAAGTTGCACACAGCCTTTATAGGTAGACTCATGTAGGCAGTTCCTATTAACTCAATTAGAAAGCGTCCATTTCTTATTGGTTGAATGCCACCTCTTTTCACACCCTTTGTCTTTGCCCATTTAAAGAGCCTGACAGCATTATCAAATGAATTTGTCACTATATGCAGGATAAAGCCCTCAACCTTAAACCAGACATTATCTTTTTTCCAGTACTCAAACTCATCTTTAAACTCTTTAAAAGAAGGTATGTGATGCCATGCTACAAGCTTTTCAGATTCTCCTTTCTTTTTTCTTTCCATTATAAATATCATTCTACCTGAGCATGAAGAGGTTGTTACAAAATCATCTAATTTGTTTATTTTATTCAACAAAGGTATTATAGGTTTATCAACCTCCTCTTTCTCAAGGGCATCTTTAAGCTTTTCCAATGCACTTTTTTTGAATTTAAACCAGGAATCCATGTTCTCATCTTATATACTTCAAATTTCTCTTTTCGATTTCTATTACTTTATTCATCCTTCTTTTTAACTGAGATTTTTCCCATTTACCCATCTTCACTTTATCTATTTTCAAGTACCATTCAGTCAGAGCATAAACTAAGGCATAATAAATATCATCCTTGTTGTCTCCACCTACTTCTGCTATGTTTAGAAGGAAAGATAGGGCATAAGGATGGTTTGATTTAGCCAGGGCCTTTATCGAATGGAGGGCAAGTATCTTAAATACAGTACCTTGAATGTTCATGTACCTTGTTAAGTGATATGTCAGAACTTTCAATGCAGGACCGTCATCAAACTTACTCAATATATTGATTAATTCAATTGTTCCGTCCAGTGAGTTTGTGTAATCAAGTATTGATGAAGTTACATCACCTGCCCTTATGTTCTTCTTGTACTTAAAAGATGTGTTTTTCACGCTTTCAAACTCTCTGAAGAGTTGAGCATTTCCCAGTTTTTCATTTATATAAGTTAATATCATGCCCTTTACAGATTCATTTCCTTTTTTGTAAATTTCAACAAGTTCTTTTTTTACATTCTCCTTTACTCTGTAATTTGATGTGGTAGGGTATGAGCAAAGGAGCTTTATGCTCTCCTTTATTTTTTCTCTTACCTTTTCAACATCCATTTTCTCCCTCAGAAGCTACTCCGTTCATCATTCATTCAGACTGGAACGGTTTCATCACGGGTTTAGTTTGGTTGAAAGGGTTTAAAAATATTGAAACTATTAAAAACATTATTAATCATAACCCATCATGAACATTGAAATTGTTGATATTAAGGTTCCAGAAGGAGGGAACATAATAATAGGTAAAACCCATTTTATAAAATCAGTTGAAGATATATACGAGGCTGTTGTTGAAACAAATCCGAATCTAAAATTTGGTCTTGCTTTTAATGAGGCAAGTGGTAAGAGGCTTATAAGGGTTGAAGGGAACGATGAGGGCTTAAAGAAATTGGCAGTTGAAAATGCAAAGAATATTGGAGCTGGCCATGTATTTGTTTTGACTATAAAGGAAGGGTGGCCCATAAATATTTTACCCAGGATTAAACAGGTTGCAGAGGTGGTTGAGATTGTTTTGGCAACAGCGAATAAGTGTCAGGTTATAGTTGTTGAAACAGATTTGGGCAGAGGCATTCTGGGTGTTGTTGATGGGGAAAAACCCCTGGGTGTTGAGGGCAAAGAAGATGAGAATGAAAGAAAGGAGTTTTTGAGAAAGATAGGATATAAAAGGTGAGTGAATGGAGGTAGTTAAAGGACAGGAACAGGCTGAGCTTAAATCAAAGTCATTTAAAGAGTTTGTTAAAAAATATGATGCTGAAATCTCGAATATTGTTTTGAGTTATAAGCAAAAAGGGATTAAATTGTATAAGGCAGGGGTCAAGGATATTCTTTACCTTATATGGGAAGAGGCATTTACTGATGAGGAAGCAATTCAAAAACTCAAAAAATTACTTAAAAGATTGCTGGGCTGGCCCTCTGTCCTTTCGTTGTTTAAGCTTGCCCCCTCTGTAAAATCTCTTCTCAAGAAGGATTAGCAATTGCCATAAAACAATGCTTAAAACAACTGTGCCAGTTAATTGTTCTATTGTGTGCATTCCAAGAGCATATCTTGAGTAAGCAACAATGAGAGCAATTAAAATAAACAGGACTCTTTTCCATTCCTTTAATGAGAAAGCAAACATAAATGCAACAAGTGTGTGGCCTGAGGGAAAGCCGTAGTGGTCAGGACATCCCGGCATGTCCATACAGGGCCTTTCAACATGCAGAAGGGGTTTTAGAATAATAGAGATTAAAATAGCAAGGCCAAAATAGGTCAGGGGTTTTGTGTTCTTCTCCTTTATGAGAAAATAAAAAGATAGCACCAAATAAATACCCAGGAAAGCAAGGTCAGAGTCAATAAGATGGAATAGCATTAAATTAAGTGGAAATGCATAATCATATAAAATATTATGTTGGATGTCAAGGCAAGGATTGAGAAGTAGAAAACCTCCTTTGATGATTTGTCTATTGAGGCTAGATAATTACTCACAACAGAACTCATTATTATGAAATAAGCAGGAATGGCATTCTCTACTATGAAAGAGGTATCAACAACATTTGAAGTTAAAGACATCAATTCTGAGCTGAGGTTTATTGATATACTAAGTACAATAGGTACAAGCAACATACCGGCAATTACAGTATATTTCTGCATTGATAACAAAGAGGATTGTTCTCTCTTTAATTCAAAATAAGCAAGAACATCATCAGCTATCTCAGCGATTCTTTCATTAACATTTCCACCTGCTTTAAAAGTATTGAGCAATACATCAACAACTCTTTCAAGCATAGGACTTTCTATTCTTTTAACCATATCCATCAAAGCCTTTTCCACATTTATGTTTGCGTTTATTTGCCTTTGAACATATCTGAATTCATCGCTTACTTCATCTATGTTGCTGAGGGCTATCTTTGATATAATGTGGTTCAGGTGAGAGCCTCTTGGCAGAGTAGAAATAAGGAGAAGGGCATCAGGTAGATTTCTTTCAAATCTTTCCTTTTTTGCACTCCTCCTAAATTCTTTCAGTAATGGGATTGTTGATACAATTGAAAGAAGTATGAGGATGCCTATTTTTTCTTCAAACCTTAAAGAGGTTATAAATATGATTGCCATTACTATTGCAATGGGTAATGTTAAGCTGTGTCCTTTACTCTCTTTAAAAGAAAGAGGAGGTAAAGACATCTTGCTTACTAAAAGTATTATGTAAGACAGTGAAGGAAACAGGGTTAATAAACCCAATGCAAAGAGTGTTTTGTTAAATGAGGTGTTAAATATCTGGGGGCTTATTACTTCAACAATCACATAAAAAGCAGGTCCAACAACGGAGAAGAGAACAAAAAGCTGACTGAATAAAGCGTTTTTTGCAGCATATTCTCTGAGTTTATGTCTCTGAATATTCAGGAGTTCAGTACTTATTCTTTTTAACTCACTTCCACTTCCATGCTCATAAGCAGATATCATCTGGGCAAAGGCTCTTTTTATTACCTTGCTCCTGAACCTGTTAGCTACATAGCCCAGTGCTTTAACAAGGCTTGAGCCTCTTTTTACATCGTTGATAATTTTCCTTATCTCTTTTTTTAAAGGACTGTTTCCTTTTGAAAGTATTTTTAATCCATCTATAAACGGAATACCCATGTTGAGCAAAGAGCCCAAATCTCTCAAAAAAAGTGGCAAATCCTCTTCAATTTCTCTTTCATACTTTATTCTTTCTATTCTGGGCAGGTTGAGCATGAAATAAAGCGTTGAAGCAAACACAATTATTCCAAATAAAGCATTGCTGGCTAATGAAACTAATGTAGCTATAACAATGCTGATTGTGATTGAGAAGGAAACCCATCTTCTACTATCTAAATTTATTCCCAGCAAATAAAGCTCTTCCTGTATTTTATCTGCCTTGAACCTTACAGGTGGAAATTTACTGGCTATGCTAAACAGCTTCATACTTTCACACCATAAAATGACTTTTGAACATAAGCGTAGAACTTTGGATAGGGAGAGGGAGCCTTGCTTATAATATCTATTCTTCTTTCCAGCTCTTCCTTTATTTCTTTTACAGAGAGGCCAAGGTTTTCTGTTAGCTTGGTATATGCAGGCTTTAAATTAAATTTTTTCCATATACCTTTTACGACATCATACTTGTAGATTGTTACTGGTTTTGAATTTTCGATTACTGCTAGCTCGGTTATTTTCCTTATTTCTATGTTTTTCTTCGTTTTGGGATTGTATGTCAGCATTCTTCTTTGAATAAGGAGTAAGTCAATGCTATTTATATCCTGTCTTGTTATTCCAAAGCTTAAAAATCTACCTATTGCCTCTCTTGCTGATTGGGCATGGAATGTAGCGTAAACACCTCTTGCCTGACCTCCAAGCAGAACATCAAATAATGCATGGGTTTCTTCACTATTCCTTACTTCACCCACTATTATCCTGTCAGGTCTCATTCTTAAACTATCGTATACTAGCTCGTTCAGCTTGATGCCAAGCTCTTCGTTTGCCACAAGTCTTACCTGATGCTCATGAGGTATATTTATCTCAGGCGTTTCTTCTGTTATCAGTATTCTATCATTTGCAGGAGTAAATGAGAAGAGAGCATTCAATGTTGTTGTTTTTCCGCTTGCTGTGTTTCCACCTATAATTATTGAGCTGTCCGATTGCATGAACAATGAGAGCAAACCGAATATCTCATCTGTTGATGTTTGAAAGTTGATTATGTCCTTAGGGGACAGAGGTCTTTCCCTGAACTTTCTTATTGTTAGCTCTCCTTCTGATATGGGGGGGATTGAAGCATGCAGTCTTGAGCCATCAGGCAAAATAGCATCTAATCTAGGATGTTGGAGCGTTATCCTTCTCCCAAGCGATTTAGCGATCTTGTTTATTAAATCAATCAGGCTCTCTTCTTTGGTTATGGTTGCATTTACTTTTTTCCAGCCTTTGTTTGTTATGTAAACATAGACAGGCTTGTTTAACCCAATTATAGCTATTTCCTCAATTG
>JALVSQ010000025.1 GCA_027024255.1 Microcaldota archaeon
TGGCCACAAGCAAAATTCTATGCCTTCTTTCATTAATGTTCTCTCCAGAGTTTATAAATTCAGCAACATCTTTTTCTCCAAGCACATCAACAATTCTTTTTATAATCTTTTTTCCAAATGAAATAGTCTTAAATCCAGTTACTTCTCCAATGTATTCAAGCTCTTTTTCATTGTAAAGCTTATAAAGCCCTGACCTCCATAGAGAGGAAATATTTGTTGAGAATTTGTATCTTTCCTCAGGAAAGAATATCTTAACCTCTTCACATGCTTTTTTTACTCCTTTTACAAGATGCCATAATCTAAGGCTTTTTGGTTTCATGTTATTTTCTATGATAAAAAATGTTTTTAAACCAATCTGTTCAGGACTTCCTCATAAAACTTCCTGAGCCTCAAAATACTTGATATGCTTACCCATTCGTTTTTGTTATGGGTGTTTTTGCCAAAAGGACCTACTGAAAACACAGGCATTTTCAAAGCAATCCTGTTTTCGTCAGCCACTGTCAGGCCTCCTTTCAAAGCATATCTTCCATAAACTTCTTTTGATACCTCGCTAAGAACATCAACATAACTGCTATCAGAAAAATCGTAGGGCATCATATAAGGCGTTTCTCTTTCCTTTAACTTAACATCAAGGTTTGTAATGCTCCTAACAGTTTCAACCACACTTTCAGCATCTTCTCCAGGAACCAGATGATAATCTATATCAAACGAGCATGTCTCGGGATAACTCAAAGCTTTTGATTCAGAGTAAATCCTTCTTATAAACCATGAATTTGAAAAGAACCTGTGCCTCACAACAGGCATTTCCTCAAGCTTCCGGATTCCTCTTATGCACTCATCAATTGCGCTTCTGCCCTTTAAGGCTCCATGCCCACTCTCAACAGTAGTATTAACCTCCATAACAATCCTGCCCCTTCTTGCAACTATTATGTCTCCTTCTTTATGGCCTTGAGGCACATCCATAATCTCAGGGGACAAACAAAAATCAAAATCAAGGTTATAATTCAAAGCATGATAGGAGCCAAGAGAAATATTCTCTTCATCAGAAGTAAAAAGAACACCAAAGGGATAATCAGTATTCTCCGCTAAATCCATTATAACTGCTATGCCTGCCTTCATATCATATGCTCCAAGACCATAAGCCCTATCTCCATCTACCTTTAACATAAAAGGCTCTTTCATACCCATTGAAACAGGAACTGTATCCAGATGGGCTAAAAACAAAATCCTTGGATTTCCTCTTTTTCCCAATACATTAAACCTTCCTTTCACATATTCATCCAGATCAACGTTGAAGTCGTACTTCCTTAACTCCTCTGCCAGTTCAAAAGCAAAATCTTTTTCATCAGGAAAGATTGATGGAATGCTAACATACCTCTTTAATCTTGCCAGAACATCCATGTTCTCACCTTCCTGGAGGGATAACCCTGCTGTAAACATCTAAAGGGTTTTCCTCTTCCACTCTGTTCCAAGCAACTTTTTCAAACTCAAAACCTGCAAAGGCTAAATACTGAGCATAAGCCTCAAAACCCGCATAATTACCTGTCCTTATCCAGACTTCCTTATCCTTCTCTGCCACATTGCTGTTCATAACATGCTCCACATTCCTTTTCAGCTCAACTATAGGTTCTCCTGAATCAACTTCATAAGTTAAATGATGAACTGTAGCACCAACAACAGGCAGCTTCAACCTGACAGCATCACTTGTAGGTGTATTTCCAGGTAGAACGAACTCGCCTTTTAAGAGAGCAGGATGGGAGTTTATGACATTACCCTTAATAGGTGAAACATCATCTATTATCAAACCAAGATAAAACATGGCTCTATCTGAAAGCAAGACATCTATGCTATTTCTCTCTAACTCAGATATTATCCTCTTCTCAAATACCATCTTATCTGATAAGACGCTTAAAAGGCTCTCTCTAAGCTGGCCGTTGAGTCTTCCCTGCTTCACCATCCTTATACCAGTATAAAGGTCAAGTCCTGCCCTTTTCATTTCCTTACTTATGCGCACGACCTTTCTTCTCCATCCCAGTGAGTAGAGCTCAACAAAAGGAACTTTAAATTCCTCTGCTAAATCCCTGTAAGCTTCCAGTGAGGTAAGTAGAGAAGGATATCTTCGAGTTTGGAGGAGTAAATGCTCTCTGTTCATTGCCTTTATGTCCAGGATAATTAAACCTGCCTTAACATCTCCGAGCAATTCCAAAAGAGGTAAAAGAAAATAGATATTGCCCGGTAAGAAACCTGAAAAAGATGTGTTGTTCAATCTCTTAAGGGCATCCTTTGCCCTTTGACTTATTATGCTAACCACTCTTTTTTCCATTCTTTCTGTATTTCTCTCCAACTCCTGCATAAAGTACCTTGAACTTATAGGTTCTTCCCTTGCAACCTCGTGCAGTGTGGTAATCACAGCTATCTTTCTCATGAACTATGTATTCATTTTGAAATATTTAAATATATTTTAAAAAATTTTATGAAAGTTGGTAAGATTTATAAATATTTTTTAATTAAACATCCCTATGTCATTAAAAGATGAAGTAGCAATGATTGTTGAATCAAAGCCCTGCATAAGAATTGCCCTGGCTGAAGGATTAATAAATTACTCTGCCTTGGCAAAATACATAAAGGAAGAGGTTGAAGCTGAACTTGGTAAAAAGGTTTCAGAAGGGAGTGTGATGCTGGCAATAAGGGAAATTCATTTAAAACAGGGTAAAGGCAGTGATGTAATTAAAGCGCTGAAGACATCTTACTACACGATTGAATCAAACCTTATAGATTACGTGGTTGACTGGTCCCTGGAATCTGTTAAAAAATTGTTTGAAAAAATAGCTAAGGAGGATGTTCTGCTCAGCATAATTGTTGGTAAGATGTACGCATCCATCATCACCCATCAAAACATAGATGATTATCTTGATGAAATAGGGATAAAGCCCATCAAAAAGATTGAGAATCTTGCCAATTTTAGAGTAGTTATAAAAAAAGAGTACATAAGTTCAGTAGGTATAATTGAGGAGATTATTAGAAAGCTCGTTTTACACAATATATCGATAGTGGAAACTGCCTCATCATTTACAGAGATAGGATTCATTATAAGAGAAGAGGATGTTATAAAGGCCGTCAACGCTTATAAATCACTTGTGTGAATTCACAAATTCCTCAATCTTATCCATTGCTTCATTGATTACGCTTTCAGGAGGAAGGTAAACAGTTCTTATATGGTCCTTTCCATACTTTCCAAATCCTGAACCAAAGACTGTCAAAACACCTGTTTCTCTGAGCAAAGAATAAACAAAATCCCTATCATCTTTCCATGCTTTAAGAACAGAAAAATCAAGCCTGGGGAACATGTAAAAGGCTCCTTTTGGCTTCACAACTGAAAAACCGTTGATTTCATTAAACCTCTTTACCATTAAATCTCTCCTCTTTTTGTACTTTTCATTTATGCCCTTAAAGTAAAGAGGTTCTTTTAACATGAGCTTTTTAGCTGCTTTTTGAACAGGTAAAACAGGACAAAGCCTTGCTCTTGCCATCTTTGCCACTGCATTCTTGAACTCCATAACCTTTTCATCCGGATTGGCAATATACATGTAACCCATTCTCCATCCTGTTGCTAAATAAGATTTGGAAATGCCATTCAACCCAATCACAGGATAATCCTTAACTATGGCTGATGTGCTTTTGAAAGAGCCTTCAAGAACATTGTGGTCATAAATTTCATCACTGAAAAGCAGGAGGTTGTGCTCCTTAGCTATATCTGCAATCTCCTTTATTGTTTTTTCATCGTAAACAGCTCCTGTCGGATTATTGGGATTTATAATAACAATGCCAACTGTCTTTTCTGTAATCTTTGACCTTATATCATCTATATCAGGCTGCCACCCATCGCTCTCATCACATCTGTATTCAACAGGCCTTCCTCCAAAGAGTTTGGGATAAGAAGTGTAAATAGGATAAGAAGGCCCTGGAATAAGCAATTCCTCCCCGTTCTGGAATAAAGCAGCACTTATCATCAAAAATACCTCTGAAACTCCGTTGCCTACTATTATAGTCTCAGGGTCTATGCTTATGTTGTTAAATGCCTTTTCCCTGTAGCTTATCGCCTGCCCGACATCTTCCTCTCCTAAGGAATCGCCGTAGTAATTGAATCCATCTTTTATTGCCTCAACCATATACTCTTTAAGCTCCTCAGGAACATCAAAATCGTACTTTAATGGGTCACCTATGTTTAAGGGAATTATTTTCCTGCCTGCTTTCTCAACCTTCTTAGCCTCAACAACAACATCCCTTATTGCATACTCTAACTCATGTATTCTTGGCGTTAATTTAGAGAACATGGGTAAATGTTTGTTTGAATGTTTAAAAACAAAATGTTTGAGGATAAGGCAAATAACGGAGTTGCTTTCTGTTATCTTACTGTTCTCAAATCTACGAGGAAAAGCGGGCCCGGAGGGATTTGCCCCTCTTCTCGGGTTCAAATCTTCCAACCTTCGGTTGGAGCCTCCTGTTTCTAGGAGAACATGAATACCCGAAAAATAGACGGGCCCGGAGGGATTTGAACCCTCGACCTCCGCCTTAGGAGGGCGTCGCTCTATCCAAGCTGAGCTACGGGCCCCATAAATAAGAATGAGTGTTAAGTTTTTATAGATAATGTTCAACTATTTTAAATGTTATGATAGGTGTGAGTTTTCAAGATGCAATACTTAGCCCAGCTCCTCTTACATTCATAGTTTTAGGATTTTTCATAGGTCTTTTCTCCACCATCATTTACTACTTTTACTCAAAAATCATAGGAGATGCCACAATCACTCAAAAAGCTTCCAATACTTTAAAGCAGGTTGTTGAAGGAGTGGGTATAATAGCAATACTTCTTATAGGCAACTCATTTTTCCAGCAAACGCTTGCCCTGTTAACAGGTGTCCCAAGTGCTATTCAGGTAGGTGATGCATTTCACATAAAGTTAGCCGATATTGCTTTATCATCATTTGCTTCAATGCTTGAGTTGGCCTACATTGTTATGTATTCAATTGACTTTGTTCTTGTGTTCTTTTACGGTGCAAGCTTAACCCTCCAGTTTGCAGAGGTAGGCATAGGTCCATCAATAACGCTTATGCCTTTGATTGGTTTAGATGATATAATTAACCTGCACAATATGCTTTCAAACCAGCTTGTTTTAATTATAGCAATGGTTTATGCCAGAAAACTCCTTCTGGAAGTTGCTGTGGCGATGCTTTATGTTATGCTACCCATAGGCCTCTTTCTCAGGTTTATTCCAATAACAAGGAAAACAGGTTCAAGCATTATTGCCCTGTTCTTGGCAGTTTATTATGTCTTTCCTCTCAGCGTTCTCTTCTCAGATTATATTGCTTATGGGCCTGAAGGCTATAGGATGATAGATTACAGTTCATTTTCAAATGCCGGTTATTTAAAACCCTACTTTGCCCAGTACGTTAAATCAGTTGTGACAAGAACACCAACATCTGTTGGTGGAATTGTTGACATAGGGGAGGCTCCTGATATAGGTCTTGAAGCACAAAAAAATGAATTTGAGAATGATTATAATGTTATGAAGGAAACAGATCAGGACGCTGCAAAAAGGAGCGATGAGGAGATTTTGAGTGGAAATGCACCCCTCAGTACATTCAGCTTTACAACACCTATAACAAGCACAGGAGGTGTTATGAAGTCATTTATAAAGAAATTGAAGCTTTCAACCATTATAGAGGCTGCCCTGGGTTTACTCTCATTACTCGCTCACAAGGTACTGGGCTGGGCTGCTAAAAAATCAGTCATAGGGGCTTTAGCCTACTTTCTCCTTAAAGTAGTTCCTTTCATTTACCTGCTCATTAAATACAATCCCTTTGTTGTAACAATTGATTTTATGGGTTTAATATTGAGAGAGTTATTTATGATAGGCCAGCTCTACGCAGTTTCGCTTGTGGCTTTATTGCTTGAAATAACATTCACAGTCACGATGTACAGGCAGTTCGGCATGCTTCTTGGAGGGGAGGTAACCCTTCTTGGCCTGACAAAGGTGATATAGTGATTCCATTGCTCAACATGTATGTAGGAGTTGCATTTATGGTCATGATTATAGCTATAGCTATTGCTAAGACGGCGGGTAAAGCCATGAGTAAGCCGGATATAGAGGCATGGGCAAATGTTGAATTCAGCTCTTTATTAATAACTGCCCTGATATATGGCATTATACTTGCTTTTTATTCAGCATTGGAAGGAATAGCAATGGCATGGACAGGCTCATCACTTCCTCTGGCTAAGTTTTCCATGAATATTTTAGGAGGTTTGCTCGGAAAAACAGGTCAAACATGGTTGGAGGTTACATCTATAGAGCATCAATTAAAGATATTTGAAGGAGCTACAGAATCCATAGGGCCCGGAATGCTTAACTGGCAGTGGAAGCTCTTCCCTGGAATGACACTATATGTTAAGGCAATGGATACTGTAATGCTTGTTCTGCTTACTGCCTTCACCAGCTTGAAGGCTCAGATTATAGGTCTTGATATAATAACCGTCCTTTCATACAACATATTTTTACCACTTGGCTTAATATTCAGAATATTTCCTCCTGTAAGAAATGCAGGTAATGAGTTAATTGCCATCTCAATATCATTTGGAATACTCATTCCATTCTTTTATGTCGTTACATTCAAGGCAATGGCTGATATTGAAGAGCAATTTGGGGTTAATGGTATGGTCTCATCTGTTGTGAATAGAGCAGGCTCACTTTCAATGGTTGAAGGCGAAACAGCAGAGATAGCTCAAAAGATGGTGAAGATTTACAATACAGGTGTTATGTTTGGAATAGCAAGCTTTGCTCCAAAGACAGCAAGCCTGTTTTCATATCTCCATCCAATGATAATGACAGGGCTCACACCTTTACTTTTAAGATTATTTTCATTGATGGGTGTTGTTATAGCCGCCTCAGTGCTTATTCCATCGTTCAGCCTTGCACTGGCACTGGCATTTGTCAGGGCAATTGTTGATGTACTTGATTTCAAACCAACTGCTGTGGGAGTGTTGATATAATGCTTTCATATCAAATAGCCTTTAAGGTTGCTTTAAGCGTTATGGCTCCTGCGTTTGCTATAGGTGTAATGTTAATTAGCTTAGCCTACATGCTCGGCAAACTCCTTCAAAAAGAGGACTGGATTGCATGGGCAAAGACAGAGATAGTTGAATTAATTGTTGTAAGCATAATCCCATTTTCAGTTGCGTTCCTCTCATTAATTGCATCTCAAGTCGTTTCCCAGATAGATTACAAAGGCTCAACTATATACTGCCAGGGCAATATTCCTGAATGTCACATAGTTGTGGCAGGCAGCTATTTTGAAAACATGTTGAGAGAGATATTGACACTTTACCAGGGCCTGGTCAAGCTAACACTGATTCCAAAAATGCTCGAAGGAGCAAGCGTTGAATTGACCCATAGGGCAACTATTACAGAATCTGCTGGCAATGTGTTTGCCATGCTAACTCCCTTCAACATTATCGTCAGAAAATTCTGCGATTTTCTTAGAATATCAGCAGCAATCGTTGCATTTCAATACTTCTTTGTTGCATTGATTGTTCAGATATTCCCTCACCTTCTATTTTTAGGTCTTGTTCTCAGAGTCCTCCCATTCACCAGAAAATTAGGTGGTCTAATACTCGCAATTGCGTTGGTTTTTTATTACTTTTATCCTGTTCTTGTTTCTTTGCTGGATGCCGTGTACTGGCAGTTGCCTAAAAACCCGGATACAGAAGGAAGAATAAACAGATTATCCTTAGCAGGTATAAAAGTTAAGGTGCCTGTTAAAGGACCTGGTGGAGATATAATATATCAGGATATTGATATCTCAAAGGTCACATCTAAAAATATCGACTACACAGAGTTCGGAAAGAAGGAAAAAGAGGTAAGAGAAGAAGCTAATAAGGTAAGTAATGCTGGAAGTAAGGCATGGGAGTTCTTTAAAAAGAATGTGCTTGGCTGGCTTAAAAATATGGTTGTAGGATTCATGGCATGGGTCTGGAATGTTATTAAGTTTGGCACAGTTACACTTGCACTTGTTATGGGCACTCCTTTAATAAGTGCATCAACATTTTTATGGGGGCCACCTTTCTTGGATGGAGTAATGAGCATGATAGCTGATGTGGTTGTTATGAATGTGCTTATGGCCTGGATTATACTTATTGCATGTATAGGAGCCGTAAAATCTTTATCTCCTGTCCTGGGAGGTGACACAGAGATAGGTGGTTTGAGCCACTTGATATAAGGTGAAATAATGAAAAAAATATTGATGTTTGTTTTGATTGTTTGCCTGCTCAATATATCTTTTTCCAGTATAAAGGATGAAGTAAACAAGCAGTTTGAGATAATGGAGGAAGTTAGCAGGGAAATGACTGATGCTGTTTTCACAGGCAGTTGCGGAGTGGGCACAACATCTGCTGTGCTTAAAGATTACTTAATAAATTCTTTTTTGGCCATATTCATATCCCTGCTTATATCAGTGCTTTCTTACTATGCTGTTAAAGTTGTAGGCCAAACAAACATAAATCCTTCATCAATTTTAGCAATGAAAGTACAGGACACAATAGTAACTGTGTTGATAGTTATTATATTTGGAGGCATGTTTATGGCAGTGGGAGGCACAAACTACGGTTTTCTCAGAAACTCTATGGAGTTTACAAGAGAGCTTGTGTTTGAAGCCTCAACCTACATAATGTTTTTGAGCTTCTTAAATACAGGTATTGTTTTATTATCCCAGCTTGCAGTGCCTCTGCCCTTTAATGCAGACTATGTGTTTTCAGTTACAATAAACTTTCAACAGGCAGTAAAGCCCTTGATAGATGCCAGCTTCACAATAGCAAAC
Source organism: Microcaldota archaeon (assembly GCA_027024255.1). Classification (GTDB taxonomy): domain Archaea; phylum Micrarchaeota; class Micrarchaeia; order Anstonellales; family J096; genus JALVSQ01. The sequence goes on from JALVSQ010000025.1 coordinate 8,868, forward strand.
TTCTACAGCCTTTTACTCTCTGAATGGGTTGGTAAGTTCTTTGTTCTTTGCTTCATGAGGTTTTATGCCTATCCTGTTCTAATTCCTCTGGGAGTTCTCCTCAGGAGCTTTAACTTTACCAAGGGAGCCGGCAATGCACTCATAGCCATAACCCTCTCCTTCTTCTTTGTTTATCCTGTAATGCTCTCATTTAACTATGCTCTCTACAAATCAACAATAGGAAAGCTTTCTTTGAGGAAGCTATCTCCTGTTAAGATAGCAATGGACTATGTAGGGCCTATTATAATATATGTGACAAGTGTTAATATTGCTACCAAAGTATTCTCCAAACTTTTCGGTCCAAAAACAGCTCCAAACTGGATAAAGAAGCTCCTTTACACGTCTTCAGGTGCTCTCAAAGGATTTGGTCTATTTGCAGGCTTAGCAGCAAGGTCTTTTCAGCTGGTTGTTTTGATAGGGGGCTTAATGATGATAACTGTGTTTGTTACAAAGATACTTATTCAATCTGTTAACCTAATTGTTGTTTACAGCTTTCTTTTAACTGCTTTAAATGTTTATGTTACTCTTGTATTAGCTCAGGAAATATCAAGGCATTTAGGAACAGAGCTTGAATTGAGTGCATTTACGAGGGTGTTATGATGAACATATTCCAGTATATAATGCAAAAGTTCGTGAACTTCGGATTGCCTTTGCCCATTGAGTCGTTAATGGCAACCCATGTTTGTCCAGCTGTTTTGTTTCCTTCAAGCGTTATGATGCCTATTCTTTTAGCAATGGGAGCAAGCCTTTTCCTCATTGTTTTTATTTATATGATGGCCAAAATATTTGGATTGAAGAACTGGGAGCTCTATGCGAAATCAGAGCTTGTTGAGTTATTCTTAACAACTGTACTTATACTTTTAGTTGTTTATCCCATAATAAAGATACTGTGCGGTGTGGACATCACAGGAGATGGCAGTATATTCCAAACAGGAAAGTACTATTTTTATGAAGTGACTGTAAATGCTGAGATTGCTGGAACAGTTATTCAGTTCTTCTATACTTTATTCTCAGCTATTGCTTATACTTCCATCACTGAAGCAGTTTTTGCAGGTATCAGAGGTGGCAGACCATTTGAAGGTATATTCTCAACAATAAAGCCTTTCTTCTCAAACATTGCCTTAGGAGTCGGATTGAGCATAAGCCTTAATGCTGCTTTCACATACCTTTACGAGTTTGTTACTTACGGATTTTTCAAGTACCTTTTACCAATAGGGCTCGTAGCAAGAGCATTTACACCAACAAGAAAGATAGGGGGAACAATCATAGGGTTAACGCTTGGCATGATCATATTTATTCCTTTGCTTTTCTCTATCGGGCATTTGGTTAATAAGAGCCTTGCCCCAATCTACATAACAAGAGGAGGTTCTGTTGTTATAAACCCATCTTACTATGGCGTGCTGGGTTTGCTAACAACTCAGGTAAGTTCCTATGGCGAGTTAGTTCAGGCACTGCATGATGTGCTGGCAAAGGGCCATTACGATGTTAGAAGTCCTACTGACCCGAACAATCCGTCAGAACCAAATAAAACATACGGCCATATTGATGAGCAGTTAGGCAATCTAAGCATCATGTTTAAAGTCGTTATTGCTTTAATATTTGCAGTTCTTGTGCTGGTTGGTCCTTACATAAAGATGGCTGTCTTTGGCATATTCGCCAGCATGCTTTTCCCTGTTATAATGAGCATCATAGCTGTTGCAGGTGTTAAGTTCATTTCAGGTGTATTTGGACAGGAACTAGATGTAACAAATTTGACGAGGTTGATATGATGGAGGACTGGGAAGGATATGCAATTCTGCTTTCGATGATGGAGATTGCAGTTGCAGTTCTGCTTTACTACTTTTCAAAACTCCTGCAGTTTGGAAAGTATGAGGTGTTTGCAAAGGAGTTTTTAATTGAAAGTGTTTTGACTCTGTTTCTTGTAATAGGCATATTCTTAATAATTGAGATAGGCAATGAGTTTGGAAAGGAATTAAATCAAAGGATATCCTCTTCCTTCAAGAATGCCAATGAAATATTTAAGGAGCATCCTGTTAGAGGTAAAGAAGATGTATCATGGTATGCAGTACTTTTAACAATGTATGTAAGCAATTCATGTTTGAGACCTTTTTACGAGATGACATTCTTTCTAACTCAAATATCTGCCCTTTCAAAAGGAGTTGTCCTTGTTAGTGATTCATTCAGGTCCCTGGGAAGTAATGCTGACCTTCTCTTTGTCATAAGTCAGAATTTCTTCAACACATTCATGTTTATCTACCTTATGTACTTTGTTTCTATAAAGCTTCTCCTCTTCTTTAAATATATATTTCCTGTATTCATAATGATAGGCGTTCCTTTAAGGGCATTTGAGCCAACCAGGAGTGCTGGGGCTTATTTAATAGCTGTTGGCCTGGGTTTTTACTTTGTTTATCCTGCTATCTACCTCCTTCTAATGGCTCAGGGGTACAACAATAATGCTTGCAGTATTCCTGATGCAATTTATCCAGTAATAAAGTCCTGGAATAACTCTCCAATTGGAAGAATTGGGTTCGCAATGATGAGCATTGTTTCAGGTGTTGTTTTTGGAGCAGTTGCATCAAGCGGGTGGGTAGTCTCATTCTTAAACAGTGTACTGGGCACTGAGATGTTAGGCACACTCGAAATGAGCATGATTCATACAGTGGTTAATATATGCTTTGTTCCTATAATTGCATTTTCACTTGCCATGACATTTGTTAACATAGGAACAACAACATTAGGTGGTAGAATTGCCGAAGTTGGTAGAGGTTTGTTCAAGTTTTTATGAGGTGGTTAAATGAGGTTTGTAGTAGATACAAGTGTTTTTGTGAACCCTGATGTGTATGTGCAGTTTGGTAAGGATGTTGATGAGGCAATAGATGCATTCGTTAAACTTGCAAAGGCTTCAAAGCACGAGTTTTACATGCCTCCTTCTGTGTTCAAAGAGCTATCTCACTTCAGTAAAAAAACAGATGAATTAGAGTTGGTAGTTAAAAAAAGAGCACCTAATGTTTACAGCCTTTATGTTCCGGCAGCTGTGCTTTACGATATTGTTTCAGAAGTAAGGAAGAGGATAGATAAAGGCTTAAGAATTGCAGAAAAGTATGCTGTTGCAGAAGGAACACCCGAGGAAATAAGAAAACTTAGAGAGAGGTACAGGGAAGCTGTGAGGCACGGCATCGTTGATAGCACAGAGGACTTAGATGTAGTTCTTTTAGCAAAGGAACTTGACGGAGCTATTGTAAGTGCTGATGAAGGAATTATAAATTTAGCAAATAAGTTAAGTTGCGAATGGATAGATGCCAGGAAGTTTAAGAAAATAATCAGTCAGTAAATGGAGTTCCTGTTAGCCAGAGCCTTAGCCTCTTTTCAGTTTTTAAGTATCTTTTCTTAAATACAATTTCATAAAATTCTTTCCTTTCAAATATCTCCTCCTCAACCTTTATGTATTTGCTGTTTAAAACATTTTCCTTTAACCACTTCCATGTTTCAAGTTCCCTTACAAACACCCTGAATGTTTTTTGTATTTTGCCTGTCCTCTCAAACTCCTTCCATTTTTCTGATGCCTTCTTTATGATATTTTTAAAGCCCGGTAGCTTTCCAAACTCGTTGTAAAAGAAACTTATCCTGAGCAACCGTTCATTAAAAAAGCCAGTAGGCATATCAAACAGGGCAAACAGCATTTCCATGTCCTCAGCATCTGAATTGGCAGTGACATACTTAAACTGCTTCCTTTTGTTCCTTGCTTTTAACACAATGCCCTCCCTTCCCTCTTTGTTTAACTTTAACAATATTTCAGTTATTTCATCGTACTTCCTTTTATTAAACAATCCAAAAACTGTCGGAGGGTTCAGGTTGAATTCATCAAGTATTGAGTACCTTTGCTCAGGCATCACAAAATCATTTTTTTCATTCATTATATCAAAAACAAAGAACCTCACATCATAGTCTTTAACAGGCTCTGTAAAGGGAGTATTACCAATCATCTCTCCACAGAGTATGTAGCCAGGATACTTTTCAAAGAATTCATCAAGCCCAAGCTCATATGCCTTTTCAGTTGTGAATGGGTCAATTCTTCCACTTCTTGTTAAACCAAACACACTTCCGTTGTGGTAAAAGAACCTTACATTGTAGCCGTCTATTTTTTCCTCTATATAAAACTCCTCATCCCTGAAGTAGTTATCTATTCCCCTTTTTAAATGCCAGACCCTTGGGATATGAGGATAGCCAGGTATTATTCTATTTCCTATTACAACGGTTCCTCTTTCTAATTTTCCCTGTTTTGAAGTGTATCTTTTATAACTCAACATTCCCATGAACTTCTCATTTACAATCATGATTAAAATTACATTCTCAACTTTTAAATATTTATATTTCCAATTAAGACTTATGGGGAAAAAATGGGGACAGCACTTCATAGCCCCTTCATTAGCTAAATACATTGCTTCATTTGGCTATGGAAAGGTTCTTGAAATAGGCGCAGGTGATGGAAGGATAACAAAACATATTAATGCAGATGAAGTATGGGCTGTTGAAATTGATAAGAGGTTCTGCGAAAAATTGTTAAAGTTAGATGTGCATGTTATATGCAAGGATTTTTTGAAAGTAAAGCCTTTTGAAGTAGATGTTATATTGGGGAGTATTCCTTACTACATAAGCTCCCGGATAGTGTTTAAACTTAGAGAATGGATTTTTAAGGAGGCTTATCTTGTTCTGCAGTATGAATTTGCTAAGAAGATGTGCGCAAAGCCAGGCCAGAGCAATTACGGCAGGCTTTCAGTCACATCTCAGCTCTTTTATGATGTTAAGTTTATAAGGAAAATATCAAAGCATTTATTTACACCAATGCCAGATGTGGATTCTGCTTTAATCAAAATAACAAAAAAAGAAAACAATGTTTCAGATGAACTATTAGAGTTAATAAGGCTCTTGTTCAGCCATAAAAATAAAAAAATTAAGAATATACTTGATAAATGTCCTGAGGAGTTATGCAACAAAAGACCGAGGCACATGAGCATTGATGAGATAAAAAGATTACTCTCATTCGTAGGGCCCTTAGATCAGCGGTAGATCGCTCCCCTCGCACGGGAGAGGCCGGGGGTTCGAATCCCCCAGGGTCCATTCATTATCGTAGATTTGAGAACAGTAAGATAACGGGAGGCTCCAACCGAAGGTTGGAAGATTCGAAGCCTCGGAGGGGGTTCGAATCCCCCAGGGTCCATCTAATTCCATACAAATAGATTTAAATCAAGAACATCATATTTAACCATGCTAAAAGAAGCATTTCTTTACAAAAGGCTTGATAAAAAAAAGGTTCAATGCCTTGCCTGCAAGCATAGATGCATAATTCCCGAAGGAAAAACAGGGTTATGTGCAACAAGAGGCAATGAAAATGGCAGGCTTTACCTCTACACCTATGCATACCCTGCTGCTATAAATCTTGACCCGATAGAGAAAAAACCTCTATTTCACTTCTACCCGGGAACATGGGTTTATTCACTCGGCACATTCGGATGCAATTTTAGATGCTCTTTCTGCCAGAACTGGGAGTTAAGCCAATTTCCTAAAAAAGAAAGTAAGTTTTACTCTCTCAAAGCAAAACAACTCATTCAATCAAATTCAACATTCCTACCTCCTCAAAAGGCTGTTGAAAATGCTTTGCATTACAGAGCAGATGGCATTGCTTACACCTACAATGAACCAGCCATATGGGCTGAGTATGCTCACGATATTGCAGAGATAGCTAAAAAGCATGGCCTTTTCAATGTTTTTGTTTCCTCAGGATATGAAACAGATGAAGCCCTTGATTATTTAGATGTGATAGATGCTTACAATGTTGACTTGAAAGCATTTTCAAATGAATTTTATCTCAAGTATTGCGGAACAAAGCTTGACAATGTGCTTGACACAATAAAGAGCATTTACAAAAGAAAAAAATGGATTGAGATTACTACATTGGTTATTCCTGGTGAGAACGACAGTGAGGAGCAATTAAAGGGAATTGCAGAATTTATAAAGAATGAGTTGAGCAAGGATGTGCCCTGGCACATCACCCGCTTTCATCCTGATTATAAAATGCTGGACAAAGAAGTAACTCCTTTACAAACACTTGAAAAGGCATTCAATATTGGAAAAGAAGCAGGTTTAAACTACATTTACATAGGCAATGTGTTAGGAACTGATAAAGAGACAACATATTGCCCGAGATGTGGGAAACCTCTCATAGAAAGGTATGGGTTTAGAATACTAAGCTATCATATAAAAAATGGCAGGTGTGAGTATTGCGGAGCTAAGATAGCAGGAAAGTTTAGATAGAAGAGTTAAACAACCTGTAAAGGCTTTCAGCCTCTTTTTTAGGTAGAATTGAGAGTAACTCCTCTTTATCAGCAGAAAACAGGTCTTTAAGGCTCTTAAATTTCCTCCTTAAAAGCCTCGCCCTTTTTTCTCCAATGCCTGGGAGTGAGGTTAAAACGTTCATTACAGGGTCTTTATACACTTTTTTGTTAACAAATGAGATTTTTTTACCTAAGCTTCTTTCAATCTTTGCCAATTCATAAATGAGCAGGGCAGTTTCCTTAATCCCATCAGAAAATATAATGCTAGCATTAAATTCTACTATTAAAGAACTTATAGCACCTGCTTTTGATTTGTCCATTTCATTGTTCCAGATGTTTCCTTCAATGATAAACACAGGCTTTTCATAAAACAACCTCATCTTCTCAGCCTGCTTGAACAACCTACCATCGAATATTGAGCTAATAAAATCAAACGAACTTTTTCTCTCCACGACTAACCTATCGGAGCAAACAGCATCACCTACAGCAAGCTTTTTTTGAATTACATGAGCATATTGCTTTAATTCATTTGCCAATCTCTCCTCTCCAGCATCAACAATAATTGAAAAGTCAAGCAATGTTTGCTTCATATCACCAGCCTTTTTATCTCCTCAATCTCATCAAAACTTATAGAACATCCGTTGTACTTTAAGGCATACAAACCTGCTTCGAACATCTCTTTGCTTATAAAACCTTTCTCAAATGCCACTGTAAGCAGTTCAGAACTTCTAATTACCTGCATATCTCTTGTGTAATCTCTAAATGCCTCAAACGATTTTTTGTTGAGCATTATGTTTGTGTGAAGTTCTTTCTCTAAATGCTCTTTCAACCTGAATGGTGCCTCTATAAGCATCCTTGTTGTTCTCTCATCCATGAGCAATAGGTTTATGTTTAAGGCATGGGCCAATGCAATCATATCTGCTTCTCCTAAATCAATTAAGTGAATGGGCTTTCCCCTAACAAAGAATGAAGTATTTGCCATACTCAGGATATTTTTTGCTTCCAGTTCTGTATCTGCATTTACTTCTATCAAAACACCATCGCTTAGCGCTTTTTTCATCCTTAATGCTGAGAGCTGGTATGCTTTCATTTGAATGCTTAAGGGTCTGTCTATAATCTCTTTTCTTACAGAGGGCGGAATCACAAAGTCAACATCAAACTTCTTAGAGAGAAAGTAAAAAACATCTATAAAGCAGGTGTCTGTTAATGAGATGAGCGAGGAAGAATCACACAGAACTGTTTTCATTTCAATCACCCAAAAGGCTCCTCGCAATCCTTAATCTCTTTTTTACAGGCACTTCATCTTTTAGCCTGTCAAACATCATTGTTTTTCCTGCATATGCCAGAATTTCCTGCTTCGGAATCCCGCTGAGCTTGCTTACCTTGCCCAAGGACATGCCTTTTGCATAAAGTAAAGCCGCAATCTTCACCCTTCCTTTTGTAAACAAATCAAACACAAAACGGGCATCCTCTCTTTCCATTCCTATGATTGTCCTCTCAATTTCATCAAGTGTAGCTTCATCAACTTTCTCTGTCAATTTTTTCAGGAGAGATTCAACCTTACTCACCCTTTCCTTCATCTCTTCCTCAAAAAACCTTGTTTTAGTAATCATCTTTGCCAGGACATAGCTTAAAAGTGAAAGCCTGAACGCGAGCTTGCTTGATGACTTCATTACTTCCTCAGCAAATAAATCCACAAGTTTTTTTAAGCTCCTCATTCTTCTTTGCTTGAATGAAGAGTAAAGCCTTCTTGTCAATGCATACATGGTTAAAAGGTTAATGAAAATAATTAAAAACCTACTTCGGCAAACACCTTAAACCAAAAGCCTTTGTTTAAAAAACATATTGAGAAAATGCAGGTTTATGGCAGGCATTGTCGGTTATGGTGCTTATATCCCTCTCTATAGAATAAAATCAGAAGAGATAGCAAGGGTATGGGGAGAGGACCCCAATAGAATAATAAAGGGCCTTGGCATAAAGGAGAAGGCTGTTGCAAATGTGGATGAAGATACTGCAACGATCGCTGTTGAAGCATCAAGAAATGCACTGAAAAGGGCAGGTATTAACCCAAAGGATATAGGAGCTGTTTATATAGGAAGTGAGAGCCATCCTTATGCTGTTAAAAGTACTGCAAGCATAGTTGCAGAGGCAATAGGAGCAACACCTGAGCTTAATGCAGCCGACTTAGAGTTTGCATGCAGAGCAGGGACATCTGCTTTGATAATGTCCTTAGCTTTAGTCAATTCAAACATGATTAAGTATGGGTTAGCAATAGGAGCAGACACTGCCCAGGGCAGACCAGGAGATGCTCTTGAATATTCAGCAGGCTCAGGAGGAGCAGCGTTTATAATAGGCAAAGACAATGTCGTTGCTGAGGTCGAGGATTACTACTCTTTTACAACAGATACACCCGATTTCTGGAGAAGGGAGAAAGCAGATTATCCGAGCCATGGTGGTAGATTCACAGGTGAGCCTGCATACTTTAAACATGTTATAAATGCAACAAAAGGACTGCTTGAAAAAGGCTACAACCTTAATGATTTTGACTACGTTGTGTTTCATCAACCAAATGCTAAGTTCCCAAAGGCAGCTGCTAAAAAATTAGGTATTCCTCTTGAAAAAATAGAGCTGGGTTTATTGACTCCTGTAATAGGTAACACATATAGTGGAGCCAGCCTTGTTGGTTTAGCAAATGTTCTTGACCACGCAAAGCCAGGTGAAAAGATATTGCTCACAAGCTTTGGTTCAGGAGCTGGCAGCGATTCATTTGCCATTGTTGTGAAAGAAAGGATAGATGAAGTCAGGGATAAAGCACTGAAGGTTATGGATTATGTGAATAGAAAGAAGTACATTGATTATGCTACTTATGTTAAGATGAGAGGAAAATTAAAAGGCTTTAACGGTGGACATTAAGCAGAAAAATTTTTATTGAGATAAGCCTATATGCTTTCATGAGATTACTTGCCTTAGCCGATGTGCATAATGAAGAAGAGGTTCTGAGCAGGCTAAGGTCTAAGATGATAAGTAAATCATTTGATTACTTAATACTGGCTGGTGATATAACCACCAGGGTGAGCTTTGCTGAGGACTTAGTTGAGATAGTTAAAGAGGGTTTCTTTGTCCCGGGGAATAACGATACTGAAGAAGTCATAGATGTTTTTACAAAAGCAGGCTGGAATATACATAAAAGGAGAGTTGAGATAGGCCAGGGATTAAACATTGCTGGCTTTGGTTATTCTTTACCTACTCCTTTTAACACCCCCGGGGAGATAAGCGAAGAGGAGTTTGAGAGAGGTTTATCTCAGCTAAGCATAGATGAAAACACAATACTCATAACCCACTCGCCTCCAAAAGGAGTTCTTGACACAATACCTGATGTTGGAATAAGCTTAGGGAGCATTAGCGTGTTAAATGCCATAAAGAAAGGGCAACCCCTTCTCCATCTCTGCGGACATGTGCATGAGGTTGTGGGAAAGCAAAGGGTTGGAAAAACACTTGTTGTAAACCTGCCTCCTGGCACTTCACATATGGCAGGCTTTATAGAGATTGAAGACAAAAAAATAAGTGTGGATTTTGGCAGGTTATAAAAGAATATTTATAAACATTTTAACCCAATAACTTCCCATGAGGTCCACTATCATTGCTTTTCTACTTGCTCTTGCTTCTCTTTCATTCTCAATCCAATTGGAGTTTTTATTTGATACGGGGTTAGCTAATGCCACTGCATTTGAGCCATTTAACAATAAGTTTTACGTGATAAATGATTTTGATGGAAGGATATATGTATTTGATTCCATAGGAGCATTAACAAACAAAGTAAAAGCTCAAAACCTGTATATATATGACATTGACTCTTTCAATGATAAACTCATCTACATATCTGACCTGGGCGTTTATCAATTAAAGCCATCTGTAAAGGAATTAAGCAGAATATATGGATTTAACTCAATTGCTTTTAATGATAAATTTTATGTATTTGGAACTGTTTATCATGCTTTAACCTCTTATACTTCAAATTTTTCATTTGTAAATAAGATTGGAGGTGTAAAGCAGCCTGATGAGCTAATAGTTAAAGATGTGAAGTTAATCAACAACACTCTCTTTGTCTCAGATATTTACAGAGGAAGGATATTAATATTCAATGCATCTTTACACAAAATAGACGAGTGCAACTTGAACATCTCTACATTTGAGGTCTTGAACGGAACTATTGTGGCTCATTCAAACCACTCACTTGTTATAATAAAGAATTGCTCAATAAAAAGTAGTTTAAAACTTGATAATGTAAAGGATATTGAGCAGTACAACGGAGAAATCTATGTTCTGGTTAATTCTTCGATATACAAGCTTGAATATGAAAAGGTAGAGGAGAAAGAGGAAGTTGAAGAAAAGAATGAAGAAGTAATAAACCAAACAGAGCAGGAGCAAAAGCAGGAGAAAGAGGAGGTTAAAGAACCCGTAAAAAAACGAAACTTATAAAGATGTTAAAGAGGAAAAGCAAAGTGACCAGCTCTGGCAGCTGGCTGGAGTTGCAGTCTTTTTGCTATTTATCCTTGCTATTATTTACATATTTCTGAGACCTAAAAAGAGGTACAGGAGGAAAAAATGAAAGTGGGAGTGCTTTTTTCAGGTGGAAAAGACTCTACATTAACGGCATTCTTAATGCAGAGCAGCGGATTTGATGTGGAGCTAATAACATTTATTCCTGAAAAAAGGCATTCCTACATGCTTCACAGCGAGAACTTGAATGTTAGTAGCTTAGTTGCAAAATCAATGGGGTTAAAACAATACCTCTTTTATGTGAGTGGAGAAAAAGAGAAAGAAGTTGATGAAATGTTAAAGACCATAGGAACATTAAACATTGAGGGATTGGCAAGTGGAGCAAATGCAAGCGAGTATCAAAGGCAGAGAGTTGAGTACATAGGAGAAAGCCTGGGCATACCAACTTACTCTCCGTTATGGCATAAAAACTATTTTGATGAGCTTGAGTACCTTGATGTAATACTTGTAAAGTACGCTGCCCACGGAATGGACAGCTCCTTGCTTGGAAAGCCGTTCAGGCTTTACTCTAATTCCATTCATCCATACTTAGAAGGAGGAGAGGGTGAAACACTCGTTGTTGATGCACCTTTTTTTAATAAAAGAATTGTGATTGATGATTTTTTAATAAAGGATTATAAAACCTGGGGTGAATTAATCATAAAAAAAGCCCACCTGGAGGATAAACATGGACGTAATTGATTTAATAAACGAAAGAAGGTATGATGAAGCACTTGAAATAGTAAATGGCATGATAAAAAAGGGAAATGAAAAGGCATACCTTCTCTCAGCCGAGATTTATTATAGAATGTATTTAGATACGGGCTATGACTCTTATTTGAAAAAAGCAGCTGAGAGGTTAGAGAAAGTTAAAGGTAATGAAGAGAAGCTATTTTCTATTTACTTAATGCTCGGGGAATATGGGAAATGCAGGGAAATAATAAACAAAGCAGATGGAGAACTGAAGAAGTTTTTGAATGCCCTGCTTGCTTTTGAAGAAAAAGGAGATGCATCAAAGCTAAAATCACTTGTTAATGCTTCAACATCAATTTCTGATGCTTATCTCGTTTACTCCAGAATTTTGTATCAGGAAGGCAGATACGAGATGGCAAGAGATGTTTTGAAGAGAGGTTTCAAGATAACTAAAGACAGAGAAATAAAAAATGAACTAAAGCTCGTTGAAAGCCTGTTAAATGCTGAAAAACCAATTATTCTCAAATGCACATTTAAAAACTCACAACTCGTATCAAAAGAACTGATTCACTGCAAATCCATCTATGAATTCATAGACATGATAGGAATAAGCTACGAAGGGGAGAGCATAAGCCTTCTTGTCCCTTATTCAAAATCGCTGTTTTTAAAAATAAAGGATAGAATACCCTCTATATTCAAAGATGATGTTTCATTGACTGATGTAGAGAGAATGCTTGAGCTATGTGAAAAGGAGGTTGAAGGATGAAAAAGTTTAGTTATGCTTACATAATTGTCGTTGCACTGCTTGCCTTCTCCATATTTATCCCTCCAGTTGTTGGATTTTTTAACGATAAAGAAGGAGCATTCCTTCATTCTTTGTTTAAACCATTATGCCATCAATATGTGTATAGGTCATTATGCATGCAGAAGGACTTTCCTTACATAACAAATTGCCTTAACACTCATGAAAAGGCAAAGGCATATATTTTATTAAATGAGCAAGTGATTGTCAGGAACATCACATTTTCAAAGCAGGATGTTGGAAAAATAAGACCTTATAAGATAGAAACAGACAGAGTGAAGTATGTCTTTCCTGTCTGTGCCAGGGATACAGGATTTTATTTAGGCATGTTTTTAGGAGTTTTTGCTTTTCTTGTTATGCCTAAAAAGAGGATAAGCATATGGATTTATCTGGCCCTTGTTGCACCTTTTCTCTTGGATGGAGTGCTTCAACTCCTTCTTCCCTCTTATGAAAGCTCAAATGTAATAAGAATAGTAACAGGTTTAATAGCAGGCATTTCCACAACAATTGTTATACTTGGAGGCTTTGAGAGTAGGTTTTAATTTGTTTTGGAGCTAAATATTATTGTGGAAGGTGCCATATTGAAGGGAAAACCTATATTCTACAAAGGGAATGTTTCACTTGCTATGTTGAAAGATTTGGGTAAACAGCTAAAAAACAAAAGAAGGATTGAAAAGGGAAATAATTACTGTTTTAAAGTGAGAATAAACAAAAAGGAGGTATTTGTGAAAGTGACAAAAAGACCTTCTGTGTTTGAATGGATTGAACCTCTTGAAAATGAGTTTGACATTGTAGAAAAATTAAAAAGAGGGGGAGTATCTGTTCCTTCAACAATAGGTTATGTAAAAATTAAATACAGGGAGATGTTCTACGGCATTGCCTTTTATCAGTTCATTGAAGGAAAGCCATTTGGCGAGCTTCTATTTGATGAGTTTGAGAAAGATGGGAAAATATCTGAAGAGATGTTTATCAACTTAATTATTCAAATAGCAAAGATGCATGCTCTTAACATAATGCACCATGACCTCCACTGTGGAAATGTTATTATGAACAGCAAGCCTTACCTGATAGATTTTGAAATAGCCAAGGAATTCAAACAAAAAAATTCAGAGTTCTGGGCAACTGCTTATGCTTTTGATGTGTGGAAACTCATCTTAGCCATAGATAGAATTGCCATACATAGTCACCCTTCTAAGAGATTAATAAAGGCAGTAAACAGGGCCATCGGAGAAATGCTTAACATCTATCTTCGCTCAACAGACATAGAACACGAGATATGGAAAGGAATTAATGATAAATATCTTCAGCTACTGCGCGTTTTATCTCCTGTTAAACTTCAACAACATTTTTTACTGAGCAATATTAAAACTAAATGATTTTTATTTGTTTCTGTACATGTATTAAAATGTGAGCGTAGCTTTAGAAAAAGGAAAAGTCATTGGCTTTAAAGGAAATGTTTCCCTTAACATGCTTAATAGGATAAAGGAACAGGCAATTGAAAAAAACGAAATTCCAGGAGGATTTAACAATCTATGCTTTAAAATGGATATAAATGGTCCTGTTTTTGTAAAGATAACAGGAAAGCCAAGCATCCTCGGAGATGATGGAATAGAGCATGAGTTTGACACAGTAAGCTTCCTTAAAAAAGAAGGTTTTAAGGTTCCAGAACCACTGGGTTTTTTTAAGTTGAGTTATAAAGGAACAGTCTATGGCATTGGCATTTACAGGTTTGTTGAAGGCGAACAACTGGCTAAGGCATTCCACGATTTGTTTACAAATGGCTCAGAGTTAGCCCTAAAACACCTCAATGGTATTGCTCTTGAAATTGCCAGGCTTCATTCATTAAGAATTTTGCATAGGGACCTTCATGCAGGTAACATAATTGTGAATTCTGATTTTAGACTCGTTGATTTTGAAATGGCTGAGAAACTTAACCCAGATGGAATTTATGCTGAAAGAAGATTCATGTTTGAAGTCATTCAATTTGTGTCAAGTGTTAACAAAATATTCTTAAGCACTAAACCGTCTGATGAAATAAGAAAGAAAGCAAGAGATGCCCTGATGAACTTTATTTCCATATATGCAAATAGTATAGGAATAAATAAACTTATTACAGATAATTTCATTCATTTATCAGTTCTTCGACCACGTTTATTATCTCCTCTTTAATTGCGGGAATATAATCCGGGTTTCTTATCCTCAATGCTGCTGCCTTTGCATGACCCCCTCCTGATTCGAAGGCATGAGGCATTCTTTCCTTCAATTTCTCAATCATCTTATTGGCAGAAACACCCTTCCTGTATGCTTCATCTGCTAACCTGAATATTAAGCTCCTCTCAGAGATGCCTATGACAACAGCAGGTTCATCTTTAACAAGTTCATAAGCCTGAGATGTTATCTTACCTTTGCTTGGAAACTCAGAGCGCCTTGCAACAACATCCACCTTAACAAAGTAGATGTTTATGCCCTTTACTTCAACAGGCTTCATCTGCTTCTTTATTTCCTCTCTTACTTCAAGTAGCTTTTCATTTGCTTTTATAAGAATTGTGGAGTAAAGCTCCTTTTTACTCAATACCTCTCTATAAAAGTTCAGGTTATTGCCATAAACATTGTAAGTTGCCAGAAAGTCAAGGACAAGTGCCTTCTCCCTATCCTCTTCGCTAACATCCATCAAATCGCTTTTGTCTCCTGCTAAGGACACCTTAATCATATCTGCCTTTTTCCCTGCTGCTCTTGCCACCTCACTACTTAAATAACCTGCTGTATATTTACTGCAATTCTCAAAGTACTTCCATGGGTTGAGGACATTGGCATTCAATTCAGCGTAGGGATGGTGGTCTATTACATAAACATCTATACCCGCCGCCTTCACTATATCAATCCCTTCTCTGCTTTCTTCATTGCTTGAAAAATCAAGGTTTATAACCATCGGCATAAACCCAAACCTCAGAGACTGGATATCGTTCAGCGCATCCTTAACAGAATATATTGCTGAATTGTGTTGAAATGTTTTTCCTTTAATAATAGAAGTTATGGCAAATGCAGACACAATGCCGTCAGCATCATGATGGAAATGAATGACTGCATCCCTTCCTAACATGGATGAGATTAAAAAATCCTTTGCGAACCTTACAACATCTTCCTTAAGTTTATTCATCACTTCATCTTTTATCAAAGGTTCATAATCAATCTTTATTGAATTTCTTAAACCTTCAAGTATACTTTCAAAATCATCCTTACTTGCATTTCTCCTGGTAACAATACTTCCAGAAAATCCTTTTGGAGTTGGCGAAAGAGAAACCCTTACATATTCATTTTCATCAACATACTCATTAGATGCAAAGGTTATCCTTCCTTTTGATGTAATAAGCTCAACCAGAAACTTATCTTGAAGTCTTTTGACATCTTTAACAATTCCTTCCCTTTCGATCTCCATGAAATCACCTTAACGTTATCTTCAATCCATCGTAGGCAACGGTTATCTTTCCTTTAAAGTACTTCTCTGCCTGAGCTAAATAAAGAGAATCATCATCTTTGTATCTACCACTTATATGAGTTAGAACTAAATGTTTCACATTGGCTTTGCTTGCTGCTAATGCTGCATCCTTCACCGTTGAATGGTTTGTTTCTCTTGCTTCTTCCTCTAAGCTCTCATCAAATGTAGCTTCATGAATAAGCAAATCCGCATTCTTAGCATGTCTCACAAGGTTTTGACTGAATGCAGTGTCACCGCTGTAAACTATTTTAATGCCCTTTTTCACATATGATATATCTTTGAGCTCAACAACTCTACCGTTTATGTTCAAGCTACCTTTCTCCTGAATCTCTCTAAACATCTTCCCCTTTAATCCCAGTTTCCTTGCCTTTTCTTTATAAAATTTAATTTTATCATCCTGCTTGAATACAAATCCATAGCTGCCCTTAACATGCTTTACTTTGAATGCAGATATGGTAAAGTCCTTTCCTCTTAAAAGCGTTGATTCCCTCAGCCTCTTAAGCTTAATAAAGGGCCATTTGTTTATTAAAAGCTCTTTGAACCTCGAAGGAGCAAACACATTCAAGCTATCTATATGTGTTGTCATCCTCAGTGTTTCTATAAGTCCATATATACCTAAAAAGTGGTCTAAATGAAGGTGGCTTATGAATATGTTCCTTATGCTTCCATAGCCAACTTTATGCTTCATTAAAGCTCTCTGGCAGCATTCCCCAACATCCCATAGAATAACCTCTCCCTGCCATCTCAAAGCAATGCAGGGCATTCCTCTGTAAACAGAAGGAATGCCTGAAGATGTGCCCAAGAAGTATATATCAAGCATTCTTTGTTTCTATTATGATGCCTTCTGGCTTTTTCCTGACATTGCCTATTCTGATACCATAGAGTGCCTTTATACCCCTGTTTTCTGCAATATCAACCAGCCTTTGAGTAATAATTCCATCAAACACAATTGCACCTATATCTTTTCTCGAAAGCAGTTCTTTTATCATATCCTTCACGCTAACCTCCTTTACAAGATATCCTTTCCTGTCATAAAGCCTCGCAGAAAGCCTTCCTTTAACTTCGTCCAGAGCCTTTTTAAGTTCCTCTGTGTTAACAACCGTTTGTTCTTCTTTTGTCTCTTTTACCTCTTCTTTCTTCTCTTTCTCAACCTTCTCCACTTTTTCTGCCTTCTTGGGTTTAAACTTTTTCTTAGTTTCTCTTTCTTTAATCCCGAAGTACTTATTCTCCTGTATGTACTGGTCAACAGGTATCTTATTTCTCAATGATTTTATTATTTCCTTTCTTGTTAATTCCTCAACCTCCTTTCCTGTTGGTGCTTTTGCCACAAAGTCAATATCTGCCCCTGCATTTATAAGCTCTTTAAGTATTATGTCTCCACCCCTATCTCCATCTAAAAACACAGTCGTTTCCTTCTTCTTTGTTAAATCCACAATTGTCTGGCTTATGTTAGCTCCCCCTATTCCTATAACATTCTTTATGTCATTCTTCAAGAGATTAATAACATCTGCCCTGCCTTCTACAAGCACAACATCATCAGCAACATCTATGCTTGGACCTGCTGGCAACTTGTCCTTCCCATAGCTGATAACCTCCTCAGCCCTTAACTCTTTCCTGACAAGTTCAGTTATCTCCCTGCTATCAGGTAATTGAGTCGTCATTATCTCTTTAAGGAGTTGCTTTGCCCTTTCAAGTATTCTTTTTCTTTTGGCATTCCTATTGTCTTCAATTTTATCAACTACTATTTTAGCATCACATGGTCCAACTCTATCAATTGCTTCCAGTGCTGCTGCTATTATGCTCGTCTCAACCACATCAAGACTTGAAGGCAACTTTATGCTCCCATATGTTTTGTTCTTTGAATGAGTTAGCTCAACCTCTATTCTGCCTATTCTCCCATTCTTTTGCAAATCTCTTAGTTCTAAATCCTCTCCAAGGAGTCCTTCTGTTTGTCCAAACATGGCCCCAATAACATCAGGCTTTTCCACTAACCCATTAACTTCAAAATGTGCATATATGGTGTACTTAACAGCATCTATATAAGTTTTTCCCATAGTTTCACCTCCATCTTTTCAACCTTTTTTGCTATTTCCTCAAACCTTCTGAGCTTTAGCAAATATCCCAGCTTTTTCCTCATAACTGTATTCGGTTTTAAACCCCTTAGCATCAATTCATGCATTATCTCTTTGAGGAGTCTTTCTCCTTCTCTATCAAGGTCGGTTAATATAAATACTTCTTTCTGTGGCTTTATTTCAGGTATTTCTCTGTGTGTGACTGCTTCAATACCGAGCTTTTGCAAAGAGGCAATATCCTTTTTACCCTCAACAATAGCAATCCCTTCTCTCAACCTTGCAAGAATCTTCCTTAATTCCTTTACTTCATCTCTCATAGTCCCAATGGGATCAGGATTAGATGAGCCGGGCACTGTTGACAGCAGCAATCACCCTCATCATGCCCGCCATCCATGCCCGGCAGTATTATAACCTTGCCTTTTCCTCTATTAAATCAACTATGGTTGGGAATAAAGACATTATGTCATTCTCTGTGAGTATGCCCACTAAAAGACCCTCTCTGTTTATGACAGGTAATCTCCTTATGTTGTTATCGTGCATGACCCTGGCAGCGTCTTCCAGCGCTGTTTCAGGTTCCACTACTATCAAAGGATGGCTCATAACATCCTTTACCCTGGTTGTTAAAGGCTTCATCTCCGCAACAACCTTCCTGACAATGTCTCTTTCAGTCAATATGCCTTTTGCTTCATTCCCTTCTATCACTATTATTGAACCTATGCCTTTATCCTTCATTACCCTTGCTGCTTCTTGAACTGTTGCATTAGCATGCAAAGTGACAACATTCTTTTTCATAACATCTGCTACTTTAATACCCGATCCCATGGTTTAAGGCTTGAAAAGAAGGTTTTTTAAATCTTCCAACCTTCTGTTGGAGCCTCCTGTTTCTAGGAGGATATGAATACCCGAAAAATAGATGGACCCAGAGGGATTTGAACCCTCAGCCTCCCGCGTGCAAGGCGGGCGCTCTACCGTTGAGCTATGGGCCCGCAGATTATGAATTGTGTTATAAAGTTTTAAAAATGTTTGTTATCAAATGCTAATGCAGGAGGTGAAAACACATGAAGAGGTGGTATAAATTGGACGCAAGGAGGTGGTCTGAAATCTAAGAGAAGAGGAAGGAAGCCTAAATTATCCAAGACAGAAGTTGAAAGACTTGTGAAATTCTATTTGAGTGGTATAAAACCCCGGGAACTCTCCAAACAGTTTGGAGTTAGTAGAATGACTGTATACAGGATTCTTGACGAATTCTTTGCTCCTATGCAGGAAATGGATGTTGAAGAGATGTTCACATATGTAAGGAACCTGATAAGGTAAACCTAATCTTTTTTATATACTTTGTGTTATAATAAGTATGTGAAGGAGTTTAAAGAAGCCCTGAAAGAAGGTAATTATGTATTTGCCTTGAATCTACTCTATGATTTATCATGGAGTAAGGAAAAAAGGGAAGAGTTAGCAGAAATGCTTATAGATAAAGCAGGCATTGACAAAAAGAAATTCATACTCTCAACAATTGCAAAGGATGAGTTTTTCTCATCTCATTTGAGGCAGTATGCAGGCTTAAAGCTGATCAGTCTATGCTCCTTTAAAGAGCTTGGAGAAATCTTGAAGGATAACTCATTTCCTCTTCAAATAAGGGACAGAGCACTTCAAAGAATGAAGGAGATGCTTAAAAAGGAGGCAGAGGAGAAAGGACCTGTGGTGGATGAGGTATGCAAGAAGATAGCTGAAGCTTTTTATGTTGTTGTAAAAAACCTTGAACCTGTTAGGCCCTCCTTAACAGATATAATAAACACAATGAAGTTCAGGAAAGCAAACCTCTCATACGAGGATGTAAAAGAGATAATTGATTTTTTTAATAAAGCCTTCAATGATATTCTTAAAAACAAAGACCACCCACACCATCAGCATGTATTTGCAATAAAGGCACATATGGATTTGATAAAAGAACAAAAGGAAAAGAAGAGAGAAGAAAATAAAAAAATTGAGCCCAAAAAACCCATAAATCATCAAGAAACACTTAAAATAACATAAGGTTTTTATATATTTCCTACCATAATATAGAATGTAAACTTTTTTTGAAAGGTGGAAAAATGGCGAAGTCTAAGGCTGTTGATGAATTGCGTGATTTGCTCTCTGATAACAAGGTGAGGAGAGCATTGATAGAGACAGCTGGAGAAAATGCTATCGCAGTTATCGAAGCTTTGAACAAAGCATCTCAGGATGAGGACATTGCTAAATTACTCTCATTAAGAGTAAGTGATGTAAGGTCAGTGCTAAACAGATTGAATGAGGAGGGATTCACTTACTACGAAAGAACAAAGGATGAGGAAACAGGCTGGTACTCCTACTTCTGGACACTGGATATAAATAAATTTAAGGAATGGATAAAGAAGAAGTTGTTGAGCAAGTATGAGAGATTAAGGCTTATGGCTAATGAAGGAGAATACTACTTCTGTCCTCATTGTGGAGTTGATGTTGTATATTCTTTTGAGGAAGCAATGGATATAAACTTTAAATGTCCAAAGTGTAATGAAACGCTTGATTTGCTGGAGGAGGAGAAGGTATTGAAAATGATGCCAAAGCTTGATTTTTCAAAATTGAAAAGGAGATTCAAAAAAACTAAAAAAAGAAGAAAGTCAAAATAATTTCTCTATCTTCTTCTTGTTCTTCTTCATTATTCCCTCAATTGTTGATTTGCTTCCCAGGCCTATGCCTATTCCAATACCTATTGAAAGACCAAATGCTATACCTGCCACTATTGCAACGAATGCATTCTCAAGTATATTTGTATTTATAGCAGGGAATATTGCTGGCAGAGCAATTGTTAATCCTATGTAAGCAATAAATACCTGAACAATTGCTCCAACAAATGAAGCAAATGCAAACTTACCTCTCTTGATTTTATCACCTATATAATCGCCTATAAATAGTGATACAACCACGATTAAAAGGCCTTGCACAAGGCTTGGGAAGTAGTTAAGAAGGCCAAGTCCCCATTCAGAAAGAACGGGTATGCCTGCAATATTGCCCGATACAGCCAAAGCCAGTATGAACAGATAAAGACCCACTACCTTTTCAACAACATCTCTCAAGGAGATACCCAGCAGGGCATCCTCTAACTTCTCTTTTTTCAACATTTCATCAATTCTTAAGTATCTCCACAACCTCCTTATTAATTCCACAATCACTACATCAATTAGCCAGGCAGCAAGAAACACAACAAGAATAAAGGCTGCCTTAATTAAAGCATCCACTAATGTGAGGGAAAGCTGAGAGACTATTGCATCTACCTCAAACATATTATCACCCATTTATCTTAAAGTTGTAAATTCTATTTAAACCTTTATCTTTTGACCTGGCATTTAAACCTAAACTCTTTATCAGTTCTGCTACTTCTCTGTGATTAGCAGGCAAAAACTCCCCTGTGCCTCCATAAAAAACAAGGTAATCTTTTTCCTTTCTTATCAATCCTTCCTTCACCTTATCTCCTTTAATTTTAAGTTCCTTTATCACCATGTCCAGAACTTCGCTTGCAAACCTCTGGAAAGGAATTGCCACAATGAGCTTTATTTTCCCTTCATCTATAAAAACATAATGAGTTGGCTCTGTTTTATGAATAAATAGCATTATTCTGTAATTTATTCCATCCTTTTCTCTAATGACATCTAAATTCATAAGGATTTTTGCTCCAAACGCAGATGTATGGAAATTTGGCTCTTTGAGGGCTTTTTTTGCTATCTCGTCAACAACGTCCAGTTTAGCTAACCTTATTGAGCCTTTGATAGATTCTATAAGCGGTTCTGTCTTGACAGCCTCTTTGAATCTCTGCCAGCTTCTTTTAACGAACTCTTTTACCTCTTCTTTTCTCATAAAGACATTAGACCTGGAAGGATTTTTAAATAGTTTGGCCAAACTTTTTGCCATGTTGTATTCTTTAAAGATTGTTGAACTAATTATCATTTTTCTGGCTCTTTTTGTTATGGTGTTTTTTCTTCTCCTAACATTTGTGAATATTAAAGAGAGAAAGGAACATAAGCTAAGTGAATTTCCCTCTGTTTCTATTTTGATTCCTGTTTATAATGAAGAGAAATACTTAAAGAAGTGTGTTGAATATGTTGCAAACAGCAATTATCCAGAAAATAAACTGGAGATTTTGATAATAGACGATGGAAGCGTTGATGGCACTCCTGAAATAGCCAGGGAGTTGAGTAAGAAGTATAAAAATGTAATCTACTTTAGAAAGAAGAATACAGGTAAAGCGGATTCTTTGAATTATGGGATAAAAAAAGCAAGAGGAGAAATAATTGGAGTGCTTGATGCCGATACCTTTGTGAGTAAAGATGCTATAAAAAATCAGGTCTGGCATATCGTTAATGGAGCAGATGCAGTTACAGGCGTAGCCAAGGTTTACAATGCTGATAAGAATATTTTAACGAGATTGCAGAGTGTAGAATATCTATTTACAGCGTTTGTAAGGAAAGTTTTAGAAGGAATTGATTCAATATATGTAACACCTGGAACGCTGAGTATGTACAGAGCAGATATTCTAAAAAAAGTTGGTGGGTTTGATGTGAATAACTTGCTTGAGGACCAGGAGATAGCGATGAGGTTTCAGAGCCTGAATTATAGAATAGAAAGCTGTCTTGAATCAGTTGTTTATACCGTTGTGCCTGAAACATTTAACGATTTGTTAAGGCAAAGAGAAAGGTGGCACAGAGGTGGCTTAAGAAATGCATTCAAATACATACACATGATAAATCCAGCTTACGGCGATTTTGGAGTGCTTATAATGCCTCTCTCCATTGTCTCGATTCTCTTCATGTTTGCTTTGCTCTTCATTGTCATTGTTGTAAGGATAAGCAATCCTCCCTCCCCTCCCTTGCTTTTGATATTTGACCCGTCATTTGTTCTTGGCTCAATGCTTTTCCTCTTAACTTTAATATGGACAGAGTTAAACCTCAGAGCATTTGAAGATAAAGTTCCTGCAAGGGATGTAATTCTCTACCTGATTACATATGCTTACTTCATCACATTTGTCTGGATAGTTTCCATAACCAAGGAAATTCTGTTAATCCCTCCAAAATGGCGTTGATTTTTAAAAAAGTTTGAACAAAGTTTTTCAGGGCCCGTAGCTCAGTCAGGATAGAGCGGCTGGCTTCGGAAGCCATCTCCAGATTGCTGGAGATACCAGCAGGTCGAGGGTTCAAATCCCTCCGGGCCCGCTTTTCCTCGGAGATTTGAGAACAGTAAGAGAACAGGAGGCTCCAACCGAAGGTTGGAAGATTTGAACCCGAGAAGAGGGGCAAATCCCTCCGGGCCCGTGATTAACAGATCCCAATAAACCTTTTAGCATCCTCATACATTGTGTAATTGTTAAACATCACATAATCTCCTTTCTTTACTTTAGTGCAAACTCTTCTCAACTCTTCATCAGAGAATGTGTAATTGTACATCATAGGCTTACCAAACCCATGGAGCCTGTAATAGCGAGGCTTCCCATAAAATGAGTTCTGCCTCAGAGGGTCAACAACATGTACAATGTCCAATTCTTTGAATAAAGGCTTCACAATCTCCTTCTTCCATTCATCTGCCCACCTAACTTCAAACCCTATTTTGAAATCCTCCCTATCAATTGCGTTAAAAAATCTAGATAACTTCTTTATGTTCTCATCCGTTGGCTTAAAGCTTTTAGGTGTCTGAAATATAAGCCACTTAGCTTCAAGAGCCTTTGCTATTTTCTTAACTTCCTCAAAATAAGCCAAACTTTTATGTGATGAGAATTTGTCTCTATGAGTAATGCCCTGAAACACCTTCACTGTAAATTCAAAATCCTCATTTACTGACCTTGATTTTTTAAGCCATCTCTCAGCTGTTGAAAGCCTTGGCAATCTGTAAAATGTGCTGTTTACCTCAACAACATTGAACACAGAGGCATAATTCAATAACTTATCGCCTCTTTCAGGATAATAAGACCAGCCACATGTGCCTACATTCATAAAAGTAAAGTTAATGAAAAAGAATTAAAAATCAAGGTATTACAAAATTGCATCCACCGCTGTAAGAGCCCCCAACCATTGCTGCTAAAAAGCCTGGTAGAAGGATGATAATGACAATACCTATTATGGCACCTGTAAGCATGTTTGTTGCCCATACATTGGCTCTTGCCCTTGTCTCTGCACCAAAGAACTGGCCACCTGTATAAACAATTGATGACAAGAGAATCATTAAAACTGCAACCTCTCCTACTATGTTGTAAAGAAACTCACAAAACTGCCTTAAAGCCACCTGTAAGTTTGTTGCCTGAGCAAATATAAGGCTTATAAAAAATAAAGCAATGAGTAGCCTCTTCATGAAACCTCACTCACAGACATGTTCTAAATCCAGATTTGGGTCAATTTGACTGAGCAAATAGGGAACAACAAGAACAACAATTATGGCAATCACTGAATATATAATCATGTTTGTTGCCCATACATTGGCTCTTGACCTCGTCTCTGCTCCTAAGACCTGGCCAGCTGCAAACACAACACCTGCAAGGACTATCACGGCAAGTATTATCACAGGCAATAAATCTTTTAGCATACCGTACACATTGCAAATGCCCTCTCTTATCCTCTCTCCAGCATCAGCACTCAACGAAACAGATAAAAACACAAGTAATGCAAATGCGAGCATTCCCATTTTCTTCATCAATTACCACCTCTTTCAATAAATTTTAACAGCAAAATATTTTTAAGGTTACCTTCTTAATTGCTTCACCATGATAATAAAATACTTTGGCCACTCTGCATTCTTAGTTGATATAGGTAAAAAGATATTGTTTGACCCATGGCTAAAAGGAAATCCATGGGTGAAAGAACCTGTTGAAGTAAACGCTGATTATATATTTGTAAGCCATAGCCATTCCGACCACGGATTGGAGGATGCAATAAACATTTCACAAAAAACAGATGTGCCTATTATAAGCATATTTGAATTAGCAAACTACGCAAAGCAAAAAGGCGCCAGGGCAATAGGAGGAAATATAGGAGGCATAATGAAAGTTGATGAATTAGAGGTATTTTTAACACCTGCTCTTCATTCTTCTTCTCTTGGAAGTCCTGTTGGATTTATTGTAAAATACAACGGAAAAACTCTGTATCATGCCGGAGACACAGGCTATTTTGCTGAAATGAAGTTCTTAGGGAAAAGGTTTAACATAGATGTTGCTTTTCTACCCATAGGAGGCACATTCACGATGGGAGTGGAAGAATGCCTGTTTGCAATAAAAGACTTAAAGCCAGGGTTTGCTGTGCCCATGCACTACAACACATTTCCAGCAATTAAAGCTGAACCTCAAAGGCTGAAGGAAAAGTTGAAAACACATTGATAGTAGAGCCCGGGCAAGAACTCAAATTAGAGATTTGAGCTTTAAAGTTGACAGGATTAAATCAACCTCCTGTTCAATAGAAAATTTTGAAGAGTTAATGCACAAATCAGCCATTTCATAAAGCCTGAATATATCAATATTGTAAAGAGAAAGGTATCTTTGCCTGTTCTCTTCATCCCTTTCTTTAACATGCTTTAAAGCTTCCTCAAACTCCATATTATCTCTTGATGCTATCCTCCTGGCCCTCTCAGTTAAAGGTGCATGTAGAAAAACGCTAAGGTTTGCATCTACAAGATAGATGGCGAGCCATGTTGCCACAACAACATTGCTGTGCTTTTTTACCTCTTTCTTTATGTATTCATCAAATTCTCTGTCTATCTCTGGATTTTTTTCTGCTTCTTTCTGAAACTCCATTAAATCAATACCTTTTGCTTTTGCAAGTGATTTGAATGTGGGGGCAACAAGCTTAACATCTAAACCCAACGCATTTAATCTTTTAACTAAATGCTTTGCCAGAGCTGTTTTTCCAGAACCCGCAAAGCCAGACACAGCAATTATCAAAGCCTTTCCACCATCCTTGAAACAAAGTTTCTCAACTTGATGGGAACATCATTAAGGCTGATGAATCCTTTTTTTAGCCTCACAGCATATCTCACAACCCTTTCCAGAACTGAGTGGCTTAAGACACCTCCAAAGGGCCTTGAAGCACCCTGCTTTGTGAGATTTTTGAATGCATCTTTATGCTTCCCTTTCTTTTTTCTTCTAAAATGGGTCGAAGTACCCTTCCCTACCTTTTTGATTATCTTTTTAATTGAAGTACTTCTTTGATAAGGTCTCATAGCATCACCCATTCAATAAAACCCAACTAATATTTTTAAATTTTGTTCAAAGATAAAGATTGATTTTTAAACAATGCCATAAAAAATAAATACAGATGAGGATTGGCATATTCACAGACAGCTATAACAGGGAAGAGCCAAGCGGTGTGTTTAATGCCATTTACTACTTAAGGAAGGGCCTGGAAGAAAAAGGCCATGAAGTCTTTATATTTTCCCCTGGCACCAAAAAACAGAAGGAAAACGCTGAAGAAAGAACCTTCTACTTTACCTCTGCTCATTTTAAAGAATACCCTGACTTCAGGATTGCTGTCTTTCCTTTTTTAAACACCACAAACATAGTAAAAAAACTTGATTTAGATATAATACACATAGTAGCTGTTGGAACCATGGGCATTGCAGGTATAAAAACAGCTGAAACATTGAACATACCTAAAATTGCTACAATCCCTATAATACCCCAGAGGCTTATAGAATCCATGCTGAGCAATTCTGTTAAAGAAATGGTTGAAAAACTTGCATTGAAGTATTTGAGATGGTTTTACAATCACTTTGAAACCGTGACATGCCCTTCAGAGTATGCAAAAAAAATAAT
>JALVSQ010000026.1:0-10787 GCA_027024255.1 Microcaldota archaeon
CTGAACGTTCTGAAGTAAACATACTCTTTACTCAATCTTATTAAATCCTCATCTATTTTGTACTTCTCTGCTAACTCATCTACTGATAGAGGTTTATCTTCTCTCCAGTTTTTTACAAACTTTAATAGGTGGTTAACTTTCTCTTCAACATCATCTGGTTTTAGTTCTTCTCCACACATCCACGCAAAGTTTATGTACCAGAAATTCTTAGCATGTTCTTCTATTAATCTACTTACTTCTTTTCCTTTCAACTTTTCTTTTGCAATTCTGAAAAGGTTCTCTCTTTCCAATCCATCAGGTGTTTTGTTTAATGGTTGACTTATTTCAAACAGGGCTTTCTCAATTTCTTCTTTATTCAACCCTCTTTTCTCAAGTAACTTTATTATCTCTTTTTCCAGCACTCTCTCAGCCGATAATGGAAAAAAGAGGTAGATATAACTAAATTTCCATCTATCAAAGAATTCCTTAAAGGACAGACTTTTGTCTATGCTCTCTATTTCATAGTAAAGCTGGTAACCTCTATTTAAAGTATCCCATAGATAATTTCTGTATTTCTTTCTCATTCTTTCTATTAATGCAGTCTGTTTCTCCAAACTCGACTTAGAAAGAATAATTGAGCCACTAATAAAGAGAGCAAATTTAAACTTAAATAGAAACCCAAAAAATCTCCTGTAGAGAAGGGCATTTCTCAAAATTTTAAACAGAGCCTGGGAATAAATTACAGTAATTGGCCTTTCTAAATAGCTCAAATCATCCAGAACATCTCTTTCAAAATTCATAGGTTTGCCTCTTTACAAACCACTTCCCAAACTCTTTAAATGCTTTCACCCTGTGGGAAATCTTTGCTTTTACTTCTGGCATCTCAGCAAATGTTTTTGAATAACCTTCAGGAACAAATATTACATCGAATGCAAATCCTTTATTGCCTTTTTCCTCATAACTGATGCTTCCTTCTACAATGCCCGTAAATGTCTTTATTTCTTTCCCATCTGTATAGGCAACAACTGCCTTGAAATAAGCGCTCCTATCTTTAACTCCTTCCATTAATTTCAGGATGCCTTCTGGCTTTATCTTATTATAAACCCATTTAGAAAACTCTCCTGGAAATCCATTCAAAGCGTTTATGAAAAGACCGCTATCCTCAACTATCAAAGGCTCTTTTATTATAGAGTAAGCTTTTAAAGCAGCGTCCATAGCAATCTCTTCATTTGTTCCTCTGACTTCAGAAATCTTTAACTCAACCCTCTCAATGTTTATTCCAAACTCTTTAAGCATGGTCCTAACTTCTTCAAACTTATGTATGTTGGTTGTTACAAACTTCATTCCAGTCTTAACCTCCTTTAACACGCTTTAAAATGCTCCCCAACCTCTTTCAGCAGCAAGTTCCAGAGCCGTTTTCCCTTCGTTATTCTTAATAAGTGAGTCAGCTCCTTTTCTTATTAATTTTTTTACTATGTCCCAATTTCCATACATTATTGCTAAGTGCAAAGGAGTATCTCCAGCTTCATCCCTTACATTAACCTCAGCACCAGCATCAATTAAAGTAGCAACTATGTCCACATCTGCAAATAAAGAAGCGATATGAAGTGGTGTCCTTCTATAATCTCCTTTTGAATTTACATCTGCTTTCAATTTTATCAATTCATCAACTATGCTTATTCCTCCTTTCCAGACAGCATAATGAAGAGCAGTATTTCCCAGCTTATCTTTAACATTTACATTGCCTGTTTCAACAATTTTCTTTAAAGCGTTCTCTAATTCTTTATCCAGGTTCGTGTTTTCTCTTAAAATTCTTTTAACTCTTTCACGGATTTTTACTTTATTCTCTCTTTCATTGTCTAACCCAATACCTAAAATATCTTCTAAAATCCTGCTTTCAACTACTCTCCTTTTTTGAAAATCCATTTTCTTGGGATTTCTATGAGTTTCCATTTTATCAACCTTTTCGTTATCAATTAAAAACAAATTTAAAAATTTATCTCCATCTTCCTTCTAACTTTTTCATTACCTCTGGTAAAGAAGTGTATTCCATCTCATCTAAGCCAAGTCTATGAGGCATAAAAGGACCGTGTCTTCTCATGACCTCTGCCATTTCCATTGCCTTCTGTCTTGTGTAATCAAATGCAGGGTCATCAAACATATCTTTTGGGCCTATTAACTTCCCATTGCTTATCTGAAAGCCAAGGCCAACAACCCTTGGAGGACCATCAAATCTTGTGCACTGGGAGTGTTTTAATGAAACGGGCATTAAAGGTCCTGTATGGCTGCCCCTCATCCATCCAGCAACATAGTAAGGAAAGCTAAATGCTTCAAGGACTTCTCCAACAGCAGGAAATTCATGCTGAGCCCTTATAAGCAGAGCAGGGTCATCTTTACCCACATATTTTCCTGCTATCAATGAAAGCCTTGATGTTGAGGCAGAAGCAGCAATCTCTCCATTGTACCTTGAATACACATCCTTTATAACAAACCATGCCGGTGTTCCAATCAATGCAAGAAGTTCATATATTTCCTCAGGAGCATTTAGTTTCACTGTTTTTCCTCTCTTCAAATCCATAACCTCGTATGTAAAGCCCTTTCCAAGTTTTGGAGATATTACTAAACCTGCTGTATTGAACGGGTCCGCAAATATTTTGTAAAGGTAGGGATTCCAGGCCCCTGGCTCTGTTTTATCTGCTGCAAATACGAGCAAAGGCTCAGACTTCCTTTCCTCAAACTCCATTTCCGCAATGCCAGGCCCCATTCCTCTTATGTTTCCAGAGAAAGCATCTTTAAGTAAATCCTGACCTGCTCCATAGAGTTTCAACTTCTTTGAAACCTCCTCAGTTAATTCCTTGAATGTATTCCAGGCAAGTTTGTGGATTTCTTCACTGTTAACTCCTTTGTCATGGCTCATAAGCAACTCTAAATCATCTCCTGCATTAAATACATAAAAGTCAATAATTATGTTCTCTTCCCTTGCTTTCTCTAATTTCTCTTTTGCTCCTTCAATTAATTCTTCTGGTACAACAGAATGACCCACTAATCCCCCGATATCTGCCTTTATGAGGCTTATGGTAACCATAGTCTCACAATGTCCTTTAAACTTGAAACATTTAAAAGAGTTCCTTCTCCATCTTAAACATGATAAGAGAGCCAGCAGTTGCAGGTATGTTTTACCCTTATGACAGAGACGAACTTCTTGACATGATAAAAGCATTCTGGAATGAAGCAAAGTATGAGGAAATAGACAACATAAGGGCAATAATATCTCCTCATGCTGGCTATATTTATTCAGGTATTGTAGCAGCATCTGCCTTCAAAACATTAAGGACATGTAAATGTAAAGAGTTTGTACTCCTCGGCCCCTCTCATTACTACTATTTTCCAAATGCTGTGACTTCTTCATTTGAGGAATGGTTAACACCATTAGGTGCTGCATCTCAATCACCCTTGCCAGGTTTACCTGTATTGAATGAACCTTTTCTCAAAGAGCATTCACTTGAAGTTCAACTTCCCTTTTTACAATATGCCTTTAAAGAAATTAAGATTTACCCTGCTTTATTCGGAGATTTAAGAGAAGCAGAGAGGATAAGCAGGTTAATAGAAAATTTAGAACTCCCTATAATTGTTAGCTCTGATTTGAGCCATTATCTACCTTATGAAGAGGCTGTTAACAGAGATAGAAGAACAATTGATTTGATTGTGAACCTTGACATCCATGGGTTTGCTAAATACGGTGATGCCTGTGGAAAAGAAGCAATTAGAGCATTAATGCACATCGCTAAAAGAAACAACTGGAAAGCTAAGTTAGTAGATTACAGGAATTCAGGAGACACAGCAGGTGATAAATCTGCTGTTGTCGGTTATGCTTCAATAGCTTTCTATGAGGGATAAATATGTTAAGCAAAGAAATAATGAAAAAGTTGTTAGGTATTGCGAAAGGGAGCATTAACTACTATTTTAGAATGAAAGATGTGCCAACAGTTGAAGAATATGGAGAGCGTTTAGCAACATTTGTTACATTAACTAAAAATGGAGAGTTGAGAGGTTGTATAGGAAGCATCGAGCCTCATCAGGACCTTTATAGAGATGTTGCAGCAAATGCTGTAAATGCTGCATTCTTTGACCCGAGATTTCCACCTTTGAATCAAAATGAGACAAAAGACTTAGAAATTGAAGTATCTGTTTTAACTCCAAAGAAGTTGTTTAAAGGCTCAACTGATGAATGGATAAAATTCATAGAGGAAAAGAAGCCTGGTGTTGTAATAGATTATAAGGGATTCAGGGCAACATTCCTGCCCGATGTCTGGAAGCAGATTCCTTCTCCTTTTGAGTTTATGGCTCATTTATCTTTGAAAGCAGGACTTCCTCCCAATGCCTGGGTAATGGCTGATAAATACTTCTACTTTACTCAAACAATCGCAGATGAATGGAATAATATTGAAGAAGTCTTTTTCCCCTGAATCTATCTCTTAAACAGGCCTATGTACTCCACTTTATCAATAATATGCCCTTCCATTGCTTTTAACAAATCCTCTTTTCTTGCTCCTCTTTCAAGGCTTAACTCTGTGTCTAATGCATAGATTTTGAAGAAGTATCTATGAGGATTGCCTGGTGGGGGGCAGGGTCCTCTATATCCTATGACTCCAAAGTCATTAACTCCTTCAAACTCACTCTTGTACCCTTCTGGTATCTGGTTGGTTTTTATGTTCCAGACAACCCAATGAACAAAAGTGCCCATTGGTGCATCAGGGTCATCTACGATTATTGCTATTGATTTTGTGTTTTCAGGCACTTCACTGACTTTAATCTCTGGTGAGATATCAATACCTTTACATGTGTATTTTTCGGGTATAAACCCGTTTTCTTCAAAAGGCAACTCTACCTTCATATGTTCTTTAATATCAGGACCTCCTTTATATGCTTTTTGGTTTATGCAGCCAAAAAGTAAAACCAACAATGTAAGTACTGCAATAAACTTCTTCATGATTTCCTTATCATCATTGTCTTATTTAAAAGATATGGGCCCGCCAGGATTTTCACACAGGTTCAAATCCCTTCCATTGCTTCGCAATGGAGCCTCCTATTTTCTTTCTGTTCTAAAATCTACGAAAATTAGATGGGCCCGCCAGGATTCGAACCTGGGATCTCCACCTTGTAAGGGTGGCGTCTTAGCCAACTCGACTACGGGCCCTTTATTAAAACCCTTATTAAAAAGAAGAGTAAAATATTTTTAAATCAAAGGCTGAAGTACCTGTCAAACTCATAAGCAGTAGGCATAGAGCTATTCTCCTTGAACTCCTTTATCTTTATCTCTAAATAATCAACAAGCAACTCAGGTGGGAAGATGCCCTTCAAATAATCGTTATCAGACTCTAATGCCTCGATTGAAGCAAACATATCCCTCGGGAACTCCCTTACTTTGTATTTTTTCCTGTCCCTTGATGTTAAATACCTTGGAGATTCAGTAAGAGCATCGCCGGGGTCAATCTTTTTCTTTACACCATCCAGCCCAGCAGAGAGTATCGCAGCATAAGCCATGTAAGGATTGACAAGTGGGTCAGGGAATGAGAGTGTAATTCCAATATCTGTGCCCTCTCCATCAAGATAAACAGCATGTCCCAGATCATCTGTACCCCAGCTGGTATAAAACTTCTTAGTGAAGAATCTCTTAAACGAGTTTGTAGATGGATTTGTCATTATAAGCAAACTTTCAATATGTTCCAAGATTCCACCTATGAAGTACCTTGCTTTCTGGCTTATGTTCAGCTTATCATCTTTATCGTAGAACACATTGTTTATCTTTTTCCAGAGAGTGAATTTCAGTTTAAGGCTGTTTCCCTCTTCCGAAGGGATGGGTAAAGGCATAAATGTGGCATAGAGCCCATTCAAAGCACTTGTCACTTTGGTTATTTGCTTTATGATCACAAACGCATTTGCAGCATCTTCTCCATCTAATTCAGCTAATTCAATGCTCTGTTGAGCAGTTGAAGGACCATGATAATGCTTTTCAACAACATAAGATGTGAACTGAGTAATTATATCTGTTAACTGTTGCCTTAATGCTTTATGCACATCATACGGATATGTTGAAAGGTCCCTTGGTTCCTGCTTTAAAACAGTTGGGTTCCATGGTCCTTCGGTTGAATCAATCGTTACAGCAGGTCCTCTTTGCTTCAATGTTCTATCAACACCATAGGCTGTGAATATGTAAAACTGAAAAGATTGCTTAACCTTAAAATCTGATATGCCAACTGCTGAAAGATTGTTTTTTATTCTGTCCAGCGGAGCAGTTGGGTCTTTCAGATACCTGCCTTCTTTATCAACGATCTTGCACATCATCCTGGCCACTCTATCTGCCCATGGAAGCTCCATATATGTGTCGGGATTGGGAACAAGCTTTAATTCCCTGTCCTCGTTGAATACTCTCCTCAACTCACCGGCTTTTATTCCTCTTGAAAAGTCAATCTCGGAGAACAGGTCTCTTCTCAGGTTTGTTTCTTTTAGATTCCCGTTGATATCCAAGAATTGCAAACTTATCCATTTTATATCGCTTGCATTCAACTTTTCAATCACATCCTGAGTCGTCATCATAATATCACAAAGGCACTTTTATTGGATTTATTTTTAAAACAATATGCTGAAAATCCTCTTTTACTCTCTCTTTTCAACAGGTTTTGAAAATTTGACCCTTTACTTCCACTGTTAGGGTTTAAAACCCTTTTATGCTTTATGGGTATGCTATGATTGATTTAACAGTTGAAAAGGAGGCATTTGAGCAGTTTTTCACAGAAATTTACAGCAAGCATATTGCCAGTGTTATAAAACATTATCCAAAGCAAAGAAGCGTTGTTGTTGATTTCAAAGCCCTTGAAAAGTTTGATGTTGATTTAGCAAAGATGGTTATAGAAAGGCCAGACGAGATGATTAAGGCTGGTGAGGAGGCAATAGAAAGTCTGGGTATTACCACACCCTCTGGAGAAACATTCAAGCCCCATGTCAGATTTACAAATTTGCCTGAAGAAGGTTTGCTAATAGAGCAAATCGGCTCCCAGTTCCTTAACAGAATGTTTGCTTTCAAAGGTCTTGTCACAAGAAGAGGAGACATAATGCATAAAGCAAAGCTTTTAACTTTAAAGTGCAGAGCATGTGGAGAGGAATTTAAAGTTCCTGTAACAAGAGATTTTTCCCTACCTTCTAAATGCCCAATATGTAAAAAAGGAACACTAAAAGAGGTTTTTGAAGAAAGTAAATTTGTGGATATTCAGATGGTTGAAGTTCAGGACTTATTGGAGAGGGTAAGAGCAGGAGCGCCTTCTGCAAAAATTATACTTATTCTGGAAGATGATTTAGTCAATTCTGTTGTTCCAGGAGATAATGTTGAGGTTACCGGCATTCTCAGAATAAATGTGGATAAAAGGAAAAAAAGAAGTGAAACAGTTTTCTCAAAATATGTGGATGTCGTTCATATAAAAAGGTTAAAAAGAGACTTTGAAGAAGTAGAGATAACTAGAGAGGATGAAAGGGAAATTTTAGAATTAGCAAAAAGACCAGACATTGAGGATTTAATAGTTAAATCAATAGCACCTGATATCTGGGGTTATGAAGAAATAAAAAGAGCCATAGCCCTCCAACTCTTTGGTGGAACAAAGGGAAAGAAAACAAGCACAGGTCAGCCCATTAGAGACGACATTCATATTCTACTCATAGGAGACCCTGGAATTGCTAAAACCAGATTCCTTTTACACGCAGCAACAATAGCACCGAAGAGTATATATGTTGGTGGAAAAACAGTTTCAGGAGTTGGTTTAACAGCAAGCGCTGAAAAGGACGAGTTGAGTGGAGGGGGCTGGACCCTCAAAGCAGGAGCCCTTGTTTTAGCTAGTGGAGGAATTGCAGCAATAGATGAGTTTGACAAGATAAATGAGGAAGACAGAGCTGCTTTGCATGAAGTAATGGAAAGTGGTACCGTTAGCATAGCAAAGGCAGGCATAGTTGCCAGATTCAAAGCAAAAACAAGCATAATTGCAGCAGCTAATCCCAAGTTTGGAAGGTTCCAGCAAAACAGAAACCTTGTAGAGCAGTTTAACATTCCCCCATCTTTATTCTCAAGATTTGACCTTATTTTCCCTATAATGGATGTATTGAATGTGAAGAAAGATGAGGATTTAGCAACCCATATCCTGAAAATGCACAAAGAGGCAGGAGAAAGAATCAAGCAAGGAAGGATTGAAGAAATCGAAGAAGATATTATTCCTCCTGAACTATTGAGGAAGTACATTGCTTATGCAAGAAAAAACATTCATCCCATTCTTTCAGATGAGGCCATTGATGCGATAAAAGAATACTACATGAGTTTAAGGAGAATAGGAGAATCAACAGGAGCTGTTCCTATAACTCCAAGATACTTAGAAGGATTGGTCAGACTGGCTGAGGCAAATGCAAAGATGAGGTTAAGTGATGTTGTTGAAAGAAGGGATGCTCTTGTTGCAATAAACCTTATGGACTATGTTATGAAGGAAATAATGACTGACCAGGAGACAGGAAAGATAGATGTTGATATAATAACAACAGGAAAGCCCCAGAGCGAAAGAGAAAAGGCAATAACGGTTCTTGATATAATAAGAGAATTATCAAAGCAGTACGATGAGGTTGAAATAGATGCAATAATTCAGGAAGCCGCATCCTACAACATAGATGCATCAAAGGTTAGGAGGATACTTGAAGAGTTAAAAAGGTCAGGAGATATTTACTTCCCGAGGCATGGATATATAAAACTAACATCAGTTGATTGATATGTTTGAAAGAATTGCTGAATTAATAGAAAAGAGCGTTAAAGAAGATGTTGAAGGAAAAGAAGTTGGTATTGCTTTTTCAGGAGGAGTGGATAGCACATTAATGGCTTTTTTAGCCAGGAGGTTTGCAAAGAAAGTAAAACTTTACACTGTTTCTCTGCCTGATAAAGAGGATTTAATTTATTCAAAGAAAATTGCTCCCCTGCTTGGTTTAGAACATGAAG
Source organism: Microcaldota archaeon (assembly GCA_027024255.1). GTDB lineage: Archaea > Micrarchaeota > Micrarchaeia > Anstonellales > J096 > JALVSQ01. The sequence goes on from JALVSQ010000026.1 coordinate 9,002, forward strand.
TCCACATACTGAGGGAAGAAGAGATAAAAAACCTCTACACAGATGTTGAGAGAAAGCTCAGGCTGGGCTTTTTGAAATCAGAAATTTTAGCACCTATTGAAAAGATATTCAGAATTGTTAAAGAAAGGTATGTCGTGTTTGGAGCTGCAAGTGAAGAACTTTTTATGGGGTATGAAAGGCACTACAAATGGATAAAAGCAGGGTTAAGCGAAGAGGAAATAAATGAACATTTGCTTGAGGAGTACAAAATTTTAGGGAGCAGCGGGGACATATGGGCAATAAAAACGCTTGGAAAAATCCACAATAAAATATCGCTGTTCCCTCTCTACAAAGATGAGATAATGAAGGAAGTATTCAAAATTCCAGTAATGACAAGAGCAAAGGATGCTGTAAGAAAAAAGCATGTTATTAGAGAAATTGCAAAGTACTTTGGTATTCCTGACATAGCAATAAATAGGAAGAAAAGGGCGTTGCAGTATGGCACAGGCGTACACAAAAAGCTTTTAAAGATGAAAAAAGAAGGAATTATTTCATGAACGATATTGAGAATGTAAAATCTCTATTTGGCAATAAATTCGTTGTTGCTCAGATGGCCCCTGCTGTAAGAGTCACAATAGGAGAAGTATTTGGAAAAGAATGTGGAATAAACATGACAGAAGAATTAGCTGGTCTCTTAAAACTTCTTGGCTTTAATGAAGTGATTGAAACACCTTTTGGCGCTGATATTGTTACATACATTGAGGCTTTAGAATTCCTGGAAAAGTTAAAAAGCGATGAAGGTTTTCCTCTGTTCAATTCCTGCTGCGTTGGCTGGAGGGAGTATGCTGAAAGAAGGCATCCTGAGTTAAGAAATCATATCTCAAAAGCAGTTTCGCCCATGATGGCAGCAGGAGCCATAACAAAGATGTACTTCTCCAGACTCTGGAATTTAGAGCCTGAAGATATCGCAGTTGTTGGTATTATGCCATGCACATTGAAAAAGCATGAAACAAAATTTAGAATGCCAAATGGATTGAGGTATGTTGATTATGTTATAACAACCAGAGAATTGAATGAATGGGTAAAAAAAGACGGGATTGAACTGAAAGATATAAAACCAGCTCAGCCCAACAAATTAACTTTACCTTCTATGAACGGCGTTATATTTGGTGCAACAGGTGGAATTACAGAGGCCATGTTAACAACTCTCTCCTATCTCTTAGGTGAGAAAAAAACCATGTCTCTGGTTAGAGAGAACGATACTCTGAGGGAATACAGAGTAGATATAGGCGAGTACAATCTTCATGTTGGTGTTGTATTTGGATTTGCATCGCTTGAAAAATTATTAAAAAGAATTGAAAGCGGAGAACTCTTTCATTTTGTTGAGGTTATGATGTGTCCTTTTGGGTGTGTTGGAGGACCAGGCCAACTTCCGACAGGTATTGATTGCATCAAAAAAAGAGCTGAAGGGCTAAGATCAACAGCAGATAAAATGAGGTCTAAAAGCCCTGTTGAATCTCCTTCCATAAAAAATGTAGAGGAATTCATAAAATCCAACCTTAGCCTCTTCACATTCAGTGATTAAAATGCTTGGAAGGCATCACATTCTCATAACCTTATTAATTTTACTTCCTTTCATTTACTCATTCTTTCCGAATATTTTTCTGGCAGTCTTTTTAGTGTTCCTTGGCAGTATAATTCCTGATATCGATGCTGAGGAAAGCACATTCAAGCACGGCGGAATGTTTATAAGCAGGAAAGTAAAAAAGGAAGTTGAATTTTTTTACATTGTTTTACAGAATATCTT
>JALVSQ010000026.1:10797-33542 GCA_027024255.1 Microcaldota archaeon
CATACGGAGGATTGCCCTGCTAACTGCCTCTGCTGATCTCTGACGCCTCTTGTGTTTTTACTCTCGTCAACTGTTGCCCCTGTTCCCTTTGATTTCCTCCCCTGAGTTTTAAAGTATCTCTTCTATTATCCTTATGCCTTCATTCTCTCTTTTATATCAAAAGATGCTTTAAAGCACAGAAGAGCAATGCATTCGTTATTTCCAGCAATATTCCTGACAGCACTCCTTTATGTTGTTCTCTGCTATTTTCATTCAGGTGTTTATTCCCTTTCATTCCTGCTTGGCTATTTATTTCATCTAATTGAGGACAGCTTTACAAAGTCAGGCGTCTGCTTTCTTTATCCTTTCGGATTCTGTTTAAAAGGAAGGTTGAAGACAGGTTCGCTAACAACAACATTCATTTGCGATGTAATCACTGCAGTTCTTTTCATTCCTTTAATAATGTTCTTCAAAGGTCTTGCTTTGGGCATTTTAGTATTTTCCCACCCTGTGGAATACGCAGGATTGGTCACTTTACTTATGGCTTTGATGTTTTACAGGTTTTAACCAATTCAAAAACTTTTTTAATTGTTTAGGGACAAGCTATTGGTGGTGATATTCATGGGTGCAATTGAAAAAGGTAAAGAAGTCGTAATAACAAGAGGTTCAAATGCAGGTAAAAAAGCAGAGGTCATTGAAATAGTTGATAAAACAAAAATAAAAATCAGGCTTGAAACAGGGAAGGAGATGCTGATTTCTCCAAGGCATGTTGAACCAGCATGAGATTTGACGGATTCATAGTTGTTGACAAACCTATAAACAAATTAAGCCACGAAGTCACAAGTTTAATCGGAAGGTTATTTAATACGAAAGCAGGTCATGCAGGCACACTCGACCCAGATGTAAGCGGTGTTTTACCCATTGCATTAGGTAAATCCAGGAAACTCCTCAGGTTTGTTTCATTTCAGAAGAAGACTTATGTTGGTATAGTTAAGTTTCCTCACGAAGTTTCAGAGAGCTACATTGATTCTCTTTTTTCAAAATTTAAAGGAAGGATAATTCAAACACCACCTAAAATGAGCGCTGTTGCTAAGAAACCAAGAGTAAGACATGTTTATGAGTTAAAAGCCTTAGAAATCCATAAAAACAGGGTTTTGTTTTTGGCAGAGGTTGAGAAAGGCACTTACATAAGAACTCTCTGCAAGGACATGGGTGGAGAGATGGAAGATTTAAGAAGGATAAAAGTAGGTCCCATAGATGAATCCGCAGCAGTTGGTCTTTTGAAAATAAGGATTGCTGTGGAGTGCTACAAAAAAGGAAAACCCACATTACTAAATTCAATATTGATTCCTCCAGAAAGATTTATGAGAATGCTTCTACCCTCTGTTTATTTAAACAAGAAAGCAGCCTTAGCAGTTTCAAACGGCGCCCAGCTTATGAGACCCGGAATCATAAAATATGATGAGTTTAAAGAAGGAGATTTTATCTCCTACTTCTACGAAAATATCTTTATAGGTGTTGGAAAAGCAGAAATAAACAGTTTTGAGTTAAAAAACATGAAAAAAGGGCTTGTAGCAAGAACCGAGCGGATTCATAGAACAAAAAATGAATTAATTAAACTTCTCTAACAGGATAGAAAGACTTTACTTTTTCATTAAATCGCGCTACTTTAACCCCTCTTGCGTACCTTGACACAACAGATATCTCGCTAACAGGGATTCTTATAACCTGCCCCCTTTCGCTTATCAAAAGTAAATGGTCTTCACTGCCGACTGAATAACAACCAGCCAATTTATCTCCTTCACTTAGTTTTATGGCAATTACCCCCTGCCCCCCTCTTCTCTGAACAGGAAATTCAGTGCTTTTTGTTCTTTTTCCAAATCCGTTTTGAGTTATGAATACAACAAATTCTTTATTCAATACAGCCATTGATTTCAGTTTATCTCCTTCTTTTAATTTTATTCCCTTAACACCCATTGATGCCCTGCTTAAATCCCTTATGCTCTTTGAATCAAATGTTAGACTCATCCCGTTCTCAGTTGCTAACAAAACTCTTTCATCAACAACTTTCTTGACTCCAACAACTTTGTCGTTCTCTCTTAACTTTATGGCAATAATGCCTCCTTTCCTTGGATTGGAGTAAAACTTTAGCTTTGTTTTCTTTATCAACCCTTTTTCAGTAGCAAAGAGCAAATAGCTTTCATCAAACTTTGATATAGCAATTACTTCAACAATCTCCCCTTTAACATTAACTAAAGATGAGATATGAACTCCTTTAGCATATCTCTCCATTTTAGGAATTCTGTAAGTTTTCAACCAATGAACATAGCCTTTATCTGTGAATATGAGAAGTGTATCATGGTTTTTGCACACAATTAAATCCTCAATTTCCTGCTCTGTTCTTGCAGCCCTTACTCCTTTGCCTCCTCTATGTTGAACCTTGAACTCATTTAAAGGAATTCTTTTCACATAGCCCTTTTTGGATAAACTGATAACAACAGGAACATTTGGAATAAGGTCCTCAACATCCAATTCCTCATAAGCATCTACTATCTCCGTTCTTCTTTTATCTGCAAATTTGTTCTTCACCTCTATTAACTCGTTCTTTATTACAGAATAAAGCTTGTCCCTGTTGAGCAGAATCTCCTTAAGTTCACCTATCTTCTTCCTTAACTCCTCTTTTTCTTTGATCAACTTTTCCCTCTCAATGTGGATTAGCGTTTGGAGCTTCATTTCAAGGACTGCTTTTGCCTGTCTTTCACTTAAAGAAATTACATTCATCAAAGAGTTAAGCGCATCCTCCTGTGTTTCAGCATTTCTTATTATTGATATTACCTTATCTATGCTTTCCAGAGCTGTTAACAATCCCTCCAGGATGTGGAATCTTTCCTCTGCTTTCTTTAGAAGGAAAGATGTTCTTCTCCTTACCACTTCTTCTCTGAATTCGAGAAATACATTTAGCAAGTCATACAGAGATAATGTTTTTGGCTTGCCTTTAACAAGAGCAATCTGTATAATGCCAAACGATGTTTCAAGGCTTGAATGTTTAAACAATTTATTCAGAACAATTTCAGGATTAAATCCTTTCTTCACTCTTATTTCTATTAGTAAACCTCTTTTATCACTCCTATCATGCAAATCTGCGATACCTTCAATGAGTCCTGAATTGACTGCCTTTACAATCTCATTTATTATCCTTGTCTTTGTAACCTGGAAAGGAATTTCAGTTATAAGAATCTTATCGTTCTTTATCTCAGCTTTTCCTCTTACTTTGATTATAGCTTTCCCTGTCCTTTTATATTTTTCTATTGCATTCTTTCCCAGAATTATGCCACCTGTTGGAAAATCAGGTCCTTTAATCAAAGATAAGACATACTCTTTATCTTTTCCATCTATAATTGCAATCAGGGCATCGATTACCTCTCCTAAGTTATGAGGGGGGATGTTTGATGCCATACCAACGGCTATGCCCGATGTTCCATTGATTAAGAGATTGGGTATGCGAGATGGTAAAACAACCGGCTCTTTCAACGAATTATCGAAATTGGGTTGAAAATCAACCGTATTGAATTCAATATCTTTCAACATTTCCTCTGCAATACTTGCCATTCTTACCTCAGTGTACCTCATGGCAGCAGGTGGGTCCCCATCTATACTCCCAAAATTTCCCTGACCGTCAACCAGTGTGTATCTTAAACTGAACGGCTGAGCCATTCTAACGAGGGCATCGTATATAGCAGAATCTCCATGAGGGTGATACTTACCCAGAACTTCACCTACAACCCTTGCACTCTTTTTATACGGTTTATTATGCTTTAAGCCAAGCTCATTCATAGAATAAAGAATTCTTCTCTGCACAGGTTTAAGTCCATCTCTTGCATCAGGGATGGCCCTTGATACAATTACACTTAACGCATATGTTAAATAGCTTTCTTTAACCTCTTTTTCAAGAGGAGTTTCTATTAGCATGTTATCACACATCCAGTTCCTTTACTTCTAATGCGTGCTTTTCAATGAACTCTTTTCTTGGTTCTACTTTTTCACCCATTAGAATGGTGAACAATTCATCTGCCAACTCAGCATCTTCTATCGTAACCTTCTTAAGCACTCTTGTTTCAGGGTTCATTGTTGTCTCCCACAATTGCTCAGGATTCATTTCACCAAGACCTTTATATCTTTGAATGTTTGCATTGCCCAACTCATTTAGAATTCTTTCTTTCTCCTCATCTGAATAAGCATACCTTACAGTCTTACCTTTCCAGATTTTATAGAGAGGAGGTCTTGCTATGTAAATATGTCCTTTCTCAATCAAAGGCTTAAAATACCTGAAAAAGAGTGTTAAAAGCAATGTCTTTATATGACTTCCATCTACATCTGCATCTGTCATGATGATTATCTTATGATACCTTAACCTACTTATATCAAAATCATCACCAAAGCCTGTGCCAAGAGCCATAATAATTGTTTTTATTTCATCATTTTTCAACATTTTATCAATACTTGCCTTTTCAACATTCAATATCTTGCCTTTTAAAGGTAGAACTGCCTGAAAATGTCTGTCTCTACCCTGCTTTGCAGAGCCGCCTGCACTTTCTCCCTCCACTATGTAGAGCTCTGCTTTTGAAGGGTCTCTTTCTATGCAATCTGCTAATTTCCCTGGTAATAAAGAACTCTCGAATGCACTTTTTCTCCTGACAAGTTCTTTTGCCTTTCTTGCTGCTTCCCTTGCCCTCATGGCAGATATAACTCTCAATGCTATTTTCCTGGCCTCATCTCTGTGTCTTTCAAAATACTCCTTCACGAGGTCATAAGTGATGCTATCCATTAATCCCCTGACCTCGCTGTTGCCCAGCTTTGTTTTTGTTTGACCTTCAAATTGCGGTTCTGCAATCTTTATGTGGATAACAGCCGTTAAGCCCTCAAGCACATCTTCTCCTGTTACCTTAGCATCGTTTTTTAGCAGGTTTTCGTTCTTTATGAAATCATTTATTGCCCTCGTTAAAGCTGTTCTAAACCCAACCACATGAGTTCCTCCTTCATCGTTCCTTATATTGTTTGTGAATGCGAGTAATGTGGTGTGATAAGAGGAGGTGTATTGAAATGCAAATTCAAAAACACCTCCTTTTGCTTCTTTCTTCCCATATATAACTTCATGAATCGGTTCCTTAGCTCTATTCAAATACTTCACATATGCAATCAAACCTTCATTGTACAAAAATTCCTCCTTTCTTCCTGTTTTTTCATCAAAGAAAACGAGCCTTAACCCCGGATTCAAGAAAGCAAGCTCTCTAAGTTTGTTTACTATTAGCTCAGCATCAAACTCTTTCCATGAAAATATTGAGGGATCTGGTTTAAACGAAACAATTGTTCCTGTTTTAGATGTTTCACCTATTTTTTCAACAGGTGTTATGGGCTTTCCTCTTTCATATTTTTGCCTGTAAATGGTGTTATTTCTGAAAACCTTTACTTCCATCCATTCGCTCAAAGCATTAACTACACTGATTCCAACGCCATGAAGACCTCCAGAAATTTTATAGGCTTTTTTCTCAAATTTACCACCTGCATGAAGCATTGTTGTCACTACTTCCAGGGCGCTTTTGCCTGTCTTAGGATGAACATCAACAGGAATACCTCTTCCATCATCCTCAACAGTAACAGAGCCATCCTTGTGGAGAATAACTGTGATATTCTTGCAGTAGCCCGCCAAAGCTTCATCAATTGAATTATCAAGAACCTCAAATAAAAGATGATGGAATCCCCTTTTGCCAGTATCCCCTATGTACATCGCTGGCCTTTTTCTTACTCCTTCCAGCCCTTCAAGTACCTTTATTGAAGAAGCATCATAATCCATGTTATCACACTATCTTTTTCAGTTTTGAGTTTATATAACCTTCTACCTTTTCCAGGTCCTCCTTGCTTGCCATTATAAAGAGTATAGACTTACCTATGGGTATTACCTCTGCAACATAAAACTGACCCTTTGCAATTAATTTAACAGGCTTCTTTGAGATTTCCTTTATGGAAGCAATTAATCTGTAAAATACTGCTTCAACGACACTCTTTTTTCCAAACTTGAAATAACCGTTTGTTTTGCCGTTATAATACACAAACCCTCCTGGAACATCGTAATGAGTTGAAAGATATTCGATTACCTTCCTCACTTTCTCCTCAGGCTTCAGAACTTCTCTCTTTATTGTCTGGCCTTCTAAACTTAAGCCTTCCTCAGGGTGTAATTCAATGTACTTCTTGACAGCCCAGATTCTCCATTGGTAGGGAATTGCAATCAGCACATCCACTGAGACTGTCTTCTTTCCTTCAAGCTCGGATTTTATGTAGGATTCCCATCTTGGCCAGCTCTGCTCTGCTATTTCTGATTTAGCTTTTATCTTTTCAATTATTTCATTAACCCTGGTTAAATGATACTCAATTCTTTGATGGAGGAAGGCAGGGTCTTCTTTGTAAAGCTTTGCGTTCAACTCATCAACAGGAAGGCCGAGTATATAATCAAACTCTTTGCTGACATCTACACCCGTTCCTGAGAGCCTGTCCAAAAGTCTCTTTGCTTCATTGACTTTCTCTTCTAGCTTTCTCAACAATATTTTGTTGGCTTTTGGAGAGTACTCAAGCACATTCTTATAGTACTCTTTTCCTACTATCAGTCCTTTTACTTTATCAGCAACAACAAAGTACATAAAGTAGAAGCCTGCTAAATAAAGGATGAACGAGACGGGCATAAACACATCGCTCTGCATAGCATCCTTAACCACAAATACATCAAACGATTCAAGAGGCAGTTTCTGGGAAAGCAAAAATTCTGCAAGCAAAGCTATCACTATAAGCACAGCTGAATATACAGCATTTCTTGAGAAATAAATATCAGATTCTCCAAAGGCTTTTTTGAATGCGAGCTGCCAGTTCTTATGACTGCCATAAACTTTCCAGAAGTTGTAAAGATAAACGAATAATCCTTTTATGAAAAGAATCAGGAACAAAAATATACCAAAAACAACAGAAAAGGCAAGATATGGCAAGCCTGTGGCATTATACAAAGGCAGATAAACGGCATTGTACATAAACTCCATCAAAGCATTTAATTCCTTTGATTGAATTGTTAGGACTTTAACGCTAACATCACCTCCTGTCCATGATTCAAAGTATGTCCTTGAATTCTGCATGGTTGTTATTACCTTATAAGCAAGCGTTGATGTCACAATATCGCTCAGCCTTTGCTCAGCAAATTCAATAACTAAAGGATACTTTGAAACCATCTTATGGTCTCTTGAAAGAACTACTTTGGTTATTTGAGTAGATATAGTGAAGGGAACGCTGTCCTGAACATAAACCTGTTCTACTCCCTTTATGTTTACGCCTATTATTTTATAAAGAACCAAAACGGCATTGGTATCTATGTTTAACTTACCAATGTAATTAAATGCTCCTTCATATATTCCATCGCCGTATGAAGGCTTACAAAGGCCCAGCTCAGTAACAGCAGGATGATTTTCAATTACCTTGTTGTAGAGATAAACCTTTGTTAATGCAATTGAGGCATCAACAGTTGAGTTGCTTGTCTTTATAGCAACGATGGAATTGGCAAAAGCAGATAATGCCTTATCCCTTTTCTCAACCACATCTTTGAAGTCTTTAAGGATTAAACCAACATCATACCCTTTATCTTCAATGCAGGCATCGGCATTGCATGATTTTTTACATGAAACTGCATCTAAGCATGTGGCAAAATTAAAGGATTTTCTGCAATCCTTTTCCTGCTCCTCAATAGCATCACCTATTCTTTTATACACATTTTGAAATGTTTGAATTATTTCAGGATTGTAAGCATTTACTGGCTCAACCTCAAACTCATCTGGATAAACAAATATTTTCCTGTCAATAACAAGGCTCTGACCCTCGGCAGGTCCTGAAACCTCAATAGGAGAATAAGAATATGTTTCAATATCAGGTACTTTATCTCCATCAACATCAACGCTCACAGCGGTTGTTAAAACGCTTTTTTTGTCCATTGGAATCTGGGTTTCTGTTATGCAACCATGAAACATCAATATAAAGACCAATAGAGTAAATAGAACATATCTAGAATGCATGCTTAGTTATGAAAGAGTAGGTTTAAAAATGTAAGGTAGGTGTGCCTAAAGACGGTGGAAAAACTTGTTTTAAGAAGTATTTTAAAACATTTCCAAAAACTTTTATGATTATGGAAATATTGAATGTCCTGAAAAGTATTTACTGCTGGATTGTGGGCATTATTGCTGCTTTACTCGGTTATTACTTCATAGTAAAACCATTCCTGACTGCCTACTCACCCTTCGAGATTGTTGTTTTATCTTACATATTTCTTATTCTGTTTGGTCTGTCAGTAGCATGCATAATTAGAAACATAAAGAATCATGTAAGAGCTATGGAAAAACCATCAATAGCTGCTGTTTTAGGTTATATTGTTGGCTTTGCATCTATTCAGACATGTTTTGCAAGCGGAGTTTGTGTTGCAAATCTAACAGTTCCAATTATATCAACATTCCTTCCTTCCATTGCCAGGAATTTCTTTGAAAAGTTCAGTTTATACTTTCTTGTTTTTTCAATCCTGCTTGTTTCCTACTCTCTTTATTCTATGAAGTGCTTTGAAAAGAGTCTTGGGTCTTTTAAGATAAATATGAAATGAAAATTATCTCTGTTCCCAGCCCGACTAAACATAAGAGATTCACTACTTCATCAATTCAAACATAATATGCATAGTCCTAACCCCCGGATAAATCATCTCAAAAGATGGAAGTAGTGGCATTTTCCCTCTTTTCACTCTTTTTCCTTTTATGCTTCTCCTAACTCTGAATATAGGAACATCCTTTTCCATTTCATAAAAGTTTTGTTGGGGTTTTATCAAATAAGGCAAAAAATTTGAAGAGTATACTGAAATGCCTTTTGCAAATGACGGCTGATAAGCTGTTAACAAAGTCTTAAACCTTCTTGATAACTCAGAGTAAAGGAAAGATAAAACTCCTTTTACTTTCCACATTGTATTATATCCTCTTGCAACTTCAACTACATCTCTAATTCCATCTCTTAATAGGAGCCTCTTTTTGTACTTTCTCTCAACCCTTGAAACTGATATAATTGCTTTAGGCATACCTTCTTTATCTGTTAAAGCATAAACCTTTTTCCAGTCTCTTGGAGCTTGAAGGTAGTGAAGTTTCCCTAATACTTCCTTTGTGGTTTCATAATCAAAATATTCCTTGAAATACAAAACTTCATCAGTTCCATCCTCCCTTCTAACCATAAGAGCACTCCCTTTCCTGATAATTTTACCCGGGCCTTTTGTTAATTCTTCCTCTTCAAGCTCTTTTATAAGTTTTACCTTATCTCTTTGCTTTTTTATTCTTTTACTGTGAAAATCTATAAGCTTTTCTAAAATTTCATCTCCTCCTTTCTTGAGCTGTGAAATTGGCCTTTGGATATTAAAATAAAATCCATCTTCCATCTTTATATCAAAAAAAAGGGAAGGGGGGAAATATGCAGATGAAAGAAGCACTCTCTTCCTTAAAGTCAATCCATTTACTCCGAAATCGTCTGCGTTTATTTTCTCTTTGACGATATCATTTATCTTTTCCAAAATTCCATGTTTCATCTTTGAAAAAAATGAATTAATTCTTACTACTTCTGAGTAATGTCTTCGCTTAGCCTTCCTTTTAATTCCTAGAACCATTCCTATGAAAGGCAAAAAAATCTCTTTTGAAAGTTTTCTTTCTAATTCTTCTTCCTCTTTTTTATTATACTCTGATAAAGGTTTACAAGAGGGGGGGACTGCCAATCTTTTTCCCAATTCTCCCCATTTATTAGAACTCCTAGAAGGCTTTACTATTTTTACATTAAGATAGTGGGAATAGAGATGAATACCATCCAAGTCGGTGTAAGAAAGGGAGTAAACTAACTTCCCTTTTTTTCCCTGGAATAATCTATCAAAAATTTGAGGCTGTTTCAAAAATGTCTTTATATCAGTTCCTGGTATAGTGTCAATAAGATATAATGCTCTATCATCACTTATCACACCATAGACTTTTCTTCTCCAAAGTGTGAAAGCCTTCCATATTGAAATGATTTCAGGCAATTCGTGTTTGATTTCTACCTCTGGTTGGATGAGTTGTTTTACTCGGTAGCCTTTAGGCAAATGAATCTCATATTGTCTTACCTTATCCTCATTGGATGTAGCTACAAGTATTTGCATTTCTACATCACCATTAACAATTTAATCATATAAAAAGGATCATAAATTTTGTTAATATCCAAAGACATTATATCATTCGCAGTTTTATAAGAAGAAGAGTTTTGAAAGATATATATCCTGTTGGTATGGGAATATTTAAGAGCCAGTCCTAACATAAACACCTCATTAAAAAGGGTTAAAGTCCTTGATATTTTTTCGCGCTGCTTGAATTTATCCTGGACAATCCTCTCAATTAAAGTCTCTGGCTTTTCTATTAATACTACTGGTATAATTGGCTTCAGAATCCATAAAAGCTTTGAGTCAGCAATGAGGCCTATGATGTAACCTTTCTTTTCAATTGATGGATGTGTGTCTAGAATAGGCACATGAAATCTCGAAGCCTTTAGTATATCCCTCAGCAACTTTTTCTTACTTTTGTATTCAGAATAAGTAAAAGGAAGGAAATCTTTACTGTTAGACTTTATTATCTCGGATGTAGTCGATTTACCAACCCCTGGTGGTCCCATAAGGATAATAGTAGGATATCTCCACACATTTCTGCTTAGGTAAAATATGTTTTTAAATCTTAATATTATTCTGTTAAATACCCTGGTTTTTAGTTTTAGGAGTTAATTGCTTACTAAAACCTCCATTATTTCCCACTATTGCAATACTTTTACAAAACACTCTTAGAAATTCTTATATATTTTTATCCAAATTGTACGGATATGCCTTTACCACTGCCAGAAACTCTTCCCAGAGAACTCTATCTTTTCCTTCAAGTGAAGAACTGAATTCAAGAATATTCTTCCCAGAAAGGGAGTATTCTTCAAATAACTTCTTGATTCTCTCTCTTTCTTCTTTGCTTAATTCAGGTTTATTCCACTCCTTCCTCAGTTCATTTATAAGTTTAAATATGTTTTCCCATTCCTTACCTCTGGCTAACTCTTCCAGAGGATTGATTTCTTCAAACGGGTTTCTGCTCCCTCTGGAATTACCATTTACCTTTTTATTAGCATTCTTCACTTTATCACCTTTTTATTTAATTACGAAGCTTTTTTAAATACTCAACAGTTTTTGAGAATGTATACATGTATCTTCCTTTACCAGGAGAAGCAGATTCCCTTATTTTGAGCCTTGGAGGCTTTATTTTAAATGCCCTATTCAATGCTTCATAAAACTTGTCTGCCAATTCTTTTCTCTCTTCATCACTCAAAAACCTTTCTTTAGCATAACTCAACCTTTTATCTTCAACAAGAATGCTGTTTTCCTTAGATGTTATAAAAGGAATCCCTCCTACTTTTGAGGCTACAACAAAAGCTCCTGACATCAAAGCCTCCCTGATAACGAGTCCATAAGCCTCTGCAAATGCAGGATGCAGAAGGACATCTGCCACATCAGTTATGGGATGAAAAAGAGGACCATAAAACCACGGAGATAAAACGAATCTGTTCTTAAATAGCTCTTCTACATGAGCCTTTGTTTGAGAGAGTCTTTGCCTAAATGCATCTTCAAGTAACGATAGCATTTTCTCATCAAAGTGGAAAAACTTCGATAAATCAACATAAACCCTTATAAGTCCCTTGTTTGACAAAAATTTCAATTCTGAAAAGGTTTCTTTAGCCCTATCAATATATGTTTGCTTTATTGGACGATAGGGATAAGTAGGAGAGAAGGCAAATAAAAAGACAATATCATCCCTTCTTTCTCTTTCAAATCTTTTAAGGAGTTCAGCCATTACAGGCCAGCCTTTCCATCTTTCAGGTCTGGCAACAAAGGCAACAACTCTCTTGCCCTTTAATCCCATAGCCTCTCTGTAAATCTCAAACATATGTGGGTTGAGAACATGATAAAGGCTCATCTCAATACCATTTTCAACCAACTCTATTTCTTTTTTAACAAATGATTTATAAGCGGTAACAACCGCTCTGCTTACACCCATTAAAAAGGCTTCTTTGCATTCACTCACTGCTCTTAAAGAACTTTTTCTTTTTCCACCTTTTTTGAAAGCCTGTTCAGGCATTATATTCAATTCAATCCACACTGGAACCTGCTGTTTCTTTTTCTTAAAAAACCTTCTAATGGTTTTTATATCAAGAAAAAACGGAACATGAAGAATTGGATCCCTAAGGTGTTTCACAATGCTGTTTAATCTCTCCACTTCTCTATAATTTTCAATTATTATTTCTGTTTTGAGGAGGGATGCCAGCTCTATCTGGATTGCCTGCCACTGCTCCTTTGGAATCTCAGGAGGATATGATTCCCAGGTTGCTTTTCTTACAACAAAGTGGTTAGATATGTCCTCTTCAAATATGAGTGAATGTCTCAAAAACATAACATTCATGACCTGCTGGCCATAAAAGTTTAGATCAAAGAGGTGCAACGGTGATAAGTGGAGTATATCCATGTGTTACTAAATGTGTGGAAATGAATTTAAATTTATGTATTTTTTATTTTAAAATGCAATTTAACCTCCTTTAACCTCTCTCTTGCATTACTCCTCTTTTCCATATTTTTAACTTCCTTTATATTCTCCTCAACGACTTTCCAGTTTATTTCCCTTCTCTTTGAAGCTAAAATTTCTAACAATGATTTAACATCTTTTACATCCTTATCTCTTCCAGCAACTAATTTTGTAGTTATGAGGTCCTCTAAGGCTAAAACCTTTACCAGTAACTTTAACCCAAGCTCTTTGTGAGAAATGCTTAGCTCAACAGCCCTTTTGTAAAACTTCTCAACTGTCTCTGGCTCAAAGTTCCTTAACTCGTTAAGTGTGGTTGAAATATTTAACATTATATCTCCTTCAAATAAATCACTGTTTAAGTGCTTTACATGAAGAATAGGCTTTTTTTCACCAAGTCTTGAAATATGTATTTCTAAAAGATGCTCTTCTTTCCCATTCGAATACAGCTTTGAAGTTCCATCTATTGTTTTTAATAAATGAATTATGTTTTCTTTACTCATGCCAAGCAGAACCATATCTATATCATCTGTTTTTCTTAAGTGTTTTGATGCTTCTTCGAGGCCTAAAATATTAGCAATATGGGCCTGAACAGCACCTCCTCCTACTAAAATTAACTCAAAACCCATCTGCCTGACTGCTTCATTTATCTCATATAAAGTGGCAAAGAAATAAGGCTTATTCAATGTGTAAACAGCTCTTACACTTTTTACCATAATTTATAATATATCTAAAAAGGTTTAAAAACACATATGTTATCGCTTATTAACACTATTTTGGCTTTAAACCCATTTTTTATTTTTTACCCATTTTTTTATTTTTAGGTTAGGTTGCAAGCAAAAAAACACTCCAAAAAATAATGCATAGTTTTTCCATCATTATTTTAGAAAACAGGTTCAAATACTGCACAAGTAAACTAAAAATCTACTTATTTTCGTTTATTTACTGTTTTAGTAAACTCAGTAATAATCCGCATGATTGAGTTAAGATTTTTAGTTTACTGTTATGATGTGATTGTAAAAAATCTGAAAATAGAACCTTGGTTATTTGCCAATTTTTGGCAAAAAGATGGATTTCTGGCATTTTAGTTTACTGTAAAAGTGTTGTGGAACTGATAAGCTCATCCATAATCTCATTTATCTGCCATGGTTTATATGTGGCAAGTTCTTTGCTTTCACCCTTCATGCTCACAAGAGCTTTTTTTACACCCTTCTTCTCTTTTATAGCCTCTTCCCTTTCCCTGTTCTCATTACTCAGTTCATAAACCACATTTATAATAAATAATGGCTTTCCACCCATGGCCAGGACAATATCCACCTCCCTTTTTCCCCATCCGTAGTAGACCTGAATGCCACGGGGAGCCTTTTTCCTTATTTCCCAGTACACAGATGTTTCTAAAGCCCTTCCTTTCCATCCTTTATCAGCAGAGAGAAAAGATACAAAGCCGTGATCCCCTGCATGGAGTTTGAAAGGCAATCTCTTTCTTGCTCCTATCTTTGGATGGAAAGCCTCAACCTTTTCAACAAGATAAACTTCTCTCAAATACTCCACATAGTCACCTGCTGTGTTCGGGCTCAATGAAAAGAGGTTCGCGAGCCTTCTTTCAGTAAACAGTTTTGATGAACTGGTAAGGAGATGGGTTGCCATCTCTTTTATAATTGAAGGGTTGGTGTTGTGCCTTGGTAAAACATCTCTATAAATAATATCGTTTATGTAATCTGCTAAAAGGGTTCTTTCTCCCGAAAGAACAACTTCAGGATATCCTCCAAGAATGAGAAACTGTTCGTAATCCCTTCCTCCGAATTCTTTGAATTCAGAAAAACTCAGGGGAAAAAGCTCAACGCTTATGTGCCTGCCAGTGAGAAATGTGCCGTATTCCCTGCTGAGAAGATGGGATGTGCTTCCTGTAACTATAACCTTTCTTGTCTGAGAAATGGATGAAACCACCCTTTCCCAGCCATTAACTAAATGAACCTCATCAAGAGTTAAAATGCCTTCCCTATAAGTTTCGTGAATTTCCCTTATTATAGAAGGCTTTCTTGGTATTCTTTCATCTTCAAAGTTTACATAAATACCCCCATGTTTTTTAACAACCCATCTCAGGGCATAACTCTTTCCTGAGCGTCTGGGTCCTGAAATGGTTGTGACAGGCTTAAGTTCAAGTGTTTTTTCAATTCTTTTAAAGGCCTCTCTGAATATGACCTTCTCATGCTCCACAACATCAGCCCATTCTTCAAGAGCCTTCCTTGTTAGTTTATCCATAATGGCTTCCTGGATAGAAATATTTAAAAAGGTGCTCAACTTGACTGAGCACCTTTTTAAACCATGCAGGAGCAACTCTTATTCCTGGCTTAAAGAATGAGAGTTACTCTTACTCATAGGCCATTTAATGAAAGTTATAAAAAGACATACGCTTAATCTTTATATCATGTACTTTGATATAGCCCCAAAGATGAACAAAAAGGATTTCTTTAACTATAATAGAGAATACTTGGGAGTGATTGAAGGGCTAAAAAGAGGTGAAAGAATAATAGCTGTTCTTGGCGTTAGAAGGGTCGGTAAAACAAGTCTGATGTCTGTTCTTTTTCATGAAAAGAAAGGAATAAACATATGGCTTGATGGAAGGATGATAGAAAATCCTAAAAAAGATGTTTTAACCGCTCTTCAGGAAGGAGCAAAAAGAAAAGAGAACATTATCATAGGAAGTATAAGCACATTAAATGTTTCAATACCCGGCATTCCTCTGCCCAGCATAGGTGTTGAAATAAAGAAGCCAGAGCCTTCCCTGAAAGATGTAAAAAATATTACCCTTTTCATAGATGAAGCTCAAAGAACAGGAAAGGAATTAGGAGATGTTCTTTCATACATTTACGACAGATATCCAAATGTCCAGGTAATCCTATCTGGAAGTGAGATTGGATTATTTGAAGATATTTTAAGAGAGAATGACCCTACATCATCTCTTTACGGAAGGCATATCCTCAAGATAAGGATGAGACGGCTTTCACCCGAGTTAAGCAAAATGTTTTTAGAGGAAGGATTCAGGCAATTGAACATAAGAATTGATGAAGTGGAGATAACTGAAGTTGTAAGTGAATTGGATGGGCTTATCGGCTGGCTTACCTACTACGGCTATGAAAAAGCAGTGAGGGGAAACCCAAGGGCTCTTGAAGCAACATTAAATTTCGCAATTCCTCTTGTTGCTCATGAACTGGCTAAGTTTCTTTATAATAAAAGGAACAGGCAGCTTTACATTTCTGTGTTGAGAAGTGCAAAGGGCTTAACATGGGAGGAGATGATGGAAGAGATAGGTAATGTAAGTGAGGGAAATCTTGGCAGGGTTCTAAGACAACTCCTCAATTATGGATTCCTTCTTAAAGAAGAGAACAGGTACTTCCTTGCTGACCCCATTCTCAGAAAGGCCCTGGGCAGGGTAAACGAGTTTTTGAGGTAATTGCCTAAATATTTAAGAATTTCCAAAATAATATTGGATAAATCCCAATTATGTTAGGGTCGTTTATAAATATTTTGATTCTTTTTGGCATGGTGGAAAAATGACCGAAAAGATAGTGGTAGAAAGGGGAAGCCTCCTAACGAATTTGCTACTTGTTCTTGTTTTATTAGGTCTTGCAGTGAATATCTACCTTCTTTTAGCATCCACACCAGTGGATTTAGGAAAAGGCAGAATTCAGCTGGGCAAATATCCTGTTGTGGTTGATTGTTGTTGTGAGGGAAGAACACCTCCGACCTACAATCCTCCTGCTTATAGAGAGGATTGCAACTGCGATTTAACATGGAATCCTGTCTGCGGAGAGGATGGAAGAACATACATAAACCCGGCTGCCCTGCATTTAGCCAATGTTCAACTTGCTTATGTAGGCATCTGCGAGAATAGAACAACCTGCTACGACAGCGATGGAGGCAAGAACTACGAGGTTTATGGTTATACTCAGAAAGGCCAGACAATCAAAAGGGATGAGTGTAAAAAAGGTTATTTAATAGAGTATTACTGCGAGGATAACGAGATAAAAAGTGAGACTGTAAAATGTGAATGCAAGGATGGTGTTTGCAAAGAAAGAGAATGCACTGACACTGACGGTGGAGATAATCCATATGTAATGGGAAAGGTAACTGTGGATGGAAAAACATACACCGATTATTGCCATTCAACGCAAACATTCACTCATTACTCTGTGCCAACATTAATAGAATACTACTGCGAAGATGGAGAAGTAAAGAACAAAACATATTACTGCGATTACGGATGTGGAGAAGGAGCATGCAGACAGGAGCCTGAACAACCTCAAAACAGCTGTGAAGACAGCGATGGAGGCAAAGATTACTACGAAAGAGGAAAGGTTTACGGCTATGAAAATGGTGATTTTTACTCACTGCAGGATGAATGCAGAGAGGATGAATACGGCTACACTTATTTAAGAGAGTATTATTGTAATGGTGACGAATATGCTTATGAGGACAGGCAGTGCAACTGCGTTGATGGTATATGCAAAGAGGTTGAAAGAACAGCCTGTGATGACAGCGACGGAGGTATTAAGGAATACTCAAAAGGAACACTTACAATAACAGATTACTGGACAGATGGAACAACAACTCAGCAAAACTACACTGATTACTGCATAGATTCCCGGACTTTAAGAGAATATTACTGCACATCAAACGGCATGAGTTCTGAGACAATTCAATGTGCTTATGGATGTGAAGACGGAGCCTGCATAGTAGGTTAATCCTTTTTTACTTTTTTATTATAAATTATTAGAATTTCCTAAAATATTTTGGTAAGGGATTTTTGTTATAAAGTTTAAATGAAAGTGTAATATTTAAAAATCCTTTAATCCAGAATTAAAATATGAAGCTTAAACAGCCCAAATTAAAGGAATTTATAAAAAAGGTAAGAATATGTCTGAAGAAAGAGAACATAAAGCCATGTATAAAGAGAAATTATTACAAAGTTAAATGGCATATGAGAAGGTCATTAGCAAACGATTCCTTATGGATGTGGTTAAACCTTCATGATTTCCTGTGGATAAAAAAGAAATCAAAGATAAGGGAAAGGAGAATAAAGGGATTTATTCAATCAATACTTCCTGAAGTTGAGAAAATAATGGGGTTAAGATTAGGTAGTATGCCTGAAATAAAGTTCTCAGCATTTTACAGTCTGTTTTTCAGGCATATTGACCCTGCCAAAGTACTTATTTCGAAGCCCAGGGGTTATTTCAATCAAAAGAAAAACAAAATTGGAATTAACTCTTTTTCCAATATCGGAGACATTGTAATTCATGAACTGGTTCATGCCATTGATTTTCAAAACAATTTGTTCGGGAAAGCAAGAGCTGAAGCATATGAATTCTCTAAAAGTGTCGAAGAAGCAGAATGGGTCTCCATTGCTTTAATTGAAGGCAGGGCTAAATTCATGCAGCTTCTTTATGTTTACAGAAACATGCCTTTTGATGAAAGGCTCAAAAAGATAGAATCAGAATTAAGCAAAATGAGGTGTAGATTTTCAGCAAATTATAGAAATCTGGGTGTAATGGCTTCTCTATCCATGGCATATATGTTTAGTTCCATTATCTCGATATCACCTGCTGCTTCAACGATTGGCCTTATAGGCTCTGCTGTCTCACTATTCTGGAGTCTTGTATTTATTGAAGACCATATTTATGCATTAAAAACTGAAAGAATAGAGAGCTTATATGCTGGATTCCCTGACCGTTACCAGGCAGGAGCAAGATTCATGCTTTATTTAACTAAAAGGCTTGGAAGCATTGAGAAAGCGTACAGACTTTCTTTTAGATTTCCTCCAAGAAGTGCTGAAGAGGTGATGAAACCTGAAATATATGTGGAAAGAGTTAAAGCAGAGGCTAAAGCAGTTCTGGAATGGGTTGAATAAATTCTTAATCATTGGCCAGCAACCACTTCCATAAAGGAATGAATTCAATACCTTCTGAAACATCTTCATAATCCCATGTAATAACCTTCATATTCTTACACTTAAAGAGTTCAGATGCTTTTTTCAATGCTCTTAATTCCCTTCTTTCTATCTCATCTTTGCTTGAAGCATATGTTACCTGAATTAATTCTTTTACTCTGTTTCTCTCTTTTATTACAAAGTCTACTTCTCTTTGCTGGTAATCTTTAAAGTAGAAAATCTCATGTATATTGTTCAACTCCTTTTTCTTCAATTCAATAAACACAGTATTCTCCATCTTTCTGCCTATTTCATTTGAAAGAGATAAGCCGGTATCGTTTATGTAGAGTTTCGGAATTGTTAGAAGGGATTTTTTGGTTGAGTAGGAGAACCTGTAAAGCAGGAATACAAAGAAGACTTCATTCAAATAGGACATGTACTCATAAAGGGTTTTATTGCTTACTTCAACTCTATTCTTTAATTGATTGTAGAGTTTGTTAACTGAAAATTCCTTTGCAAAGGATTGAGCAGATGAAATCAAAAGGAATTTAGCAACATCAATGTTCTTTATCCTGAACCTTTCAACGATGTCTTTGTACAGAACAACATTCAGATACTCTCTTACAAACTCATTTCTGCTTATCCTGTTTAAAACAACCTGGGGAAATCCTCCTTTATTTAAATAATCTCTTAGCATGTTTTTTATTTTGGCCCTTTCAATTGAAGAATAAAGTTTCTTAAATTCAAATTTGTTTGTTTTAAGGTATTCCTTAAATGAGAAGGGAAAAACAACCCTGTTTACCGTCCTTCCTCTCAGAGATGTCGCTATTTCCCTGCTTAAAAGCCTTGATGATGAACCTGTAAGAACTATTTTATACTTCTTTTTTTCAATAAAGGAGTAAACAAACGATTCCCATTTATCCATGCTCTGGATTTCATCAAAGAACAGGTATTGAGGTCTTCTCCCGTAGAGTTCAACATGCTTTTGAACAATCTGCCTTATGTCATCTCTGCTTTGAGCGATTACATCATCCTCAAAGTTTATGAATATGTAATCATCATCTCTTATATTTAACTTCTTGATAAGGTTGTAGATTGTAAATGTTTTTCCTGCCCTCCTTGGACCTATCAATGACACAGCAAACTCATTGTTGGGTTTTAACTCTATATCTCTGTCAACAACTTCAAGTTCCTTTATCTCCTCTTTTTTATCAATCATGTAATCAGCAATATAGTCCATGCTTTTATTTAGGGATAAATATTATTTAAAATCTTTGGTTCTCAGGGATAAATTTTTTATATTACTATGTTTATAAATTGCTTTTAATGAGCCACTTCCATAAAGGAATGAATTCAATACCGTCTGAAACATCCTCGTAATCCCATGTAATAACCTTCATATTCTTACACTTAAAGAGTTCAGATGCTTTTTTCAAACCTCTTAATTCCCTTCTCTCTATCTCATCTTTACCCGAAGCATAGGTTACCTGGATTAATTCTTTTACTCTGTTTCTCTCTTTTATTACAAAATCCACTTCTCTTTGCTGGTAATCGCGCCAGTAGAAAATCTCCCATAAATTATTCCAGTAAGACTTTCTCCTCAGCAGGTCAACACCTACAATATTTTCCATTCTTTTACCTGTGTTTATGTCCTTTATTGAGATAATGAAAGAAGGATCTGCAATGTATGCTTTAAACGGCATTGATTTTCTAATATGTGGTTTATAGGAGAATTGCTCAATAAAGTGAATTACAAAAGCATCTTGCATAAGTTTCAAGTAATTTTTAACAGTGTGGTCACTACCTATTTTGTACTTCTTTCTAATTGCACTTATTGAAACAAGTGAAGCAAAATTTTCAACGATGTAGAAAAATACATCTGAAAGTGTGGCTTTATATTTTATTTTATTCTTTCCTATTATATCCTTTGTGAGGATGTTTGAAATAAGTTCTCTTGCATAAAGTTCTGGTATTTCATTTTCTACTACGACCTCTGGAAAACCACCTTTAATTAAATAAGACCTTAGCAGGTTAATCAACTTAGCCCTCCCTATGGCTCCCCTGTTTTCAATATTTTTTGCCTTTACAAATTCCCTGAAAGAAAATGGATAGAGTTGATAACTGATGTGCCTACCTGTTAATCTTGTTGCCAGTTCTGGCTTTAAGAGCATGCTGTTTGAGCCTGTTATGAATACTTTATGCCCTCTTTTCCTGAAGAACTCAGCAATTCTTTCCCAATGATGGATTTCCTGGACTTCATCTAAAAACACGATTTCAACATCCCCATATGCTTTATAAAAAGCATCTATTATGCCCTCGTACTTTATCCTTGGGTCATCAAAATCTATATAACCAAAATTCTTTCCTTTTAAGTAATGAGCAATAAAGAACGATTTCCCGCTTCTTCTAATGCCAAGCACCACCTGTATAAGATTTGTTTTACTTAACTTTAACTCTCTGTTTACATATTTCTTTTGCATCAGTTTTTTTAACACTTCCAGTTGATCAATCAAAACATCTTCCATTGCTTTCATTTTACTGCGAAAATTTTATAAAAAATTCGCAGTTTCGCTTTATTTGTGGAAAATTTTATTATCTCCATGACTGATGCAGAGGGTTAAGCAACCACTTCCATAAAGGAATGAATTCAATACCTTCTGAAACATCTTCATAATCCCATGTTATTACTTTAAGGTTTTTGCAGTTAAGCAATTCAGATGCTTTTTTCAATGCTCTTAATTCCCTTCTTTCTATCTCATCTTTACCCGAAGCATAGGTTACCTGAATTAATTCTTTTACTCTGTTTCTCTCTTTTATTACAAAATCTACTTCTCTTTGTTGATAATCTTTGAAGTAAAAGTACTGCAAAAATGGGTTTGAGTTTGTTTTTCTTAGCAACTCAAGGAATACTGTGTTTTCCATTTTCTTTCCTGTGTCCTGAGAGAAGCTTAAGATGGATGGAATTCCGACATCGCAAACATAAACTTTTTTAGGCCAGTTCCTTCTCTTATAAACACTCTCTGAATATTTATCCACAAAAAATACGGCAAATGTATCCTCTATTTTATCTGCATATGAATATATTGTTCTTTTTGTCTCCACACCTATTCTATGCATTATATAATTTTTTATCTTCTCTATGCTTATCTCTTTTGAAAAGTTCTGAAAGAGGTATTCAAATATAACCCTTGCAGTTTCCATGCTCTTTACAGAATGCCTTTCCACAAAGTCTTTGTAGAATATGGTATCAAAGTACTCCTTCAGGATTTTTTCTTTGTTTTCTGACATAACCACTTCGGGAAATGAGCCGTATTCAAGGTATTCGTTTAAGTAAATCTTCATCGTTTGAACTTCATGCTCTGAATAAGGTTCTTTTGGTTTCATGCCTTTAACGGATATGAATTCTCTGAAGGAAAAGGGCAGTAAAAGGTAGCTCAATGTTCTGCCTCTTAAAGATGTTGCTATTTCTTTGCTTAAAAGTTTTGAGCTTGAACCTGAGATAAAGACAACGTAACCTCTATTAAGCAGTGTTCTTACAAGGGATTGCCATTCATGCAAATTCTGAACCTCATCTACTAAAACATTCTTTACTTTTCCTTTATATCTTGCCTCATAAAGAGCAATTACTTTTAGAATATCCTCTGC
Organism: Microcaldota archaeon; assembly: GCA_027024255.1. Lineage (GTDB taxonomy): Archaea > Micrarchaeota > Micrarchaeia > Anstonellales > J096 > JALVSQ01. Next base: position 33,022 of record JALVSQ010000026.1, read on the forward strand.
TTTTAAGCCTGAGAACTCAATGCTTTCCAGGTCCATGTATAGAGAAAATTCAGGATGTTTTAGAAATTCATGCATGAGAAAATAGGTCTTTCCAGCCCTTCTTGGCCCTATTATTGAAATTGCCTTTCCTTCCATGGGTTGAATCTTCAATTCTCTCTCGTAGTAATTCATCTTTTTATTCCTTATATTCTCAAAGTATTCAATCAGCAAAGATTCTTTCATGATTAGTATAATTGTTATACTTATTTTTAAATTTTTCGTATAGTTGCGATACTAACTTAGTTTTTATCTGACAGGAGCCACTTCCATAAGGGAATGAATTTAATACCGTCTGAAACATCCTCATAATCCCATGTAATAACCTTCATATTCTTACACTTAAAGAGTTCAGATGCTTTTTTCAATGCTCTTAATTCCCTTCTTTCTATCTCGTCTTTGCTTGAAGCATATGTTACCTGGATTAATTCTTTTACTCTGTTTCTCTCTTTTATTACAAAATCTACTTCTCTTTGTTGATAATC
>JALVSQ010000026.1:33552-35461 GCA_027024255.1 Microcaldota archaeon
TTCAAGAAAAACAGCATTCTCCATTCTTTTTCCTGTATCCTTTGTGCCTAAGAGCTGGGCAAAGCAGAGGTCTCCTAAATAAACCTTGTTGATTAAAAGCTCCCTTTTCCTTATTGATGGGCTGTATTTGGGCAAATTGAATACAAAGAAGACATCTGTTAGAATGGAGAAGTAGTTGTAAAGGGTGTTCTTGCTCACCTTTATGCCCTTTGATTTTAAGGTCAGGTAGTGTTTGTGAATGTTGAACTCTTTTGAATAAGAACTGATCAAGGATTTAATCATCCATTTTATCATCTGAGTATTCTTTATTCCAAACCTCTCAATTACATCCCTGTAAATCGTCAGGTTGTAATATTCCTCTATTATTTTAAGTTTGTTTGATTCTGCTTTTTCTAAAACAATCTCCGGAAATCCCCCGAATTCTAAGTAGTTGTTCAAAAGATTGAGTATATTTGCTTTTTCCCTTGATGTCAGTAAATTGCTTACATGTTTGTTTTTTGCCTTTAGAAACTCTCTGAAGGAAAAAGGAAGGAGCATGTAAGATAAGGACCTCCCTCTTAAAGATGTTGCTATTTCTCTGCTTAAGAGTTTTGAAGAAGAACCTGAGATGAAGATGTTGTGCCCTTCATCGTGGAGACCTCTAACAGCTATTTCCCAGTTCTCCACGCTCTGAGGCTCATCTATGAATATAGAGAGTTTATTATCTGATTCTGGATAAAGCTCCCAGTAAAGTTTGATTATTTCTTTTATCTCTTTATATGTTACATCGTAAAGAGAGGGATGCTCAAAGTTGAGATAAATGGTGTTCTTTCTCTTCTTTTGTTTTATAAGCTGATACATGAAGTATGTTTTTCCTGCCCTTCTAGGGCCTATTATTACCTTTATTTTGCCTGTTTCAGGTATCTTCAACTCTCTTTCAACCATTTGAGGTAAACTTGAATTGTGAAAGTTTATGAGGTACTCCTTCACATCCTCCTTGTTCATAGTTCTGTTAATAGGGAAAATTTTTATAAAACTTTCCCTGTTAAGAGAACTTTCATGCCTTGTTGAGGAGCCATCTCCACACAGGCTTGATATTTGTTTGCTCATAATCAGCAAAATTTCAAATATTTGTTGATTATGACTTGCATTTTTATCATCTTGAGGGGTCAAAATTTCAAGTTGTGTTAATCTAAAGGTATGCTGTTGATAAGATTGATAAACTCTAATTAGGCAATAAAAACCGATATCTTTATAAAAAATTTCAGACATTATGAATTCATGAGAAGAAAGAGCATATTCCTTTTCAAAGATAAAAAAGAGATGAAAGAAGAGATAGATAAAGTATTTGAAAAAATAAATAAAGACAAGAACCTTAGGAAACTGTATGAGATATTGAGTTATTTGTGATAATGAACATGTGTTAATTAAAGTGATATATTTATAAAGACTTAAATTCACAATCTATTCATGGAAGCAGTAGGTTTAGCTGAGAGGGTGAAAACTCTTGAGGAAAAGATTGAAACAATCTTGAGTTTAATTGAGATGTATGAGCCACCATTCAAAAAAGAAGTTATTGAAAGAATTAAAGAAATCTCTAAAAGAAGCAAAGAAAAGTTAAAGGCAGGCAAGATGAAAAGTTATGCTGTTGATGAGATTGATGAATTGTTTGAGGAATTATAAATGTTTAAGGCTTTATTTTCTGATGAGATTTTAGCAAAGTTAAAAAAGCTGAAGAAGAAAGACAGACTAATGTTGGAGAGGATTAAAAAGAAAGTCAAGGAAATATTAGAGCATCCTTATTCCTACAAACCCTTAAAAGGACCTCTTAAAGGTAAAAGGAGAGTGCATATAGGCTCATTCGTACTTATTTTTGAGAATTAAAGAAGATGAAAAAGTCCTGTTTTTAGATTTTTTACACCACGATGAT
>JALVSQ010000027.1 GCA_027024255.1 Microcaldota archaeon
TTCTATGACCATCCCAGAAGTACTTACCTTCCTGAGGATAAAACTCATAAGTTTTAATAAACCCTTTTCTCGTCTTTAAGACATTTATTATAGAACTGTAAGAAAGGTCCTCAAGCTCAAAAACATTGGCTTCCCTCCCTAAGTTCTTTGGGCTGTGAGCATCAGAGTTTGAAACAATTGCATAATTGTCTGTCTCTGAAAACATCCAGTTCATAGCAGGGTCGCTACTTAAACCCGTTTCAATCGCAATAATCTGATTTGATTTATCAAGAAATGCTTCTTTGATGCTATCAACACCAAACTTCGAGCCATAAAGGGAGAACCAGGGCGTCCAGACATGAGCAGGTATAAAATGAATTTCTTTATCTAACTCTTTAAGTTCTTCAACCATTTGGTCAGGAGAAACAAACAGAGTAGGTCTTCCATCCTCTTTAAGGTTTCCATACTTCCTCAGAACATCGTTTATTTGCTCAACAACTTCCAGAGAAGGAGAGAGAATAACTGTGTGAATTTTAACTGTCTTATTATTTCTCTCAAATATATTGTTAACTTCTACACTCAATATGAATTTTTGATTGTTGTAGTCATAAATACCATCACAACATTCATTTAAATTAGTCTTCAATTCGTCAAGCCATGCAGGATGTGTAAAATCCCCGGTTCCAAGAACACCTATGCCTTTAATCTTTGCCCATTTAGAAAGGCCATTCAAATCAGAATATTTAGATGTGGCCCTTGAATATTTGCTGTGAATATGAAAATCTACAACCAAACGCATCCAACCACCTGTTTTGCTGTCAAAGAATGGATGTAAATGTTTATTTATACAAAGCCATTTAAACTTAACCTGAGAGTTAGTTTTATGAAAGCGATAAATTTAGTTGAAAAAGACAGGGTAGGCTTGCTCATGGATATTTCTTATATTTTAGCAAAGGAAAACATAAACATTGAAAGTATCTCTGTAACAACTGTTGGGGGAAAGGCAATTATCAGCTTAGTTGTAAAGAATACAAGAAAAGCTGAAGAAGTGCTTAAAAAGAATGGATTCAATGTAGTAAAAGAAGAAGTTATTTTAATAAAACTAAAAGACCAGCCCGGTGAGCTTTCAAAAGTCGCAAAGCTACTCAGTGATAACAAAGTAAACATAAAGAATGTCTACATTGTGAGCAGAGATGGAAAAGAGACAGTTGTTGCTTTAATGCCCGATAGATTAAAGAAGGCAAAGAAGTTGCTTGAAGAGCATGGCTACACTATTGAACAGCACAGCGAAATCTAATTTCAAAACATTTTTATTAATTGTGTTTAAGAACAGGAAGTTATGAGAAAAACAAAAATTGTTGTTACACTCGGTCCTTCTGTTGAAAGTGAAGAAGTGCTCGAAGAGATATTCAAAATAGCTGATATAGCAAGGTTCAACTTTTCACATGGAAGCCACGATTACCATAAGAACTTCCTAGATAAAATAAGGAGAGTGGAGAAAAAACTTAACAAAGTAATAACAACAATAGCTGATTTAAAAGGACCAGAGATAAGAACAACAAATAAAGAGGCAATTGAGGTAAAAAAAGGAGATGTACTATCTTTAAGCGATGATATTGGGTTGAATGCCCCTGACGTAATTAATGTTATAAAGCAGGGAGATGAAGTTTTAATAGACGATGGAAACATAAAAGCAATTGTTGAGGAAGGGGATAAAATAAAATTTCTGAATGAAGGAATTATAACAAACAAAAGAAAGGTAACATTCCCTGGAAAGAATGTGCCCCTTCCTGCTTTATCTGAAAAAGATATTGAAGATATTAAGTTCATTGTTAAAGAGGGATGGGATATAATAGACCAGACATTTGTAAGAGAAGTTAAGGATGTTGAAAGGTTAAGAGAGTTAAGCAATGGAATAAAAATAATTGCTAAAATAGAGCATCCAAAAGGCGTTGAAAACTTAGAGGAGATTGGAGAAAAAGTAGATGGATTTATGGTAGCAAGAGGAGATTTAGGTGTTGAAGTACCTGTTGAAGAAGTGCCTGTTATACAAAAAAACATAATAAGATTAGCGAGGAGGATGGCAAAACCTGTTATTGTTGCCACACATATGCTCAAGAGTATGGTGGACAATCCTCATCCTACTAGAGCAGAGGTAAGTGATGTGGCAAGCGCTGTGTTTGATGGAGCTGATGCTGTAATGCTATCTGAAGAAACATCAAAGGGAAACTTTCCTGTTGAAGCAGTAAAGGTCATGGATAAAATAGCAAGAAGGATTGAAAAAGAGCAAAGGTACGAGATAAAAAGTGATGGAAGTGAATACAAAGATTTAATAAGTAAATCAGCCCTGGAGTTAAGCAATAAGCTTGAAGTACCTGTTGTTGCTCCTACTGTCCATGGAACTACTCCAAGAAAATTATCATCGTTAAGGCCTGGAAAGGAAATTCTATCTCCATGTGAAAAGAGAGAAACTGTTAAATACCTGAATCTTTTCTATGCTGTGAAACCACTCCACTATAACTATGAACCTGTGTTTGACAAAATAGATGAAATAAAGAAGCTTTTTGGCATTGAGAAAGCGATATTTGTATTTGGTTATCCACCTGGAAACAAAAGAACAAACACAATCATGTACATGTAAAGAATTTACATAAGGAGAACGGGGACTCCCTTCACTTCCACTATTTGGGTAAAAGTTAAGTTTAAAACTGTTTTTATTGTAACTATAGTTACATGAATTATTTAATCATTTATGATATAAAAGCCGATAGTGAAAAAGAGTACAACAGGATAAAAAGGAAATTTTACTATCATTTAAAGAAGGAGAGATTCAGCTTCTTAAACAAATCAGTAATACTGGTTGATAAAAGCGAGATTGTAAACATACTTTCACTAATAAAAAATTATAAACCCTATATACACTCATATTTAATAAAAGCTCATTCCATTCAGGAAATTTGAATAGTGGAATTAAACCCTCTGTCTCAAAATATCTCCTTCCATAAGACCTATTAATAAAACATTGTTTATATTAAACATCTCAAGCACTTGTGGATGGACTATACCTACAATTCCTTTTAAATCACCTTCAAACTTCCAGTGCCAAACGAAAGCTTTTTCTTCATCCCATTTGACTTTACTCTCTTTTATACTCAATCCCATTTCATCAGCAAATCTTTTAACAACTGAGATGCCCTGCTCTATTATAACCTCTTTATCACATATTGCAAAACCCAGCTGAACTTTCTCTTCTTCACTAAATACATGTCCAACTTCAAATACTTTATGAGGTAACTCCTTCATCTTGTTTTGAGCCTCAACCCTTAACAAAGGTACTAATAAAGATGTTCTAACACCATTCAACTCTTCATTTAAAGAATTGATTAACTCAACACCTTTATAATTTCCTAATACTTCTCTTGTTTTCTCTTTATTGTCTAGAAAGAAGGTAGTTACCTCAATGAAACCCATATCTGTGAACACCCTTTTAACCTCAAATTCCCTTCTTTTTCCAATTGTGTTAAACTTTATCTCTTCAAATCCAATATTGTTGTAACCTATTGCTATTGCCACATCCTCTGCAATGTCGGTAAAATCAAGTATATCTGCTCTGTAAGGAGGAATCAATAACTTCTTTTTGTATTTATAACCCATTCTTTTCAATAACTCAACCATCTTTTCTTTGGCTAATGAAGTTCCGAGTAGCTTGTTTATGTTGCCCACTTCAAGCTCCATTTCCTTTTCTTTTAAATCAGGATATGTTTCTTTGCCCCTTACACTTATGATTTTACCTCCTCTATCTGCTAACTCAGTCACAAGGATGTTGAGAGCCATTTTAACTGTTTCTTTATGAGTGCCTGTCACATCAATCAGGAAGTTCTTTGTTGTGTCTCTTAACTTAGTTCTCTCGCTATTTATAATAGGCGGGAATGAGATAACACCTCTGGCATCATAAAGCATAGGATAGGGCTTTTTAACAAGATGCTTAAACTTAATTCCTTTCTCATGCTTTGCTAAAATCTCACCTATGTTAGCTTTCTTATTCCAATCAAGCGGGATGAATGTTTCATCTTCAACTTCTTTGTATGTGAAAGGAGGCTCAACATAATCGAAATCATGAATACCTATTGCAATTCTCCTCCTCTTTCTCCCAAATGTTTCGTGCATCTTTTCCTGAGTTTGAATCAGGTATTCAATTAAATTTGTCCTATTTTTTACACCTATAACAGCGGCCATTGCAATGTAAGGCCTTTGTTTTACTTCCTCTTCACTCAACATTAATCCTCTATCCTCAAGTGAGTATGTGTACTCCTTTGAGTTGATGTATTGATTTATAGCCCTAACAATTCCGAAGAAAGTTAGCATATCAGGTCTATCAGGAGTGATTTCAATCTCTACTTCATCTTCAATCACTTCAGCAGGCATTCCCAAGTCACTTAACACATTGATTAACCTATCTTCTTCAAGATTCACTTCGTTAATTATGTCCTTTAGCTTAAACCTGACAATGGCCATCATCCCACCTGTTCTTTGATTATTTTACCTGCAATATCTAAAAACATATGTAATTTTTCCTCCTCCACCTCTGCTCCAGCTGCGATTTTGTGGCCACCTCCAACACCACCGGTTAAACTTCCGGCCTTTTTCATAACACTTCCTAAATTTAATCCTTTTTCAATCAAAGATTTATTACCTCTACTGCTTATTTTTATTGTTCCTTTCTTTGTTTGAGATAGGCCAATTATGGGTTTTTTATAGTATGGTTTCATAACCATTCCACATATGATTCCAATAATTCCGTCAGGTATTGTGTTTCTACCATCTATTAACAAATAACTTCCTTCATCGCTTATTGCAGTTTGAGCAAATGAGATTCCTTCTCTTATCATCTTCCTGTGCTTTTCAAGTAGCTTCATCCCCTCTTTTAAAGCATCCTTTTCACCCAGACATATCTTTACACCTAATTCAGGCTTTCCATGCCTCCCTGTGGCATTTAACAATGTGGCAAATTCCCTTGGGTCATGCAGAGGTGTTTTTTTATCTCTGTTAAGCAAGGAGTACACCTCTCCAACAAGACTCTTTGCTTCCTCCCCTCTATTATTTTCTATCAATATCTCCACAAGTCCGCTTATTATTCTTTTCTTCTCTTCACCTCCCAGGTCTGAGTAGGAGAGCCATCTATCCTCCTTCTTGAGTTTTATGTTAAGAGATTCAAGGAAGGCTTTTGCTCCTTCTTCATTGAAACTTATACCATCTATAAAAGGTTCATCCGAGTAAGCCAGGAATTGAATTAAGGGCCTTGAAGTTCTACCGTAGAGGGTTATATCAAACTCCATCTTGACAACTCCTTTTTCTATTCCTTCCATAAGCACTTCTCTATTCCAGCCTACAAAGGGGATTTGCATGTCCCCCGTTGCTCCTACCAGAGCCAAATCAACATGTTTTTTAAAAATAGCATAAGCAGTTGTTGAGCTGCTTGCTTCTTTTTCCCCACTTATTCCAAACATCCTGGGATTTAGCATGGGTTTTTTTACTCCTTGAATTTGATGATGGTCTATTATAACGACATCCTTTATCTTATTTACATCCTCAACTCCACTACCTAAATCAACAAATATAACTTCTCTATCCTTTACTTCTTCAACATCCCCAGGAGTTAATGTTCTTATTGCCTTGACTTCTACATCTTTTCCCTCCTCTGCTAAGGATTTGTATACAAGAGAGCCACTTGCGATTCCATCTGCATCGTAATGATGAATTACAAGTGGGCTCTCCATGGCATCTATTATTTTTTTTATTTTTTTAGCATGTTCTATAAATTCATTCACAGATTAAAAGGAAGCGAAACTGTTTTTAATACATAACTCTTTCACTAATTCATGATTGAGATTGATGCCTCAGGAGGAGGGCAGATGCTCAGAACCGCCCTCTCTTTATCTGCAATAACAGGGATTCCTGTCAGGGTTTATAACATAAGGAAAAAGAGGGAGAAACCAGGTTTAAGGTATCAGCATTTAGCAGCACTGAGGAGTGTTAGGAAGATAAGCAGAGGTTCCATAGAAGGAGATTATTTGGGAAGTGAAGAGATTATTTTTGAACCCGGGAAGATAGTTGGAGGTAAATATGAATTTGATATAACAACAGCAGGTTCAACCACTTTGCTGGCTCAAACAATAATACCTATTCTTTTGAAATCAAACAAACCATCAACAGTTGAAATATCAGGTGGAACTTTTAACAAGTTCGCTCCTTCATATGACCATTTCCTTAATTTTATAAAGCTTCTTAACCTGATGGGTTACGGGCTTAGTGTTGAGCTTTTAAAACCAGGCTATGCTCCTCTTTCAAAAGGCAAAATAAGGTTGAAAGTTAAACCGGGCAAGTTTCATTCAATAACAAATATTCCTAAGGAAGAGAGAGTCACTGCTATAATAAGAATAAGTTCTCTTCCGTTCCACATTGCTTTAAGGGAAAAGAAAGTCTTTGTGCAAAACAACATTGAGGATGTAAGAATTATTGAAGAGGAAGGAGGGATTGGCAATGTAGTGTTTGCTAAAAAAGGATTCATCGGAATAGATGTGCTTGGAGAAAAAGGCAAGAGAGCAGAGGTTGTTGCAAAAGAATGCATAGAAATGTTAAGAGAAGAAAAAGGAGAGGTAGATAGGTTCACTGCCGACCAGCTTATGATTTATTTAAGCCTTGGGGGAGGAAGTTATACTTCATCATTTTTAACTGACCACATGGTTTTGAATGCAAAAGTTGTAGAGAAATTCTTGAGCATAAGGTTTGATTTCAAAAAAGAAGGAGGTCTTTACAGGGTTAATGTAAAACATATTTAAACTTAATTTTTTAAGTTGAATCTATGCCATGCTTCAGAATTGAATTTTACGGATTGGTTCAGGGAGTTGGGTTTAGAGCTTTAATCAGCTCAATTGCCCGAAAGCTAGGCCTTAAAGGAGAGGTATGGAACGACCCTGAGAATTCAGACAGGGTAATTTGCTATGTTTATGGAACATATGAAAAAATATTCAATTTTCTTTCAATAGTTTTTGTGAACCAATCCGATTTTGGACCCAGGATAGATTATATGAAAATTTATTCAACTGATTGCTCATATGATGATTTTAGCATAAGCTATAAGTGATTGAGCTTTGAATTCTTTATCTCTTTAACAACATTACTTACTTCATCTACCTCAAACTCAACTAGCTCATTTAACAACTCTTCTTTTTTCATTCCATTTAACACCCCGCCAATTATGAACTTCGCTAAGATAATCATAGCATCTGCAATGTAAATCTCTTCTCTTATTTCCACTTTTTTATTGTACTTTCTTTCTTCAAGACCTTCTAAATCAGCCTGTGTGTGTAAGGTTATCAACATCTCCAGTTCTCTATGGCATTTTTCACAGAGAGGAATTAAATTACCTTTAAAGTTAGGCATAACTCCTTTGTGAAGTTCGCTGAATTTCTTTAATGCAGATTTTGGAATTATATGATGGAGGGTTATATCTCTCTTTGCTGAGCATGCTGAGCAAAACTTCTTTCTTGGTCTTTCAGGTGAAATTGAGATGAGTCTAACAAATTCTGTGCTTGCACTCCCATTTAAGAGGAGGTACTGCCCTCCTTTATCTCCATTTGACCTTCTCAATATATGTGTTGCATCCTTACCAAAACTTCTCAATAAAGCAAGTATTTCAATAACGCTGTCTATTTGCCTTTTGAATCTTTCATCTACATGCTCTAAAAATAAAGATGGAGCCAGAAAGGAGCGAGAACCTATGTAGATGTACTCAATCTTTCCCTTTCTTTTTTTGTCAATCACAGGGGAGTACTCCAATCCAACTAAGGGAAGTTTTTTAAACACCTTTAAACGCTCCAGAGCCTTTTCATACATCTTGTTCTTCTTTAATCTTTCAGCAACATCAATGACAGGGAAGACTTTCCTCCATCTTTTTAAAATTTCATTTTTGTAGCCATTATTTGTTTTCAGCATATATACTATTTACCCAAACTCTTTTAAATTTTATACTTTTTCCCACTTCAAACATCTAAAACTATTCCAACAGGAGCATGGTCAGAACCGTAAACATCTTTCAGGATGAAGGCATCCTTGACCCTGTCTTTTAATTCATTGCTCACAATCACATAATCGACCCTCCAGCCTATGTTTCTTGCCCTTGCATTGAACCTGTATGTCCACCACGAATAGGCCCCTCTCTTATCTGGATGGAACATTCTGAATGTATCTATATATCCTTTGCTTAACAATTTGTCCATCCACTGCCTTTCTTCAATAGTGAAGCCAGCATTATGGATATTGTCCTTTGGCCTTGCTATATCTATCTCTTTATGGGCAACGTTGAAATCACCTATAAGCACTATGGGCTTTTCTTTTCTTAGCCTCTCAATATAGTTCAGTAATGCATCATCAAACTCAAGCTTGAAATCAAGCCTTTTCAATCCTCTTTGAGCATTTGGGAAATAGGCATTTATTAAGAAAAATTTTTCAAACTCTAATGTGATGAGCCTCCCTTCATCATCAAATTTTTTTATACCCATACCTTTCCTTACATTTAAAGGTTTTGGCCTTGTGAATACAGCTGTTCCTGCATACCCTTTCCTTTTTGCAGGGTTCCATATAACTAAGTAATCCTCAATCATCGGCTTTTCGCTCTGCTTTATTTCCTGCAATCCAAGTATATCTGGCTTTTCCTTCTTCAAGAATTCAAAGAACCCCTTTTTAACAACAGCTCTAAATCCATTAACATTCCAGCTCAGGATTTTCAGCATGATTCTATTTGAGCTTAAGCTTTTAATAATTTATACCGAAATCCATAAAATACCCTTGTCCTTAATTAACTCATGATTGTTGTTACAGGAGGCCATGGCTTCATAGGCAGCCATGTTGTTAATAGGTTGATTAAAAGAGGAAAGGAGGTCGTGGTTGTAGACATAAAGGGGGAGCCTTCATTTCACATTGAAGGCAAGTACGAGTTTGTTAAAAAGAGCATTACAGATGATGATGTCAAAGAAATTGTATTAAATTCAGAAGGAGTTATCCACCTTGCTGCTATCTCAAATGTTCCTGAGTGTGAGGTTGACACAGCTAGGGCATTTGAAGTCAATGCCGTTGCAACATATCAACTTTACAAATATGCTGGTAAAAAGCCTTTTGTTTTTGCATCCTCTGCAAGTGTTTATGGAAACAGAGAGATATGTAGTGAAGATGATTGCCCAGAGCCATTAAGCGTTTATGGAGTGACTAAACTTTCAGCAGAACTTTTAATCAATGCAACAATCCTCAGATACTTCAATGTTTATGGAGAGGGACAGAGTTATAGAACAAAAGCAGTTATTCCCTCATTTTTCTACTCAATATTAACTAAAAAGAGAGTAATTGTTTATGGAGATGGAAATCAAACAAGGGATTTTATTTATGTGGGAGATGTTGTAGATGCGACAATTAAAGCATTTGAAAAGAATGTTAGAGGGACATTTAACATAGGGACTGGAAAAGAAACATCGATTATTCAACTTTTGAGCCACATTAAATCAATTGTAGGCAGGGAATTTGATATTGAGTTTAAGCCACAGAGAAAAGGAGATATAAAAAGAAGTGTGGCTGACATAACAAAGTCAAAAAGAATTCTTGATTTTTCTCCAAAAACTGATTTGAAGGAAGGGTTGAGAAGAACATATAAATGGTTTTTATCTAACCTTTAACTTCTTCAAAAGTTGCTTTTTCCTTTTTCCTTCTTTTAGCACAACATTCAATACTTCCTCAATTCTTTTTACAGGAATTATCCTTATGCCCTTTACATCCATAACATCCTTTAAGTTAGAATGAGGAATAATCACGGCTTTCATACCAGCCTCTTTTGCAGCCTCTATTTTTCCTGAGACCCCACCAACAGGCAACACCTCCCCCCTAACATCTAAGGACCCAGTCATCGCAATTGATTGGTCCACACCTATGTTTAGCATAGCTGAGAACACAGCAACAGCGACGCTTATGCTTGCAGAATCTCCTTCAACACCTTCATATGTTTGCAGAAATTGAACATGGATGTCTCTTTTTGCAGCCTCTGGTCCTAAATGCTTTTTTATGACTGCTGAGACATTCTCAACTGCTTCCTTTGCTATCTCCCCGAGCTTTCCTGTTGCAATCACTCTCCCTTCAACTTTGCTTGTTGTCTGAGTTACTTCTGCAACAATGGGCAGTATTAATCCTTTATTCGTGTTGCCCAGCACAGCGAGACCATTAACTCTACCAACTGCATATCCTTTGTTTAAAAATATCTGGTATTCTTTCTTTTTCTCAAGTATTTTTTCTGCCAGCTGGACCTCAATGGGCTTGAACTTCTTCCTTGCTTTTTCAACATGTTTTTTCTCAACATATCTGGCATTTTCTTTCTTTGCAATGTCTCCTGCTGCCCTGATTAAGCCTCCAAGTTCTCTTAACTTTAATGTTAGCTTTCCTTTTCTTCCAGCCATCCTTCTTGCCTCTTCAATTATTGCCATAACTGCATTATATGTAAAATGAGGGATTTTCCCATCTTTCTTTATTTCCTGAGCAACGAATTGAACAAGCTTCTCTCTATTTCTTTCATTGTCTTCCATATCAACTTCCATATACACTTCATATCCTGCCCCTCTTATCCTGCTCCTCAAAGCAGGGTGGAGTTTTTGTAAGTCTGTTATGTTGCCAGCTCCAACAAGAACGAAATCACAAGGAGCAGGCGTTGTTTTAACCAGTGCTCCAGAACTCAACTCACTCTGACCTGTTATTGAGTACTTCTTTTCCTGCATTGCTGTCAGTATTTCCTGTTGCCATTTTAAACTTAAACTTGCAATTTCATCTATAAACAGAACTCCTTTATTTGCCTTGTGTATGGCCCCTGCCTCAACTCTCAGATGAGCAGGAGTGCCAAGCCCACCTGTTTGCAAAGGGTCATGCTTCACATCCCCCAATAAAGCACCTGCTCTTGTCCCTGTTGCATCGACAAATGGGGCCTTGAATCTATTACTATTATCAACAATCAACTTTGGTTTTAACTTTTCTTCTTTTGGCATTCTTGCAACAGTGAACCTTGATATTAAGTAAAGGAAGGTTCCTCCAAGCAAAACAGCAAGTATGAACCACCTCAAGCTTTCTTCAATGGGCATCAAAGGAAGTGCTAATCCTAAGAGCAGAGCAAACACAACAACCATCGTTGGCGAGAAGCCTTTGTCCTGCACAACTTCTTTTTTTGTTACTATCCTTCTCCCAAGGCCAACTTTGAGTCTTTTAGCCAGTTTTTCATAATCCTTATCTCTTTCATATTCCTGTATTGCTTTTAGCTCAGAAGGCGAATAGTATTTTATGAACTGCGGATTTTTCAGGAGGTATGTGAATGAAGGGTATGTTTTAACACTCCTTATTATTGGCTCGTTTTCCATAACAGGATTTGGAAAGGCAAGTACATCCTCAAGCTCATTTACAGGTAGCAATTCAGCCATTGCCTGAGCGAGCAAACTTTTACCTGTTCCAGGAGGACCGATAAGCAGTACATTTCTCCTTTGCTTTGCAGCAGTCTTTATTATATCAACTGCCCTTTCCTGTCCTATAACCTGGTCAATCAATTTTTCAGGCACATGGATTTCTTCTGTTGTCTTAAACTTTTTCATCAACTTAATTTTTCAAAGAAAGATTTAAAATACGTAAAGGGTCTGTTTCCTTCAATTAGTATAATAAACTCTTCTTTTGAATAAAAGACTGCTTTGGCTTCAACCATCTTTGCACCCTCAATTACATTCTGCTTTTTTGCTGATGTGATTACAATAAATGAAGGAGTTCCTGATATGCTTAATGACTCTGCTTCACTATAAAATGAGTTTATTATTTCATCTACTTCTTCATCTTCGAGGCATGTACTCAACACAGCGTTGTCTTCATTTAACATTTTAGCATAGTCTTTCAGCTTTACTCTAAATTCAGCAGATGTTAAATAACTCCATTCCCCTTTGTTCTCAAACATCAACTTCATGGACTTATCAAGATTGCCCTGTTTATAGGAGCAGTAAACAAACTTACATGCTTCTCTACTGTTTTTTGTAGAAGGAAGGCATTTGAAGAAAAATGATACATTTAACTTTTTCAACTTTGGATAAATTTGCTCAACAAATTTTTGAGAAAAAGGGCAGTTAAAATCAAGATAGACAATCACCTTTACATTTCCTTTCCCGGATTCCATGCCATTTAACTTTATTGTTTGATTTAAGGAAGAGATAGCATTATGCTCAGCAGTCCATCCCATCTTTGCTATTATTAGGATAACAAAGAAAAGTGAGAGCATTACTATCAAAATACTTCTCTGGTCCATGGCTTAATATTTAATTGAAGTGTTTAAAAGATTAACTTTATGGTTTGTTGAATATGTAAATGCTTATTGTAGATAGTAAGTTTGATAGGAAGATTACAGTAAATGTTATTATGTCCAGATTTCTTATGTAAATACCAGCTCCGAATATTAAGCCAACAACGACTGCGGCAGCAAGACCTCTTGGCATTATTGAAACTATGTAAGCAATATTGTAGCCTTCTTCTTTTTCAAGAATTACTTTAAATGATAGGTACCTGATTGCTAGGAATAAAGCTGTTAAAAACACGCTTATTCCAAGTATCTCCATGTTCAGGTTGTGTAAAGGATAAAGCAGCCCAATGTATGTGAAAAAGAAAGTCCTTACAAAAAAAGTGATTTCATACTGAATATCCCTTATTCTTTCGTCTTCAAGAGATATATATTTATGGGAGATTATGTAGCTGGGTATATTCTTTAAGTTGCCGAACACAAGCCCGAATACAAATACAGCTAAACCGCCATTTGCTTGGACCATTTCTGTTAAGGAGTAGAGGATAAATAAGAATGCAAGCGTCAGCATATAGTCAAACTGATAGCTCTTTATTTTTTTGAGCAATGAATGCCATACAAAGGCCCCTAATGCCCCAAATAATGTTGCAATGGCAAAGCTGCCCAGCAGTTTGTTTGCAAATGAAGATAAAGAAAGATTGGGTGTGATTGCCGCCTGAATGAGTATAAAGA
>JALVSQ010000028.1 GCA_027024255.1 Microcaldota archaeon
GAGTTTTACATGAGGGATTTTGTTTTTCAAGGCATATTCAAGTAATTTTCCATTAGAGCTTACAACTGCAGCAACTCTCTTCTCTTTTAAATAGCTTAAAACTTCTTCAGTGTTTCCTGAGTAGCTGACCAGAACAAGCTTATCTATTGCTTTTAAAGTAGTTTTAACATTCTCTTTGTAATCATTTACACTTATTACATCAGAATCAATAGAAGAGATGATTCTCCCGGAGATACCGCTTCCACCCATACCGATTATTGCTTTTTTGCCTTTTAACCACTTTACTTTTTTAGCTAACCTAAACCCTTCTTTAAAGTCTTCAAAGAATCTTTTAACACTGTCTTCAATTGAAAGCATGATGTATCATGATTAAATAATTTTAAATAGTTATACTCGCCCCCGCCGGGATTTGAACCCGGGTCACAGGCTCCGCAGGCCCGCATTCTGTCCAGGCTGAACTACGGGGGCATTTAAAAGATTTACTGATGAAACTCTTAAAAAGGTGTTAATATGGGAGATGTTGCTATAACATACAAGGTGTTTTTGGAAGACCCAGGTAAGGCAGAGGATGTTTTAAGCAGAATAAAGCAGGCTGTGAATGTAAAGGATGCAAAGATAGAGGATGTAGGATTTGGAATAAAAGTATTAAAGTTATTAGTGATAACTCCTGACAAAGGAGGCACAGAAGAGATAGATAAAAAGATACAGAGCATAGATGGAATTTCAGAAATTGAAGTGGAATCAGTCACTCTACTGTAAAGTAAATTCTTCTATTTCCTTTTCCTTTATTCTCTGCTTTCAAAAACACAATTTTTCCGATTTCTTGTGTATTCTTTACATGGCAGCCGCCATCAGCCTGAATATCAATCCCCTCAATTTCAACTATTCTTAATTTTTCTATGCTTGGAGGTAGTTTACTTGCTAACTTCACAATGCCCTCAATTTCCATGGCTTTATCCCTGGGCAGGTAATAAATTTTCACATTTCTCTTTTCCTCAATAAGCTGGTTTGCTTTATTTACTAATTCCAGTATTCTTTCCTTGTTGAATTCTTTTAAATTAAAGTCAATTCTGCTTTTATTAACATCAATCTTATTGCCGGTAATTAAAGCATTCTCTTCTTTATACAGAACCGCAGATAGTACATGAGCAGCAGTATGCATCCTCATAAGCCTGTACCTCCTTTCCCAGTCAATTGAACAATGGACATCGCCTCTTTCTATTTTATCTTCAAGTATGTGGATTATTTCATTTCCCTGTTTTATTACTTCTTTAACGGGTACTTTCTTCCCATTCTGAATAATAAAGCCTTTATCGCACTCAACTCCACCGCTTCGCGGATAAAAAGCAGTCTGGTCCAATATTATCCTATTATCTTCTGCTTTTATTACTTTTGCATCCCACTCCTTCAAATAACAATTATCCATGTAGAGGGGCTTACTGCTCAACTACAATCCTCCCCCCTTTTATTACTGCCTGGCATAAAAGCCTTTGATTCTCTCCAGCCCCAAAATTCCTCAGTGTTTCCTTCTCCTGCTCTGAGGGAGGTTCAAGATTCTCAATTCCTTCTTTAACTGTTACTAAGCAACTTCCACAAACACCTTCTTCGCATGCAAATAAAATACTGCACTTTCCGTTGAGAATGTTCAACCTGCTACCATCAGGAACCTCTATCTCCTTGTCGTCGTTTACTATGTAAACTCTGGCCATGCTAACCTTCATTCTCATTAAGTTTTTAAATCTATGCTCTGCATAAACTAAAAGCAGTAAAAAAGGTGATGCTAATGGGTAAAGGCGCAAGAGGAGAAATGGCTGGAAGGAACCTATTAAGGAAAAGAAAGAAGTACAAGTGGTTGAGTAAAAGATGGAAGAGGAAGAAGTTAAAGTTGAAGGAGAAGTATGACCCACTTGGTAAGGCTCCTATGGCCTCAGGCATTGTTATTGAGAAAGTTGTGCTGGAACAAAAGCAGCCTCACTCAGGTTTGATAAAGTGTGTTAAGGTGCAATTGAAAAAGAATGGGAAAATTGTAACTGCTCATGCTCCAAGAGATAAGGCAATAACGTTCATTAATGAGCACGATGAGGTTGTTATTGCAGGCCTTGGAGGTTCTCAAAGAGGTCCTATGGGTTCAATTCCAGGGGTTAGATATAAGGTAATAAAAGTAAACGGCGTTGATTTGCAGGCATTGAGGCATGGAAAGAGAGAAAAGCCTAAGAGGTGATTGAAGTGAAGCTATTCGGGAAATGGGATTATGATGTAGAGATTAAAGACCTTAGCTTAAAGCAGGTTATCTCTCTAAAACCTCTGAATGTTCCTCATACAAGAGGGAGACATGCTAAGAAGAGGTTAAAGAAGATAAAGGTCAATGTTGTTGAGAGGCTCGTAAACAAGTTAATGAGAGGAGGCACAGGCAAAAAAGTAGGTGGTAAGGTTATCAGAACTCACGGAAGATTGCAGGGTAAGAAACTGAAGGTCATTAAAGAAGTTGAAAAGGCATTTGATTTAATTCATGAAAAAACCAGGAAGAATCCTCTAGAAGTTTTAATAAGAGCCATTGAGAATACTGCTCCAAGAGAGGATGTTACAAGGGTTCAGATGGGAGGTGTTAGCTATCAAATATCAGTTGATGTATCTGCAACAAGGAGGCTGGATGTGGCTTTGAAGAATATATCTCTTGCTGCTCTTATGAGAACATTCAACACACCCAGAACCTTAGCAGAAGCTCTGGCTGATGAAATAATAGCTGCATCAAATAATGATATGCAGAGTAGCTATGCTGTTAAGAGAAGAGATGAGATGGAGAGAATGGCCAAAGCTGCACGATAAGTTTTTAACTACTCTGTATTATTTTATTTTTTATGTTTAAGAAACTCCTTCTTGTTATAGCAGGTTTAGTTATTGCGATTGCCCTTGTCTTTGCTTTAAACATGGAAAAATCAGCTTCCTCGGTGGTTATATACTTTAACGGAGCTGTTGTTAATGAGAGGTTTAGCGATGCTTTTATACTTCCAAAAGATGTGATAGAGGAAAGCATAACCACATTTGGAAAAGATTATTATTTAACTTATCCTAAATCAGAGGTGAATTCTCTTATAGGGAAAGATATTGAAGTAGTGTATAATGAAGGAAAAGAATTAAAAGGCAAGCTAATTGATGTGAAGAATGGTAAATTTTATATCTTAAGCAATGGTAAAACATTTGTTGTTAAGCCAGAGATGTTTAGTGTAGAAGGCGTTTTCTATTCAGACAGGCAGGGCTATCCAACAATTTACTCAGAAGGTCAGACAATTGTTTCTTATGCAGTTCCGAGTTTGAAGTGGAGTGGTCAGATAGTTGTTGATGTAAAGGAGAAGAAAGCAGATGTTTCTGTCGGAGCCTTAATAAAGAACTTGGATGAGGAAAAGGCGTACAATAGCTCTGATACGAAGCTGATAAGCGGGAATGTTAATTTTTACAGGACTTATAGAGTCTATGAAGATTATTATCCTGCAATGGCAGTGGAGAAAGGAGGAGCCACTCAAAAAGAAGGTTTCTTGGAGTATTCCTTAGGGCATGTTTATGTGCCTCCAAAAGGGCTTGTGTTTAAGAAATTAAGCTCCTTTTCTGCTTCACTCAGCAGATTTAACAGGCTCGAAACATACTTCTCAAGCACATTTGATCTCAGGAATCCCCAATTGATGTTCGAGTTTAAAGCAGAGAAAAATATGCCAACAGGTATTGTTAAGATATATAAAGATGGTGAATTTTTAGGCCTTGACTACATCGGTGAAATTCCAGAAGGAGAGAATGTTACTGTTTCAGCAGGTGAGAATAGGTTTGTGAGGATTAAGGCACAGGAAACTCTTTACAATGATTTAGGGAGTTTTTATGAAAGAGAAATGAAATGGAGTTTGAAGAATTATGGGGATAGAAATGAAATAGTTGAGCTTTTGATACATATGCCTTATCAAAACTGGACAGTTGTTAGCAATGCTGGGAGCTATGAGGTGCTGGATAAAAACAATGTTAAGTTCCTTGTTTCAGTGAATCCTGGTGAGGAGGTTAATCTCTCATTAAAAATCAGAGTAAAGAAGCTTAGGGAGGTGAGTTGATGAGAATTTATAAAATAAATGAAGTTGTAATAGTTTCTGATAATAAGCCAGGAGCATTGCATAATGTTGCAAGTGCTATTGCTTCTGCTGGCATAAACATAGAGAGCATAACAGCTTATTCTCTTGGGAGAAATGCGGTGTTTAGGATTGTTACTGCTGACCCTGAGACAACAAGAAAAAAGGCAATGAGTGTGAAGGGAGTTAAATCTGTAAATGTGAATCCAGTGCTTGTTGTTAAGTTGCCAGATAGACCCGGAGAGCTGGCAAAATTAACAGACAAGATATCAAGAAGAGGCATTGATTTGGAGGCTCTTTATATTTTATCAAAGGAAGATTCTTCCACCCAAGTTGCCTTAAAGCCAGTTGATTCTCAGTTTGAGAAGCTTGCTGAGGTTTTAGAGGGGTGAGCATGGGTTTTTTAGATGGTTTTATAAAAAGAGTGATTGATGCCCTTGAAAAAGGGAAGAAGCTTGCTCCAAAGGATATTGCCAGATTGAAGAGGATTCTTGAGAAAAGAAAGAGGGTTGTAACAATAGCAAGCAGAGCAACCATTGCTGCTCTGCTTATGTCTGCAAGAAAAGAAGATGGTAAGATAGATGAGAAGAAATTTAAGAAGAATATGATTCTGCTTGAGATGATAATTGATATGGCGCTTAAGAATGCTGAGGAGGGAAAACCTTTGTTTTCAAAAGGGATGAGGAAAAAACTTGTATCAATATTCAATGAGATGGGATTAAATGGAGAGGATACTGCAAGAAAATTCATTGCTCATTTTGATGAAATGCTGGCTATAGAGCTAAAAGAGAGTATGGAGAACATCAAACTACAAAAGAAAGAGGAGAAGAAGGTTGTTCCAAGAGTTAAGGAAAAGGAAGCAGAGGTTGAAGCAGAGGGAAAGAAGAGGTTGAAAGTTGCATGAAGTTTAAGTTAAATCCTTTTTATGCTTACATAATAGGAATGTGGCATGCCATGCCTTCAAAAAAAGGTATTGGTGTTTGTGGAGATGCAGCACCTCATTTTGCTAAAATGTGCCTTGAATCAAATATCTCAACAAAAATGCTTCAGGAAGGGAGCTGTATTTTCTTTTATCATTCTAAACTTAAAAAGTTCTTTAATTTAGTCATTGAAGAGAGAAAAGAAAGATTTAAGTATCCCAATGATTTTGCGTCATCATATTTTGCTGGCATGTTTGATTCAAGCGGCTGCCTTACCAATGGGAAGATAATGTTGAGAGGTGATGAAGTAGATGAGTTTATTCTGCATTCTTTCAGGTTCTTACCTTTTAGAAAAGGCAGAAACATTCTTGTAAGAAATTCTCTGGCATTTGCTAAATTTGTTAAAGATAAAGTTCTTTTCAGGAAGGATCTCTTAGAAGAAATCTGATTAACTTATCGCTTTTTTTCATAAAACTTCCGACATCTTCATTATTTGTTATGTATATATCAGCGCTTTCCTCAACTTTGTCAAAACCGAGCTCTTTATTTTCCACTTTCTCCCTTTCCATAAATTGAGTAATTGTGTTGGGATCTGTTTTTCTCTTTCTGCTGAATATGCGCTTTATCCGTATGCTCTTATCAGCCTTGATAAATACTAACAGAGAGGGTCTTTTTGATTTAAAAAACCTTACTTCATCTAAGGACCTTATACCACTTATGCATACTTTTTCCTCTTCTTTGACTGCGGAGTAAACCCATCTTGCCACCACATCACTTCCATATTTGTTTCTTATCATCTTTGAGAAAAGAATAGTTGTTTCATTGTTTATCCTGTAGCCCTGTTCAACCATTTTTTTGAATACTAAACTTGACATCTCAATACCTCTTAAGCCTTTTGCCTTTGCCATCTCAGTAAATACACTTTTCCCAGAGCCTCTTTTTCCAGATACAAGGAGAAAAAATCTCTCAGACTCATAAACCTCTTTTAGTGCTTTGACCTTCTCACTGAACCTTCCATCGTACTTTATGTGGACATCTCCTTTTCCTTGCTCTTTGTTAAATATATCTATGTACAGGCATCTTCCTTTTCCTCTTTCTCCAAACAATTTGAAAAATTCAGTTTTGTTTGATAAGGGACAGGCTCTCAATCTACTCACCAACAATCTCAACCATGTCCAACAACTTTGAGTTCCTTATCTTCATTCTGGTTTTGTTAGAGGCAAGGGTTGTTGTTATCATACCTATTGCAAGTATTCTGTACTTTTTATTGTTTATTTTAACGAACTGACCTACTTTTATGTATTTTGAATTCCTTATAATGAATCCAGCGAAGAACTCAGGAAGGAATTCTTTTACTGATTGATAGAACATTAGCAGTATAAAGAATGTGATTAGAATGATGAAAGCAATTGTTAAATTTGCAACTATCCCTATTTTAAATCCTAAATGCATTAACCCAACAACAATTGCGAGTAGAGAGATAGAATACTGGACAAAGAGTCCTGCGAGTCTGGAAGGCACTACTCCTAAATCAGAGAAAAGCTCATCTATTCCTGTAGAGGATAAAGAGAAACTTACTGCTTTCCCTAATATATCACTTACCATAAGCCCGAAGATGATTACAATCAAGGCAGCTACTATATTGGGAATATAGTTCCACAATTCTAAGAATATGTCCTTTGCAATGCTTATCCCTATTATGTCAAAGGCAAGCACTATTGTTAGAAGGTATATAGAGTATTCTACTGTGACTATTATTATTGAGAATACCTCCTTCGTTATGCCTACTTTATCTAAAAACTCGTTTATTCGTCTTTTGGAAAGTTGCTTAATTAGTATATTTTCAAGTATAATTCTTGTAATTTTGCCTATTAACAGACCAACACCTATTACGAGTAGAAACCTCAACAGAGATAACCCTATTCCGCTTATTTCAAGCATGAAGAATTTTTGGTAGAGACAGTATTTAAATCTAATCGGTTTTTCGTGGTTTTGTTATTAACTAGAACCCTAAAACGATAGATTTAAAAATGTATCATGATATTATCATGATAGAATCATAACAATCATGACAAAAGCATGCTAAGGCTGTGATACTAATGAAAGATGATGTTTATAAACCTTCGCCCGATTGGGAGAAGGAAATGGAGGAGGAAGTTAGGCTGGTGTTGAAAAAGGTTAAGAGCGACCCTGTGTTTTTAGGTGTTCTTTTGCACAAGTTGATTGAAGAAAGAGAGAACACAAATAGACTGCTTAAAACATTGATATCGAGGATTGAAAGAATAGAGAAAGCCCTTTCTAATCAACCAAGACAACCTCAGGTACTTTCAGATATAGACCAGAGGATTTATGAGTTCGTTAAACAAAAGGGGATGGTTACAGCAGAGGATGTTATGAAGGCCTTTAACTACAAAGGCCAGAATGGAGCCTCTGCCAGATTAAACAAACTTTACAGCATGGGCCTGCTCAACAAAACCCATGCTGGTAAAAAGGTTTATTATTACGCCGGCAAGGTGTAGTTCCCCCTCCTTGGTGCCCCTCATCTAACATCCCCTGTTGAGCCTCTTGGTACTGCAAAATCAGAGATGCCAGCTTTCCACCAGTTGCTGTACTTTTCTTTTATCTGCTCTTCTATTGTCTTGGCATTTTCGAGGGCTTCCTTTACATGGTGAACATCAATGAATTCACTTTTTTCCATAACTGCCAGGTCTCCAGCAAGTTTTACAACACCAGCCAGCTTCCTCAGCCTTAATGTTATCCCGCTCACTTCATCAATTATTTTTGCAATTCTTTTAGCTTCCTTTATGATTTCTTCAACTGCTTTCTTTGTTGCGTGAGGTATTTTTCCATCTTTCTTTATTTCCTGAGCAACAAATTGAGCAATCTTTGCTCTGTTTAACAGTGTATCCTTCATAGCAACATCCATAAGTACCTCGTATCCTTCTCCCCTAATTCTGCTCCTTAATGCAGGGTGAATTAAATTGATATCGTTGAAGTTCATGGCTCCGACAAATATAAAATCACATGGAACATCATTTACTTTTATTGCAGCGCCTGTGCTTGTTGTGTTTCTCCCTGTTATTGGGAACTTTTTATCCTGCATTGCTGTCAGAATACTCTTTTGTAATGGATAATCTAAGGATGAGAGTTCATCAATATAAAGGACTCCTTCGTGAGCTTCATGAACTGCTCCGGGAATGACTCTCATGTAAGGAGGGATACCTATTTCTGGATGTCCTCCATAGGGGTCATGCTGAACATCTCCAAGCAATTCACTTTCACTTGCGCCTGTTGCCTGAACAAATGTGTTCCTGTTTAAAGGTACTAAAACTTTTTTGGCTTCTTTTGTTCCAAACTTTCTTAGTTTCCTTAATTCGGAATCTTTTAACACCCTTATTTTATCTCCGTACACTTCATATGTTAAAACCTCTACTTTTCCATCTGGAGTAACTCTCTTTCTTTTTGTTACCTTCTTTTTTCCCACTTTTCCAAATCCTATCAAGAGGTCGTCAAAGGGATTATCAGAAAGAATGTCTTTTCTTGCTCCACAGGCAGGACAAAAATCGAGATTGGGAGAGCTTATTTCACCACATCTTCTGCACCTGAATCCCAGCTCTTCTGCAACAGATATTGGAGCGTCCTCAGGCTCAATAATTTTCCCAATAGGTTCTTTTTTTTGCAGAGAACTCTTTGTTATATCTTCAATTGTTTCTATTTTTAGAATGGGTCTTTCAGGCTTTTCAGGATTATGCAGAACGGATATCTGCTGCTTTGGTTTGGGTAAAATAAATGATATGCTTCTTGCAATCAAGCTTTTACCTGTTCCAGGAGGTCCCACTAAGAGGAGATGCCTTCTCTGTTTAGCAGATATTTTGGCCATTCTAACTGCCTTTTCCTGGCCGATTATTCTCATAAATGGGTCCTTTGGCACAGGAACTTCATCTGTGGATTTGAATGATTTGTAGGCTTTAATTAATATTTTCTCAAATTCGTTCATACTATCTCATTATTTATGTATAATGTTTAATAAGGTTATCTTAACTCCCTTAAGATTTTTGTGATTACTATATCAGGAGGATGAGCTCCTTCAAACTCCAATTTGTCATTAACAACCGTCTTTGGAACTCCTCTTACTGCATACTTTGTTGCCCATGCTCCGTATTCTACTGCTTCAACAGCATCAGCTATTATATTCTCGTTGAATAAAGCCATTAAGTGAGCCAGCCTTACAGAAAGAGGACAGTACGGGCATTGGGGTGTTATAAATACAAGTAACCTCACAGGAAAGTCAATCATTTTTATCATATCTTTCAATTCCTTTGGCAATTCATCAGTATCCCCTCTGGATGCATCTATGATTGTCATGAGAAATGGGCCGAATTCATGACCAGAAGGAATGCCGAAGAATCTTATTTTACCTTTGTTTTTTCCTTCAACAATTATAACAGGAGCTCTATCTATTCCATATCTCTTAGCAATTTCCTTTTCGTTTAAGTTGTGCTTCTCAGCGTTTAACTTTGGAGACAGCGAAGCTAATTCATCTACCAGCTCTCCTATTTGAGAGCAGTAAGGACAATCATTATCTTTATAAAAGTAGACTAACTTTACAGGTTGCTCTATGCCTTTAAATAATTCTTTTATCTCTGCCTTTGTGTTTTCATCTAACAAACCCATTTTATCACCTCTGGTTTAAATTAATGGTTAGACTTTTAAATGTTGGGTGTTGGGTTTTGATGCTTTTAGCACAGTATTAAAAACATTTCTGTATCCAAGCCTCTTTATGTTTGTTTTCAATCACTTTACAATGTGGATAGCGATTCTTATTATTAACATCATTCCCGGTCTTCTCCTTACATTTGCCCTTGCAAACTACTTTAAGGAAAAGAACCTTTCATTTCTTGAGAAAGTTATTTTAGGTTTAGCAGTTGGTTTTAGCTTTGTTCCCCTTCTTGATTTTATTCTTGGCTTTTTCATCAAATTTTCGTTGTTTAACTCCCTTCTGTTCTCAGGGCTTATCTCTGTGGCCTCCTTGCTTTATTTACTAAAATCATCTAATTTCAGGTTTTCTTTAAATTTAAAAAATTTAGATTTAATGAATCTTGGTGAGGCACTTGGTTTAATTCTTTTGCTTGTCCTCTCATTTATGGTGAGGTTTCAGTCTTTTTCTCCTGTTTATCAGGAACTTGACCCTTATTTCTATGCTTATGGAGCATACCAGTTAACCTCTCTTGGTTATGTGCCTCTAAGGGATACCACTGCCTGGTATCCTCTTGTAAATGCAAGCCATAGAGTTGTGCCTTTAATTGAGTACATGGAGGCAGAATGGCTTTCTTTTTGCGAAGTAATTAATAAATTGAACTATTCTCCTTATCTTCTTTCAGCTATTTCTAATTATTATCCACCCATAGCAGCTTCTCTCATGTTTTTCTTTGTTTATTTACTCTTCAGCAGATTTACCAATCACAAACTTTTTGGATTGTTGATAGGATTTGTGTTTGCTTATACACCTGTCTTTATATCAAAGATGATGTCAGGAGTGTTTGAGGCCCAGCCTTACGGATTCTTTGCCATAACCGCTGTATTAACAACTTTGTATTTAGCAGTAAAAAATAAGAGCAAGTTCTTCCTTTTCATGGCGACCCTGTTCTTTATTTACTCCGTGTTAGGAAGCGTTTCTTACATTATTGTTTTATATCTCTTAATTGCCCTCTCAATTGTTCTATTCTTTTTGGTGATATTTAATGTAAAAAAGGAAGAGGAAGTTCATTACTTTTTGAAGACTGTTGCTATCATCTCTTTGGGAGGCTTTTTTGCCAAATCACTTTTCTCTATCTGGAGCCATGGTGGTCTTTATTACATAATCTATGAATTAAAGTATTTGGTCCCTATTTTACTTTATTATTTTGTTGAATTTAGCAGAAAACATGGGCTGAATGAATTAATCGCTAAGAATAAGTTTGTTATTGTTGGTTTTACAGTTGTTGCTTTACTTTTCATATTTCTTTCACCTCTTGGTTCTTCCTTAACTCATCTGGCTTTCCAGGGTTTGTCAGTTGGTCAATATAACACTCCGCTTGAAAGAACAATCCAGGAGCAGCAGTTAACAGGAAAATCGTTTGCTTCTTACTTGGGCAGGTGGGGAACCAATTTTGGAGTGCCGATTCTTGATCAGGTTACTGCTCTGGTATCTTATCTTGTAGACTTTATACACAGGTCTATAATTATAAGCATAAATAAACTAACAGGAACAGAAATTATTCCTCTTGAAAAAGTGCCGAATATTGCTTTCTTGCTTATTTTCATCTTCATTTTATACTCCTTTGAGTATGTTTACAGAGTTACAAATGAAGGCATTAAATATGTTTCTTCCAATCCTTTGATGCTGATAATAGGCCTTGTTTTTTATCCCATATTTCTGGTTGGATTGGCAAAGGCAAAGTACATCATATTCTTCTCTTATGTTTTTATGCTTGCAATGAGCTATGTTGCTTCAAGGCTATGGCTGAAAATGGATGTAATAAAGGATTGGCTTAAGTCACATGATGCAGTTTTAATAGGGAAGGCTCTTTTTGTTCTGTTCCTGCTTTTTTATGGAAATGTTATAAACCTCTATTCTTATTATATGACTTCATTTGCCTTCAAACCAAAATTTTCAGATAATCCAAAAGCATTTGAGGATTTGATGAACAATCTTTGCAGTTTAACTCAGGACCAGGTGATATGTGAGCATTCCACATCCACAGTAAGCGAGCAGTATAACAGTAAGCTGTGCTATGTTTCAAGGCTGGGGAACGATTTGCTTAAAGGAACCAAAATATCACCTGACAAGCAGATGGCGGCTGTTATGGGATGTAATTTTATTGCAAAGCCGTGGATTGATTCTATGGAGTGGATAAAGGATTGGAGCTCAGAAGGAGCAAGAATAACAAGCTGGTGGGATTATGGGCACTGGATTAACTTCTTTGGATTGAGAAATGCAGTGATAAGAAATGAGCATTCAAGTCTCGAAATGATTCTTAACGTTGCTCATGCCTTTGTCATGGGCAATGAAACTGAATTAAGGGCTTTGATGGATAAGTATTATTCTAAATATGTATTGATTGATAGGGAGATTGTCTTTGGTGGAAATGTGTTTGGAGGCAAATTCTATGCTTTGAATTACCTGGCATGTGCAAGAGATAATTTAACAAGTAAGGAAATTTCTCAAATGCATTCACAATGCGAGTTTGATAATTTGTGGGAGACTGTTGTTGTGGGAAATGAGCCATGCATCGTCTCTAATGTAACAGGTAAAAAAGGAGTTGTCGTTTACAGGCAGAAAGTTAATGTTGTGGGTAACAATCCCAGTTATTCACTGGAACCTTATTACTGCCTTTCAACTACTAAGTTAATTGATGGAAAGGAAATCCCTGCCCTGTATTATTTGAATAAGAAAACAAGCGTGGGTGATTTAGTCCTTAACAAGGGATTCCTGTATCCGGTTGATTCTAACAAAGGCATATATGTTGTTCTTTACACAAAGGATAAAGTCTGGGTTGAGAACGGAGAGGTTAAAAGTGGCTGGGAAGATAGAAAAGGAAGGTTTTATGATTCAGTACTTTACAAAGGTTATGTCCTTGGAGAGCTGGAAGGGTTTAAGAAGGTTTATGACGATGGATATGTTAAGATATTTGAGAAGGTTAGTTAAGTCTTTTAAACTTTAAGGGAGGAATTAAAGCATGAAAGGTCAAGAAAAAGCACTGGAACTGGTTATGGTTCTGTTTTTACTTATAGTTGCTGTTTACCTCATTTTAACATTCTTTCAGAGTTCATTGGGTGAGCAGATAGGTAAATTATCTGAGATTCAGAGCAAGGAAGAATTAAACAAAGAAGCACAGTCAGTTGTTGATTACTGCAGTAATCTGTGCAAGAAGTACAAGAC
>JALVSQ010000029.1:0-8582 GCA_027024255.1 Microcaldota archaeon
GAATGCTTCAACACTGCTTTTTGCCTTCACAATCTCTATGCTTGAATTTTCAGGTATTTCAAGTGTGCCTGCCGGAATTCCGTGGTTTCCCTCTTTGTTCTCAAATACGATGATGACAGGTTTGCCCTCTTCATTGTAGAAGTGGAGAACTGGCCTGCAGCACATGTAAATCCACAATTGCTTAACTTTCATCTCTTCCACTACTCCTGAATTTCCATAGATTAACCCAATAGGAACATCTATCAACCTGGCTCTTCCGTAATTAGGCTCGGTGGCATCAAGAGCTATTAAAGATTCTTTGTCTGGTAGAACATTTATTCCACCTGATATTTTAGCTCCTTCCATAGGCAGAGTAACAACAAAGAAGTAACCTTTGTTGCTGAAACTGCCAAATGCAGTAATCATATCTCTCAAAACAACAGGGATAATTGTCGTTTCTCCTTCCAGCTTCCTTCTAATTATGGTGAGAGAAACATTAGAACCATACCCGATTACAGAATAAGGCTTTTTCTCCAATAATCCTTTAGCTTCACCTATGCTCAGTATTTTGACTTTATCAGGAGATATGACTGAGGGCTTCTTTACCCAATCCTCAGCATACGGATACTTACGGATATCCACTTTTTCCATGATTATATTTATGTAAAGATGTGTTTAAAAATTTTACAGGAGTTCGGGTGAATTGATGTGAGTTGATCTTTAGAAGGTTTATAGGGACTGGTTATGTGTTTTTAAACCTTCTAACACAAAATGCGAAGGTTTTTAAATAATAAAAATAAAGAATAAAGCATGGCAATGCGGGATGTTCTGGAACTATGGAATCCATGGCTTGCCACAGGCGAAGTACCTTCTTCTTTTACTGGCAGGAGAAGAGACATTACAAATGAAATAATGAAATGGATGGATGAGAGGTTTGTTAAGGTGGTTGTGGGTCCCAGAAGGGCAGGGAAAACAACGGTTATGTATCAACTCATTGACCATATTGTAAAAAAGAAAGGAGTTAAGAAAGCCATTTATATAAACTTTGAAGACCCTGAGATAAGAGATGCTGGATTTAAGAGGGTTTACGAAGAGGCAGTAAAGATAGGTGGTGGAGGAGTTTATCTTTTTATTGATGAAATTCAGAATGTCAGGAACTGGGAAGGGTATATAAGAACTTATTACGATAGGAGAGAGAAGGTTAACTTCATCATTTCAGGTTCCACGCTTGCCATGATGGGAAAGGACTTTCAAAGAAAACTTGCAGGAAGAGCCATAACCTTCAATGTGTTTCCATTCTCCTTTAAAGAGGCAATGCGTATAAGAGGGATAAGCGAAGACCCGAGAGACAGGCAGGCTCTCCATGGCTTAATAGAGGAGATTCTTTTAACAGGTACATATCCGGAGATTTTTTTAGAGAAGGACCCTCAAAAGAAGAGAAGATTGTTAATAGAGTACTATGAAGGTATAATAGCCAGAGATGTTGCCGCTGCTTATGGCTTGGATGTGGAAAGAGCAGATGAGATAGCTCATTATCTTCTCCGCAACATTTCATCAAAGGTTTCTGTTAACAAACTTGCTAAACTTTTCAGGATTTCCTACCACACAGCAGAGAAGTACCTCTCTGCCTTTAAAGATAGCATGATATTTTTTGATGTCAGGAGGTTTTCATTTTCTTTGAAGGAGCAGATGGCATTCCCGAGAAAGGTTTATCCATATGACCTTGGCTTTAGATGGGCTATTGGGAAAGGCCATAGCTTTGATGCTGGAAGGCTGTTTGAATCATTTGTAGCTTCTGAGCTGGTTAAATCAGGTTATAAGATTTTTTACTGGCAGGGAAGAAGGGAATGTGATTTTATTCTTACTCACAACGGAAAGCCGACATCTGGCTTACAGGTTTCCTGGGAGTTGAAGAAAGCCAATAAAGAGAGAGAAGAAGAGGGTTTAAAAGAGGCCATGAGGGCATTGAAATTAAAGCATGGGTGGATTTTGAGTAAGGAGCGTACAGACCTGCTTTTAAACCTTCTAACAAAAAATGCGAAGGTTTTTAAATAAATGCTCTTGCGGTTGATTTAGAAATGAGGTGGGATTTTTAGTTTCGCTTACCAGCAAAACTATTAGGTTTAGGAGAGATTGAGAGGGATGGTTGGAAGCTCTACTAAATTAGTAGTATTCTTTTATTGTAGCTAACAACTTTTTACCTATCGTCTGATATGGTTTTTCTTTTCTACTTATATATTCTTGAGCAACAATTCTTAGTGTATCTCCTGTCCTAAATATGGCCTTCATGATTCCTTCTTCCCAAAGTTGGGGTGTATTTAGGAGTTTTCTCCAGTGCCTTATAGGTAAGTTTTGGATCTCCCTAGCACTTTCTTTAGGAGTTAGATCCATGTTTATTTCTGGTAATTCTGGTAGATTATTTTTCCATTTTTTTAACCATTTAATTAGACTTTCCCATGTCACATTGTCTTTAAAGAATTTGTTAAATAATTCCTCTCCGTAATAAAGGTATAAAGGCACACCATAATCTTTTCTCATGGTGATGAGTTCTCTTTCATAAAAGTTTTTATTTTTCTTTAAATCAGGGTCTACAAAATATAGAATACCCACAACAGCACTATCATGTTTCCTATATAAGATTTCCAATTTTTTCTCAAAATTCTGGATCTGTCCTCTCTTTTTAGTTGAATCATGATCATCTCTAACTTTTTGTTCAATGAAATAGAATTTTTCTCCATCACTAAAATACTGGTCTAATGAAAGCTTTTCACCATTCACATATAAATCCTTTGGCAAATTAGTGAATCCTTTCTCCTCAATGATTTCTGTGAAAAGTTCTTCCAATGCATCTCCAAAACGGATTTCGTGTGATTGAAGAAGGTTTTGCAGTATTTTAGCAGCTGGTTTAGTAGGTCTAAATAAACCAATATATCTTTCAGGGCGTTCTGCTATCTTTCGTAGCAATTCGACTTTTTCGTCACTAAAAATGTGTTTGTTCAAAATAGTTTCAAATTTTTTGTAATCCATTTATTTCACCTCATTTAATTTCAGATATTGCTGGATCCTTTTTTGGTAGGAATAGCTAAAATTTGAGGTGGTTAGTCTAATCGGCGTTATTAATCTTTCAACCATGGCCTTAACATAAGTTTCATTAATCTCAATCATTACATAGTGTCTCTTTAGTGCTTTAGCCGCCACTCCTGTTGTTCCTGTGCCTGCCATCGGGTCTAAAATCATGTCACCTTCCTTTGTGGTAGTTAAAATTACTCTTTTCAATAATTCTAGAGGTTTTTGAGTAGAATGAACTTTCTTTCCACTTTTGTCCCTTAATCTTTCTTTTCCACCACAAATTGGTAAAACCCATATGTTTGCTCCTACTTTTCCAATACCAAATTCTTTAGCATATTCTTTGTTAAATGTATATCCTTTAACTTTCTTGTCTTTAGTAGCCCATATGAGTGTTTCAGTAGCATTAGTAAATCTGACTCCCAAAAAATTTGGTACAGGGTTTGTCTTTATCCAAATTACATCAT
Organism: Microcaldota archaeon; assembly: GCA_027024255.1. Taxonomy (GTDB): domain Archaea; phylum Micrarchaeota; class Micrarchaeia; order Anstonellales; family J096; genus JALVSQ01. Next base: position 3,513 of record JALVSQ010000029.1, read on the forward strand.
TCAAGATCCAAAAGCCCATGTCCTGCATAATTTTCCCCACTCTATGGATATTATGGTATGTCCCGATAACCCATACAGTGGCTTTAGGTTTCATGACTCTTTTTACTTCTTTAAGCCAAGATCTTGTAAAATTATCATATTCTTCAAAACTTCTAAATTTATCCCATTCATCATTTACACCATCTACGATAGTACCACTCCATCTAACAAGTTTTTTATTTGGAAGCTGGAGGAAATATGGCGGATCAACAAAAACTAAATCAAATGTTTCGTCAGGTATTTTCTTTAATACTCTTAGGGCATCCCCCCAAATTATTTTATCTCTAATCTGCTCAACATTATACTCCCTAGCATCTCCTTCATCTTTTATTACCAAATCTTCAAACTCTATCATATTCTTCCCCCTTAATTACTCCTTTCATAAACAATTCAACTTCTTTACTTATAGTCAACTCTTTTTCTTCACAATATCTCTTAAATTCCTCGTAAATTTTTTCATCAATGGAAAGCCTAATCTTTATGTTGGCCATTAACTCACCGCGTTGCTATTTCTGTATATGTATTTGTATATGTATTTATAAAGGTTTTCAGGAAATTTACAGATTTTCTTAATTAACCATACAACACCTTCCTAACCCTTAACATATCATACAACAGCCTTCTTTTTTCCTCTATTCCCTCTTTTGAGTCATCTGCCTTCAACATACGGCTAAGTCCGTTAGAGCCATCAATATTGTATTTCTCATTATTAATTGTGATATGGAAAGATTTAGCTTTGGGATGAAAGAGAGTGAGCTAATCTCAGCTTCTGAAGGAATGAGAGATCTATAAAGAAGGAAGACCTATGCCATTAACTATGGAGCAGATTTTATTGAGCATAAAGAAGGCTATGGAGGAAGAAGAAAAGAAAAAACCATAGGAAGAATACAGAATTGTAACATAAACCAGTCTATTATTTTTTTGAACAGTCTTACAGTTCTTTTTTTACTTTCTTCACTCAACTCAGAATCTTCAGTGGTCACTTTTTTCGCAATATCTATCTTCTTAATATCGTTGTTTTTGTTCTTTCCCATATTTACCTCATCAAATTCCTTTTCTTCGATTATTTTCTTTATTTCTGGAGCAAACCAATCTTCAATATTTTCTATTTTTGAGTCCTTCTCATTCAAACAATAAGTGTTTATTAGCTGTTCTTTTTCCATTTCCACTTTTAGTTCGTTGCGTATTTTTTGCTCTACAGTTCTTCCTTTTTTGTCTCCATCAAAAATAAAAAATGGCCTAAATCCAAGATACCACAAAATGGTGCCAATATTATAGCTTTTGTCTGCTCCTCCTGCGGGGATAATTCTGATTTTACTAATAATATCTTCCACCTTTTCGCTATTTTCTTTAAATTGAGATATCAACTCACTTTTTACTTTTCCTATGGCCCAACTTAAGTAAATGTAATCAGTGATCCCTTCAACTATTATAGGATATAGCTCACAGTCTAATGATAAACCTGATAAAATATTAGCTCCTATTGCTACCAAAACAGGAGTAAGTGCATCTTTATCTGCACTTTCATATGCACGTTTAACTTTTGTGCCATCATTTCCTTTTTCTACAATTCTAATTTTTTCCAAATTTTCTGCAGGAAGCATATAGGGAGAATGGGTAGCGTAAATAATTTGAAGATCTCCTTCCTTACTCACTTCAAAAATCTTTTTCATAGCCTTCTTCTGTGCTGAGATGTGGAGATAAAGTGAAGGTTCATCTATTAACAATACGTTTCTTTTATTTTTCTCTGTCTTTGCTTTTATACGTATATTCAGGGAAAGCCACCATCTTAATCCTTCGCTTCTTTGGCTAATTTTATACAGGTTTGATTTTTTAGGTTCCTTTATAAGAAACCACACCTCAGTATTATCTCGCCCTCCTCTTTCAATTACAAGTTCAAAGTCTGTGTAATCCTCCAAAAACCCCTTGAATATATCAGTAGAGAGGTCTTTTACCTTAGCAGTTATTTTGTGGAATTTTTGAGGGTTCTGAACATAATTTGTCCATTGTTCTAATACCTTGTTTTTCCCTATGACAATAAAAAACTCTTTCACAATTTCATTGTTTAACGCTTTAGCAAAATGGATTTTATCTGGGAGAGGATCTTTAAAACTTTCAAATAAAATAAAGTTAGGTAAAATTTGTTGTATTATATTTGGTTTTTCTCTTTTAAATCGTTCGAAAAGTTGAATACTTTTTATCGTTTCTAAAATTTTTTGTTTAATTTCATTATCGCCTATCTTTTTTAGTTCTACGTTTAAATTTTGGATCAATTGTTGCATTTGCTTTCCATCAAAATCTGGAATATTGAGACCTTGCTGTTTCAGCTGTTCAATTAATTTTAAAATTTTTTCTTCTATATTTTTACCAATTTCATTCCAATTTTTCGAATTTTCTGGTGTTTTTGCAAAAATAGTATACTCCTTTTGATATTGTTTAGTTACTTTGAAACGATACTTTTTCGAGTTATTGGGAGTTATTTTCAATAAGTCAAGGACCTCTTTTAAAGTAGAATTTTTTTCAATTTCATTTAGATCACATTCCAATTCTATTTCTATTTCTGGTTTTTCATTGGTTTCTTCCAGATCAATAGGAATAACTTCATCGGAAATCGATCTATTATAATTCATATCGTACAAAGCTTTTAGGATGGATGTTTTACCTGCCTCATTCTTTCCAGCTAACACAGTTACATCTTCCTCAAACTTGATGATTGCATTTTTTATAGATCTGTAATTGTTTATAGTGGCGCTAACTAGTTTCATTTAATCTACCTCACTCTTTCAATGTTGAATTATATTTATATTTTTTATGTATTTTTTAAATTAATTACTGCTTACTCTCTTACCTTCTACAACAAGCCCCCTGAGGGATTTGAACCCTCGACCTACCGCTTACGAGGCGGTCGCTCTACCGCTGAGCTAAGGGGGCTATACATCTAAAAACTCAGTAAAATTTAAATACAGTGGTGTATTTTTTAACATCGTTCAATATTTTTTTCCTGATATCTTCCGGCAACTCCTCGGGAAAATACATGCCTTTCAGTTCCTTAGCATGCTTTAAAAAAAGAGTTCCGAGTAAAGCAGTTGGGAATGTAATGTGGTTCCCTGCAAACTTCTTTTTTATTTCGCTTGCTTTAGGAAACATTACCTCAACATTTTTATGGTCTGATTCAACAATTATCCCAAAAACACCTTCTTCATCAACTCTTTTATTCCCAAACTGTATGTTTCCTCCTGATTTTTTCAATGAATAAATGAATTTGGCAACTTCAATCTCACTTCCTCCTGCTTTTAATTCTATATCCAGACGAGGAAAATTCAGACTGAGAGATAATACTTCCTCTCCGAAAAATCTATAAAACCAGAAACACCCTGAGGAGCATTGCTTCACTTCTGGCTCTGAAAAATTATCAACAGCAATGAGTTTTCCTTTTTTATAAACAAGAGGTTTGTCCTGCAATGTGAGCATCATATCCTCAACGCTCCATGAAGGAGAAAAAAGGTCATATTGATGCTCAATCAAATAAATTTTAACCCACCTTGCATTACCAGCTATTTCAGCAACAAGCAGATTATCCAATCCAGGAGCAACACCAGCATTTAGCAAGGCAAGCCTGTTTTTAAAGAACTCTTTAAACTTTAACTGCTCTGGCTTATCGCTCCTGAATGTTGAAAAATCAACATAGCTCACCTCAAGCTCCTTTATAAGATTTAAAACTAACTCATTGTACTTACATGGCAAAAGATTAACCACAAAGTCAAAATCTTTAAGCTCTTCAGATTTAAGCTTTTCAACAACATACCCTCTTTTTTTGTCAAACACCTTGACCTCATGCCTATCCCTGACCATAGAATAAAAAACCTGACCTGTCTTACCATAACCAAGGAGCGCAATTTTCATAGACTAAAGCTATTAAACAATTGTTTAAAAAGCATATGTTTTTGTTTTTATAAATGTTTTTAAATGCATGTATTCAGAAAGGTTTAAATTTTTACCCGTTTTAACTTCAATCAATATGCGGTTGGTAAAGTTAGTTGTTTTGATGATAATTTTGAGCAGTATTAATCACACTATTTTTATTGATTTAAACGATGTTGTGAACATAAATGGAAGGTTTTATGCTAAGATTGATTATAATCTAAAACCTGAGTTTGCTTTTCCTCAGTCACAGGTTAAAGGAAATGACCTGGCAGTTTTGACTGAACCCCCTTTTTTATTTAAAGAGGGCCGTTATAAATTTCTGGAAGGTGATATAAAAGAAATAAGTACTGATGGAGAAGTGGAAATAAAGGTTATAAAAAATGGTATTGCTGTAAATCCAATTTCAGCCAAAAATACATTTATTTCCAAGATTGCTAAAAGGGAATTTGTTTATAAATGTAAGGATTGGGATTTTAGATCATCAACCTGCAGGAGTAGTTGGAAATTTTTAAAGAAGGTCACCCCTGGAGATATTTATATAATTTATGTGGGCAGTTCAGACCCGGCATTTGTTGAGGTTTCTCCTTTTGAGGCAAACGATTCAAACGGATTTGATGTGACGGAAAATGTAAGCAACTCAGATGATGTTTATGCAATAAACTACGGAAGTTCTTACTCCATTACAGGAGATTTTTTAACAGCCTTAACCCAGTCAGATGAGATAGAATCAGCTGAGATAGGCTGTGAACTTCATACAAGTATAGGAGGAGCTCTTGACTCGATGAACTTTTACATCGATTTTTTTAACAAGACAGATTCAACATGGTACACTGTTTGTTCTAAACATATATCAAACCTCCCTGTATCAGATAATACTTATTACTGTGATGTTAATGAGGTTGCTCAAATAAACAAATCAAACCAGACTTATAGATGTAGGATGACGGGCACAACAAATACAAACTGGTATGTGGATTACTTTTATTTATCTATAAACGGAAAGGGAATTAACTCATGCGGCACTTATTCAAGGTCAAACACAATTTATTTCTTAAACAAGAGTTTAACTTCTAACGGTACATGTATTGAAATAACAGGTGAGAATGT
>JALVSQ010000029.1:8592-12841 GCA_027024255.1 Microcaldota archaeon
GTTATGGAATATTTGTGGATAATGGTGATAATATTACTATAAAAAATTGCAACATGAGTGGATTTTTGGCAGGTTTGTTTCTAAATTTTTCTATTTATCTAAAAAACTCCACATCATCAGTTGAAGACAGTGTTTTTTGGAACAACACATATGGAATTTATGGATACTATGCCAGAGATGGTTATTTCAATAATTTGACATTCTTTAATAATTCAGCAGGAGGATTTTTTCATACTTCAAATCACTTAAATTTTTCAAACCTGTGTTTTTGTTCGAATAAAGATTATGGATTAGCATTAAATCATACTTGGAATGTAAATATGTCTAATATAATGTTAAAAAATTCCAATATTAGTTATTATCAATTTTACCTAATAAATGATGATACAAATGTGAGTATCACCAATGTAACAATCATTAATTCAAGTAATTATCTTTACTCTAGTTCATCCAATCTTAACATAACTTTTACAAACCTTTCAGTGGGCTTTAATAAAACAGTTGGAAAAATTGTGTGGCCTTACATAAACGGCACAGCCATCAATATTTCCTACACAAATATCATACTTGAACCGAACTTTATTTCATTGAATATTACCAGCAATCCCAACCTTAATGTCTCATCTTATGGATTTCTGGAGCCTGATGAATGTAGCGCTATAATCCTTTACAAAGAAGGTTTTCCAAAAACAAGGCTTGATGTAGTGGAGAATGGAACTGCTTATGCAGGAAGAGTTCTTTACTGCAAAAATAAAGTACTTAAATTTGAGATAAGCGGATTTTCAGGTTACACGAGCCACAACCTTACAAAATGTGCTTATTTGACCCAGGAAAATGCAACATACAAAATGCAAAGTAACCTGTATGGAAATAAAAGTGATGGAGCTTGTTTAACAATAACAGCTTCAAACATAAGTGTTGAAGGGCAGGGTTACGCAATTATAGGTAACTATTCAGGTTCAACATTTGGTATTTTCTCAAACTCGATATCTTCTTTGTTAATAACTAATTTAGCCATAAAAAATTACTCGTATGGCATTGATATCTACAATAGCACAAATATCAACCTCTCCTTAATTAACATTTACAATACAAGCACTGCACTGCTTGTTTATCCAATTGGTTCAAGCAATGTCACAGAGTTTTATGCAAGTAAAATGAACATCTCCAATTCAACATCAGGAATTCATATACTAAACTTTTCAACAGTGAGGCTAAGCAAAATAAACATAGATAATGCAGAGAATTACGGCATAGAGATTGTCTTCTCCGAGAATGTAAAAGCCAGAGATTTGAGCATTAGCAATATAACAAAGGAATGGAGTTATGCCCTTTATTTGGAGCATTGTACAAATGCAAATATTTCACTGAATGCTTCAAATGTATTTTATGGAGCTGGATTTGTTGATTCAAATGGAGCTCTGCTTAATTCCGATATCTCTTTGTTCAATGACTCAGGAGTTGTGATAAATAATTCTGCTAACTTCCTTATCTCAAACATATCCATTTCAAATGCTTTGTTTGCTTATAAGGTAGGAATTTACATAATAAATGCTTCAAACATCTCAATTTCTAATTCATCCTTTTATGCAGTGGATTATCAGGTAATCACCCCCCAATGGTCCAACTCCGAAAATATTTCAGTAATAAACAATGTTTTCAGGCACACAAACACATCATGGATAGGAGCTGCTACATTCTATAACTCAAACAACATAACAATTGCAAACAATGCATTCTTAGATGTATTCTACGGTGTTCATGTGAATTCCTCATCATTTAACATATCTAAAAATACTTTCAATTTAACCAATACATCTATAATAGTTGAGGATGCAATGGGTAATATTTCAAATAATTCCATTTTAAATAGTCAGACGGGACTTCAATTCTTCAATGCGTCTTATTCAAGAGTATTCTCCAACAACCTGACAAATGTTTCAAGTGCTATAAGTTTGTTTTCTTCATCAAACAACATTGTATTCAATAACTTCTTCAACTTCACATCAACAGGAGCCTATGATGAATCAGGAGCAAATATATGGAACTCATCTTACAACTGCTCTGAATTAAGCATAATAGGTGGATGTCTTGGAGGAAATTTCTGGGCTAACTATAGTGGATATGATATTGATGGAGATAGAGTCGGAGAACAACCTTATGCTATATGGAACGGCCCTGTTTATGATTACCTGCCTTTAACTTATAACACAACAATAACATCATGCTTTGAAGCAAAGCTGCCTAATAAAACTTACAATATCTCCTCAAACCTCACAGGTAATTTGTCAACTGGTATTTGCATCAAGGTCTCTGCTGAAAATGTAACGATAGAATGCAATGGTTATAAAATACATGGAAATTATTCTAACACAACAGGTATTTATTCATCTTTTAGCGGAACAGTTATAAGGAACTGCATAATTGAGAATTATTCTAAGGGAATATTCGTAGATAATGCTACTGTGGAAATATTGAACAATACGATATTAAATAATACACTAGGTTTATTGTTGAGTTCTTCAAATCACTCCGTTTTAAGCTCTAACACATATTTTTCTAACCAAATTAGTTTAAACTCTAACAACAGTCATTTTACAAATCTTTCAAATGAATTTTTGTTCAACCAAACATTTTTCATGAATATCTCATCATCAAATCTTTCCTTTTATAATTTGACCCTGGCATATAATGAAACAATAGGTAAAGTAACCTTCAACGCACTCAATTTAACGGATATTCAATTGAAAAATAATTCAAATATAATTTTAGACCCCTGGTTTATATCCATTGATAATCCTCAATTTAATGTAAGTGCTAACGTTACTATTTATACTGAAAACTGCAACTATAGACCATTCAAATCTCATAGCTTTTATTCATCGAGGGTTGAGATAATAAAGAATGGTTTTGAGTATCAACCAATTAGCTGGAATTGCGTTGACGGAACAACAACATTTGAAGTTAGTAATTTTAGCAGTTATACAACTTATTTAAAAGTTTATGAATGGTGGAATTGTTCGTTCGCTTATAGAACCAGAGTTGAAGTTGAAAATAACGGCTCAACCAGTAATTATGTGGCATTGATTACTCTCAACGTTTCTTTTTCTCACTTCAACAATAATTGCAGTGACATAAGAGTTATGTCTGAAACAAATGAAAGTTTACCCTTTGTTCTTACTAAATGCGATGAGGAGGGAGTTAGTTTAACAGTAGATGTCGGAAAGGTGTTTGGAAATTATACTAAAACAATCTTTGTTTATTATGGGAATCAAAATGCTAGCTCTTTGAGTAATGTATCTGCTATCCAGGCAATGGAAGTTAAGCATGTTTATTTTCCCCCTCAAACATATGCTGGTGAGTGGACCTTAAACATTTCATTTGAGCATCCTTTTACCAATCCAGTTGTGATTCTGGAGCCTGATGTCAGTCACAACGGTACTGATGAATTAATGTTCAGGATAAGAAATTTAACAAATGAAGGGTTTGAAGCAAGACAGCAGGAACCGAGTAACAGAGATGATATTCATAATGAAGGAGAGGAAGCCTATTATATAGCAGTTGACCCTGGAATTTATGTTGCTCCTAACAACAAAATTATTGAAGTCTGGAAAGGTTATGTTAGTGAAGCAGTTAACGGTGATGGGAGTGATGCTGGCGGCTCATGGAGAACCTTTTCATTTACTCATTCAATGAATAATCCAATCATAATTTCTCAAATAATTGACTTTAATTCAACAAATTTTGTTCATACAAGAGAGAAGGATGTCCTGCCTAATAGTTTTTCTCTAACATTAGAACCAGAAGGTAATCAAACATATTCAGATGTGAATCAAAGCCTGGTCGGCTGGATTGCTTTTGAGGAGGACCTGGGCAAATGGTCTGGAAAAGTATATGAGTTTAATAGCACTCCTAATGCTGTAAAGCAAGCTCCTTACCAAATTCAATTTAGTAACATTTACAAAACGAAACCTGCTTTCATCGGCTGGATAAGTACTTATGATGGAAGAGATAGTTGTGTAATCAGGGGGCAAAATCTTTCTAACAATTCAATCTATGTTTTCGTGCAGGAGGATACAACAAAGGACAGCGAAGTAAGTCATACAACTGAAGTTATTTCATATGCAGTTTTAGAAGAAGGTATTTATCCCCTGGCTGATTACAATCCAGATATTTCTGTTTCAACATTAAATGAAGAATATTTGGCCAATGCCACTCTGGTTTCACCTCCAAATAACACTAAAGTAGA
>JALVSQ010000030.1 GCA_027024255.1 Microcaldota archaeon
TCTTTCTTAAATGGAAAGGTTTTTATAATTTAAGGCTACAAAATTGAAAGTATGGTTTGAAAATTATGGCTTTAAATTTGGAGATGGTAGTTAAGGGTAAATTTGAGGGTTGATTGATTGGTTGAGAAGTATTATAATTGTGGAGTATTATTAGAAGAAGGATAAGAGATTAGATTATTACTAATAAAGACTTAATTATCTTTATTTTCCTTCTCATCTTTATTTTTATTAATAGTATTCTTTCTACTTGATAATAATTCTTTGTAATTCATATCAGCCCATAAGTATCCAACTATAATAAAAATGATAAAAATGCCTGGGCAAAGAAAAGCAAATGCAGAGGAAGAAGACATTATATAGTGAAGGATTATGTACTGAAAAGAAGCAAATAGAAAAGGAACTACTATATAAAGGGTATAAAGGCCTACCAATATTATTACTCCTCCCATAAGCATTCCTAATTCTTTAGGTAGTTTTGAAAAGAGGTTTCTTATTGGAGTAAATCCCCTAAATTTCTCTGCCAAAAAATATCCATGGACTCCTGCAAATAAAATAAAAAAGCCCCATAACACAAGACTTGCTGCAAAATCTTCCTTAGGAATTTCTATTCCAAAAATATTAATGTTCCCTTCCAAACCCGAAGTAATAACTCCTATTCCTCCTAAAAAGAAAATGCTTCCTAACAATAACAGAGTATTTGCCCTCTGCATAAAATAAGATGCTTCTTCCCATCTACTTCTCTCTTCACCCATCTACCTCGCCTTTATTAATTCATTAAAAAGCCCCAGGAGGGATTCGAACCCCCGACCTACCGCTTACAAGGCGGCCGCTCTACCGCTGAGCTACTGGGGCTTACGGTTTAACCCTTTTATGGAGTAAAGTTTTTAATAGATGTGGTATTGGCTACAAAAACTTCTTAATAAGTTCAACAACATCATCTTTAACAAGAACAGCATTCCATCCTGCTTTTTTAGCATTATTCACATTCTCCACTTTGTCATCAAAAAATATTATGTCTTTACCTAAAACCCCTGTTATTCTCCTGTAAACTTCTTCATCAGGTTTCTTAATACCCATGGCACCGGACACAAAAACACCTGAAAAATAATTTCCCAGATAAGTTTCATATAAACTAAAGCCCCAAAAAGCAGGTAAATTTGTTAAGCCATAAGCCCTGATGCCTTTTAACATTGAAAAATCAAATTTGGGCTTAACAACACTCAACAAAATCTTTCTCTGCTCCTCAACAGGAACCATTGAATTCAGTAAATGGCTGTCTCCTAAAACAGCCTTTTTATAAGCACTTTTCAACTCTTCATAAGTAAACCTATCTCTTAACAACGGATAAAAGCCGTTCCTTATTATATGGCCTGGCTCAAACAACACACCCATAAAATCAAACACAAATTTCATGAGAATAATTAGACAACAAAAGCTTAAATATGTTTACAAAAATTAAAATCCCATGGATGCACTGAATGCTATAACAGAGCTCATTTTTTCAGATGCTGTAAAAGAAGTTAATGCATGGAGAAGTGTTGGTGCTTCAGTTATAATGAAAGGAGTTACTGAAGGAAATAATCCATGGTTTATGAAGTTTACAAGGGATAAGTATTTTGCAGCAGCTCCTGCTCTAACCACACAAGGGATAAGTGCTGAGATGTATCAAAAAGAATTTGAAGAGGCTAAAAAAATAGCCAGCATAAATCAAATGAAAGAGGATATAATAAGGCTTACAAAAGAATCCTTAAAAACAGGATACAATCCTTATGAACATATCAACATTCTTCAAAGCCTTGGTTCCGGCATAAAGGACATGTACAGAATTTTCGCATTTGCAGATGCCACAAAATTTGGTGAAAACGATGTGTTAAGGCCTATAATAAAAGAAGCAAAAATGAATAAAGTAGAGAACCACCTTTACAATGTATTAACACCAATGTATGAAACATTTGAGGAAGAAAAAGCAACACTGCTGGAAAAATTAGGAGATGAATTCATCCTGCTCATTCCAAAAGAAGGAGGACACAACGGTTACAAACAATTCACAAAGGAAGAAGTTGAGGAGTTAAGCTCTAAGAGAGAAGAAATAATGAAGAGGAAAGAGCAAAGATTAAATGCATTAAAAGAAGGTTTTGAAGCTCTGGCAAATGTATTTGATAGTATAACAATAAACACATTAAAGCTTGTATCTCTTTACTCCTATTATTTAGACTTCAGAAGAGGATATGTTTCAATACTTTATATGCATATGTGGAAGTTCATAGATAATGTGAAGGTGCCAACAGACCTGTGGATGTTTGAGGAATTAATAGAGTACCTTAAAACAGGCAGGAAGCCAAAACCTCCGAATGAAAGATATTTGCTGGGCTATACAGAGATTCCCAGGGAAGAGGGTGAAAAAATATTCAACATGGTATTCAAACAAAAGCACAGAGAAGTAAAAGAGTTGAGAGGGCTGCCAGCAAGTAAAGGAAAGGTTAGAGGAAAGGCAGTAGTTTACACAAATCCTTCAAAACCTTTTGAAGGAGACATATTAGTTACTTATTACACAAACCCTGAATATGTGCCTGCTATGAAAAAAGCAAAGGGCATAATTACTGAATACGGAGGTATAACATCTCATGCAGCAGTTGTTTCAAGGGAATTTGGAATTCCATGCATCGTTGATGTAGAAAATGCAGTTTCATTGCTTGATGGGAAATTCGTTGAGCTTGATGCTGACAAAGGTATAGTGAAAATACTTGATGAATAGCCACTAACTAACAAAAACAACAATATTTTTAAACCTCATCGAGCATAAACTAATTGGTGGTAAAATGGTGAAAGAAAAGCAAAAGGAACTGGAGAAAAAAGTTGAAAGGTCAATTCCATCATTTCATAATGATACAAAAGAAAAGCTCATTGTGTTCATGAGGCATGGACCAAGAGGCATTACTGATGAAACATTCAAAGCAATTATGGAAAAAAGAGCCTCAGAGCTGATAGAAAGGCTAAAAAAGGAAGGGATTGATGGAATAACAGTTTTATTTTCTCCTGAAGAAGCAGCAAGAAAGACATCTCAAATCATTGTTAATGCTCTTTCCAGGGAAGGCATTTCATACACCGCATCAACAGAAGAAAGAATAAAGCCTTTATCAACATTCTCTGAGCTTAAAGAAGTTGTTGAAAAACACGAAGGAAACCTCCTTATTATAACCCATTCAGATGTTTTAAGCAAACTGTTTCTCTCAGAATTTAGCGAAAGCCAGTTTACAATATGGAAAGGGAATATTGAAGAAACTCCAAGAAGGGTATGGCTAAAAAAGAAAGAAGAAGAATTAGAAAAACTAACAAAAAAGTTAGAAAATGTAAAAGATGAGCTCAAGAAAAAGACATCTGGATTGGTCAAGTCCTTAGCTTATGTTGGTGGAGGATTAATTTCTTTAGGAATCTCAACCCTTTCCTTACCAGGTCCTGCACAAACACTAATAGCCCTTATAGGTATTGGATTACTTGGCAGGGGTTTATTTAAAGGAGTCAAAGACGGGAAAAGAGCTTATAATCTCCTGAAACTCAGAAAACAAATAGAGAGAAAAATCAAACTGAATAAACTTGAAATAAACTTCCATAAATAACCCAAATTAAGACCCCTTTTTAAATATTTTGATTTTAGATGCAATCAATTTGCTTATTTAGTGGTAAAAAGATGAAACTAAACTTGAAGAAGTTGGGTGCCGTAATAGCCGGAGCGGCAATTTTGGCCAGCTCTGTGGCTTTTGCTGGCCTTTATTACGGCAACACGGAGTTAGTGAATGACAATGGACAGGTAGTGACAAAAGTAGTTGTAGGACAGAACGCAGCAGTAAGCGATGCAGTTGCAGCAGCAAACATTGCAAGTGCAATAGCAAGCAATGCATACAAAGATGTTGAGTTAACAGCTCAGGTAACAGGAGAAGCAACATGCAGTGGAGGAAATGTAACAGGAACCTGCGAAATAACAGATAAGACAGTAACTTTAGAGGTTACAGTTCCTGGTTTGGAATCAACAGCAATGCATCAGTTTGGTTTGTTGATTGCTGAGGATGCAGACAGAGACTTAGGAGACAGAGAGATGGATACAAGCAATGTATACACAGACTTGCTTGATGAGGAGGCAGCATTCTGGGCAGACCAGGACGGAAATGAGTTAGATGATGTACCTTTCTCAACAAGTGAAGTAACATATATGATTGATGGAGAGAAGTTTGCTCCATTCGAAACATTCAGCGTTAAGACATCAACAAGTGCTGAGATAGGCAAAGAGTACCAGAGGGTCTATGTGATTGGTGGAACAAGGTTCTCAACAAGTGAAG
>JALVSQ010000031.1 GCA_027024255.1 Microcaldota archaeon
AGTGCTGAGGAAACGGATTGCCATGGCAATAAGCCACTTAATCTTTTTTCACCACCGGTCCTTATAATCAAATCAGGGTCTTTTTGACCCTTTGTGTATAGGAAGTTTGAGAAATTTTCTTCATCAACTTCTTTAATTCCTTTCTTTACTATTTCATTCACTGCATCTACTATTTCGGCTCTTCCTCCGTATGCCATTAAGAAGTTCACAGTATAAGGCTTATTATTTTCTGTTAACCTCATCACTTCTTTCATCAACTTTTGAATTGATTCAGGAAAGAGATAAAGCCTGCCCAGAAAATTTACCTTTACTTCATCAAACTCCTTTCTGTGTTCTTCATGATACCTTCTAATTCCTTCTTTTAAGAATTTCTCAAATAAATGCCACAGGATTTCTTTTTCTTCTTTGCTCCTCTTAAAGTTTTCAGTGCTGAAACCCCATAGGGTTAATGTTTTTACATTTACTTCATGGGCCCATCTGGCAACATCCCCCAGTTTTTTTATTCCCTTTTCATAAGCCTCTAAAAGGCTTTTTCCATGCTTCTTAGCCCATCTCCTGTTTCCATCAGGTATTATAGCGATATGTTCTACTTCTTCCACGATTTTATATGATGTTATTCCTTTTTATTCCTTTTTATTGTGCTCTCAAAAGCTTGTTCAAAAAAAGCACCGGCGGCCCCCCTCAGAGCCGCCGGCAAGGTGACCAGTTCCCCCTCCTTGGTGCCAGAAGGAGTGATTAATTTAGTGCAAAAAGTATTTTTAAATTTAACTTTTTAGCTATACTCCTTTCCACTAACTCAAACCAGCAAATTCATTCATTTTTTCATTAAAGTCTTCCAGCACTCTTTCTTTATCAATGGTGGGAAATTCTCCCTCCTCATATACTATCTTTCCATTTACCCACACTTTTTCCACATTGTAAGGCTTTCCAGAATAAACTATAGCAGTTAAAGGATTGTTTAAAGGGTGCATATTCTCATCAGGCTTTAGAAGGATAAGGTCTGCATTGTAACCTTTCTCTATTAATCCTGATTTAAAGCCCAGTGCTTTGAAACCGTTGTAGGTGGCTGATTTTAGGATTATAGAAGGATTGCCTGATGAAGCATTCCAGTATTTATGCTTTTGTAAAAGACCGGCTGTTTTCATTGCCTCAAACATATCCATGCTGTTGTTGCTTGCCACGCTATCAGTGCCTATGGTTGTATTTGCATCTGCTTTCACATACTCTTCAAAGGGCATAATACCTCCTGTTGCAAGTTTAAGATTGCTTGTAGGATTATGTACAACAGTTGCCTTCCTTTCTCCTATAATCCTTATTTCTCTTTTTGTTACCCATGAAGCATGGGTTAAAATTGTTTTTTGATAAATAAAGTTCATCTCATCTAAGTATTCAACAGGTCTTTTGCCGAACCTTTTTAACGAATCAAAAAGCTCCTTCCTTGTTTCAGCTACATGGATGTGAATGTGAATATCCTTTTTCTTGCTCAATTCAAGTGCCTTTTCAAGCATCTCCCTTTTACATGTATAAATACTATGGCAACCTATGCCTATCTTTATATTGTTGCTTTTTTCATTTAACAGTTTTTCCACTTCATTCATGCCTTCATTGCCTATGCATATATCTGGCGTTAAAAGAGCTTTTATACCTGCTTCCTCAACTGCTTTCTTTACCTCTTCCATGTTAAAGTACATGTCGTTTATGCATGTAATTCCACTTCTCAGGGCTTCCATGATGCCTACTAAGGCAGAGATGTAAATGATGCCTTTTATTTCCTTTGCTTTCCTTTCATAGGGCCAGATTACTTTATTTAACCATTCATGTAAGGTTAAGCCCTCTCCTTTGTTCCTTAAAAATGTCATGCCAATATGGGTGTGCATATTGCAGAAAGAAGGTATCAATATCTTTCCTTCCGCATTAACAGTATTGTCCCTCTCTTTCTCGAACCTTCCTGTATCAACTATCTTTCCTTCTTCTATTAAAACATCTTCTTTTCTTGCCCCTCTGTAATCAACTATCAGAGCATTTTTTATGAGCATGAATTATGCTGAGAGAATGTGTTTAAATGTATTTCCATTGGTTTGTTCCTCTTTTTTGTTAAAAAAGCGGAACTTATTCCTCTTTTAGCTTGAAAAAGCGGAACTAAAGCAGGGAGAGGAGAGGGTCTGCTAACTTATACTTTTCTTCGTCCTTTACAATGAAACCGAATTCAAGCAGTTTTTCAATGTAGTTGTGAATTCTGGCATTTGATATTTTCTTTTTCAATTTGAATTCAAGGTAATCCTTTATCTCAGACCATGTTTTTGGCTCTTTCAGGGCTTTTATTATTAGGAGGTACCTTATTTTTTCACCCCTCCTTTTCTCTAAAAACTTGGCTAACTCACTTTCAATTAGAAGTTTTGCATTTCTCTTTAATATCTCTAAACTCTTTTTATGAGAATACTGCCTTCTAAGATATCCATAGTAGGTAAGCCATCCAACCAATCCATCTAAATTTTTCACCACCTCTCTTAACTCAGTTTCACTGTACTCTTTCCCTTCCTGAGCAAACCCAAGCCTCAAAAAGTTCAGTGATTTTTCAAAGGAGAGGGGATTAAGTGTGATAACTTCAGCCAATCTCCCAAACAGGGGTTTGTCTGGCAAGAACAGTTTATCCAGAACTCCTATTTCAGAGCCTGATATAACAAATACAATATTCTTCGTGTGATCATAAGCGAATGCAATAAGTTTATCCAATCCCTCAAGTTCCTGAATTTCATCTATGAATATTACTGCCTTCTTGCTCAATTTTTTATCAATTTCTTTTAAACTTACATCTGATTTGTTTAGTTTTAAAGTAAAGGGACCTATATCAACATTAACCACTTCAAATATTTTTTTAGTAGGGTCAATCTGACTGTATATCTCCATAAATGCCCTATCCATGAGTTTAAAAGGGTCTTTGAAATCCCTTGCATCCAAGAATACCTTTGGATTTTCAATCATATGGTAAGCAACTGACATCAAAGAAGTTTTTCCCACCCTTCTTAATCCCTTCACTACTATAATTTTGTGGTATTTGAGGGCTTTTAAAAGCCTGTTTAATTCCTCCCTGTAATTGTAAAATTCATCAAGGTTCCTTTTTACATATATGTCAAAGAACATGGATTTATTTAGGCTGAGGTGTTTTTAAATGTTCCTCTTTTTTGTTAAAAAAGCGGAACTTGTTCCTCTTTTAGCTTGAAAAAGCGGAAGTAGAGAGAAGGATGAAAACTTTTTAAACAATCCCTCTCTGTTTTTTATCATGAACTACTTAAACAAGTCACTTGAGCCTTTATTACCAGAGTATGAGAACATTGAACTGGCACTTTATGGTTTTTTAGGCTTTTTTATTCCCCTGTTTTTCTCACATCCACAGATAATTACAGGAGCTTTGGTGAATGCTTTTCTCATTTTATCTGCTCTGCATTTTAAAGGCTATAAATCTTTATACCTTGTATTTATTCCTTCAATTGCAGCCCTTTTGAGAGGGGTTTTGTTTGGGCCCTTTACAGTATTTTTAGTTTATATGCTGCCTTTTATCTGGATAGGAAATGCTATACTTGTTCTTGTATTTAAAAAAATGTTTGTAGTGGAGAGGAGAAACTACTGGCTAACCCTGGCTATAGGAGGTTTATTGAAAGCAGGCTTCCTCTTTATAATGGCTTACATCCTCTTTTCATTTTCATTGGTGCCTAAGCTATTCCTGACTGCTTTTGGCATCATGCAGTTCATAACTGCCTGCCTGGGAGGAGCAGTTGCTTATCTTCGCTTTTTGATAAAGAGGAACTAAAGCCCCGGTAGCTCAGCAGGTAGAGCGTTCGCTTGGTAAGCGAAAGGTCGCGGGTTCGACTCCCGCCCGGGGCTCTATTTATCACAATTGATTGCTTAAAATTTCAGCAATTCTCTTCTTTTCAAGCTTTCCTTTTTCTACAAATGTGGCTGCAAAGGCATTGGCTACAAGCAAAGCTTTCAGGTCAGTACTGCCTTTCAATTTTTCAATAAAGAATGTGGAGAGAAATACCGAACCTGCTCCAACTGGGTGATTCTCTTTAACCTTTACTCCTTTTACCTCCAACTCGTTGTTTTTAGTTATTAGTTTGGCCCCTCTTTTTCCCCTCGTAATAAGAATTTTTGAATCAGTAAATTCAGATAAGTCAAAGAACCTTGCCTCTTCTTCATTCATTTTTATTATTTTAAATTGCTTAATTGCCTCAACTACTTTTTTGGAAGGAGGTTTAATCAGTAAGTAGGTTGCCTTTGTTTTTCTTAAAAG
>JALVSQ010000032.1 GCA_027024255.1 Microcaldota archaeon
TGTCCATTGTCATTCACTAACTCCGTGTTGCCGTAATAAAGGCCAGCAAAAGCCACAGAGCTGGCCAAAATTGCCGCTCCGGCTATTACGGCACCCAACTTCTTCAAGTTTAGTTTCATTCTCTCACCTCATTCCACCCTCTATTTTATATAGAGGGGGAACGTTCTAACAGCGCTGTAAAGGGAAGATTTAAAAAGTTTTCTCTTGTTATATTAATATTCGTTTATAAAAACTTAACGCCTATAAGTTAATAAGCGAACTTAACTATTAACAATCAACGATTATATAAATGTTCTTTTGATAGAGTTTAACCAATCCAGGTCATTCTTATAAAATGCCCTTATATCGTCAATACCGAAGAGCATCATTAAAGGCCTTTCTAAACTTAATCCAAACGCTAAAACTGGCCATTCAGCATTCAGAGGCTCAACAACCTGCTTTCTGAAAATACCTGCCCCCCCTAATTCCATCCACTCTTGCTTTGGTTCATAAAAAACCTCTATCTCAAGAGAGGGTTCTGTATAAGGAAAGTATGAGGGCCTGAACCTTATTTTTTCAAACCCAAGTTTTTTATAGAATTCCTTCAAGAGCCAGAGCAATTGTTTAAAGTTTGCATTTTTCCAGGCAACGATACCCTCAACCTGATGAAATTCAGCTAAATGTTTGAAGTCTATTGCTTCATTTCTGAAAACCCTCCCAACAGCGAAGAATTTACCCCTTTTTCTATTTGCCAGAGTTCTTGCACTCAAAACAGTTGTATGTGTTCTTAGAACTAATTTTTTTGCCTCTTCAAAGTTCCACTTGTACTTCCAGTACCTTTCATGCACTTCCTTCACATTTTTAATCATCTTTTCATCTGCACTAAGTTTTTCTCCTTTAACGTAGAAAGTATCTGCCAGTTCTCTTGAAGGGTGGTCCTGAGGTTGAAATAAAGCATCAAAATTCCAGAAGCTTTCTTCAACATAGTTGCCTTCCATCTCTTCAAATCCCATCTCAACAAATATTTGCTTTATTTTGTTTATTGCCATTGTCAAAGGATGAAGTTTGCCTGAGTTTGCTTTTTTAACATCCTTCCACTTTATGTTTAAAGGAGCAAAGTTTAACTCTTTCCACTTTTCTAACATTTCACTATTCAATCTTTTAACACCTTCCTTTGTCTCAAACCTTAAACCTTCCTTTGTTATCTCTGCAAAATAATCCCTAACCCTGCTTACCTTAATATACCCCCTTCTTTTCAATTCGTTCAACAACTTCCCTGCTTTTTCGGGATGTTTAAGAGCATTCAAAAGAGGATAACCTTCTTTCTTCAAGACTTTAAGCTTTCCACCAACGATATTTATCATACCAGAGTCTTTCATAGGCCCTATGTACTGCCTTAATTCAACAGGTATTTCACTTACTCTCTTTCCATTGTATTTGAGTAATTTTAAATCAGGCATTTCAGCCATCGCTTTTTTCCCTTCTTCTGTTAATTCCATTCTGGTTTTTTCTTCAACATTAAGTTTTACCAATCCTTTTTCAGATAAAAAGTAAAGGCCCCTTAGAACACCATCTTTATTAAGACCTGTTTTTTCCATTAATTCCTTATAATGGGCTTTCCTTACTTCTTTCAATGCATTTAGCAACAGCACTTCATTTCTTGACAGATTCATTTTTTCCCTCCTTTTATGACCCTTCTCAGTAAATAGATGTAAAATACAATTATTATAAATATAAATGTAACAACTACCTTGCCTTCAAAAGAGTTTATGTAATTTAGGAGACTCATTATTTTGTTTTCAAAGAATAGCCTTATCTCTTCATCCAAGCCCTGCTTGACTTCAACAACAAGCGTTAGCTTTGGTAGAATACTCCCTCTCCAATAAACAGTTGTTTTGTACATAGGTAAGGTTAGCTCATCAACATTCAATGGCTTTGGGTTTATATCAACTATTACAGAGTTGGAAGGGAGGTAAAACCTCAATGTTGTCTTTTCATCTAATATTATGCTATCTCCACCTGTTCTTCTAAATGACAGGGCCTTTTCATTTAAGATGTACCTTATTACCCTTGGCTTCACAATTTCCTGCTTAAAAAGACCTGTTCCGTTAACTAATGAACCATTTACGAAGTAAGGTTCAGCATCGTACATTATTATAATTTCCCCATTAGCCCTTTCTTTAACAGGGTCTAAATTCCTCAATGGTTGTGGTCTTACTTTCAGGTTTTTTACATTTACATATCTCCTATCTACATGCAACTTAACATCATCACTTTTTATTAACTCTGCCCAGCTTGCTAAATCATCTTTATCAAGGTTTCCTGAGTAGGTAGTTATATCTACATTTGTTGTTATAAACAAATCAACAACTTCTCTTATATGAACACTACCTTCTCTACCCAGTGTGATTTCTACATCCACTCCATTTACTCTGAATGCAGAGAATGAAAGAACAATGAATGCAAGAAATACAAGAAATTTTTTCATAAAAATTTGTAAAAGGGTAAGGTTTAAATATGCTTTTTAATAAAAATTAAGCGAGTGGTAGTATGGAGCAAAAAAAAGATAAGAAAAAGGCTCTTATCATTTTGGTTGGTGTTTTAGCCCTTCTAATAATAGGTGGTGGTTTGGCAGTATTTGCTAATCCTTCTGGCTTGCCATCTCCAACTAATTTAGAGGCTGTGCAGGAAGATGAGCATGTTTTGCTTACATGGGATGATGTAGGTGTTTATGCATACAATGTTTATAGAAGTACTGTGCCAGGGGAGTTAGGAATCAGGCTAAATGACTATCCTGTTAAAGAGAATAAGTATGTTGATACTCCTGCTGCTGGTTTGACCTATTACTACACAGTCCGTTCAACTGATGAAGATGGGAATGAAGACCCAAATCTAAATCAGGTTAGTATTTATGTTGAGCCTGTGCCGCCGAGAAACCTTTCAATTGTTATAAATAACGATGATGTTTATACAAACAATCCAGATGTAATATTAAGTCTTTCTGCAATTAACGCTGATGAATGCAGGTATTCTAATGATAAGCAGATCTGGAGTGATTGGGAGGCCTACACCACTCTAAGGGATTGGAGACTGGATGAAACAAAAGAAGGGGAGGTTTATGTTTATTATCAGTGCAGAAAGGAGGTTGAAGCAACCCGTTCCTACGCTGAATCGGATATTGTTAACGATTCCATAATTGCAGATTATACACCTCCTACTGTGGCTTTATCAAATGTTTACTTAAACAATGAGACAGGCAATGCCTCAATGCATGTTAGCGCAACAGACAACATAGATGATAATGGGCTTGAGTGTTTTGTTTCAGTTATGGGCAGCGTTATATGGAGGTTTAGCTCTTTAGAGCCTGAGCAGGAGTTCTCCATACCTTCTGGCACTTATCTTATGGCTGTTGGTTGTGAGGACGATGCTGGAAATGTGGGCTATGCTATTTATCCTGTTGACGGATTTGTTAATCCTTATGATTATGGCACTAACTCAACTGAAACGGGGGGCAATGGAAGTGTTATCTTAATAATAAATGATGGAGATGAAGAAACATGCTCAAGAGATGTAACTTTAAGCGTTATTGTTAATGGAGAAGCAGATAAGTGCAGATTTGCTAATGAAGTAGATTATCCTTCATGGTCAACAGGTTGGCTGGATTATGATGATAGTGTTGAGTGGACTTTAAGTGCAGGTTACGGAGATAAGAAGGTTTATGTTGAATGCAAAGATGCTGAAGGCAATTCTCTGGGAGTAGCATGGGATTCCATATATTTCAAGAATTGCGGAGGTAGTGATTGCAGCACTGAGGTTTGCGGGAATGGTTATTGCAATGTAAATTGCGGAGAGAATTACAATACATGTCCACAGGATTGTGAAGGTGTTTGCGGAGATGGAGTTTGTGATTCAACAGAGGATGTTGATTCCTGTCCTGAAGATTGTAGTGAAGCCACATTTGTAGAGGGAAGCAGAGCAATTGTGCCATTGCCTTTTTACACAAGTTCAGGCCTTGAAGGAAAAGACTCTTCAACAGTTTATTTAGGTAACGGGCCTTTCTCCCCACCTGTTTATATGGTGCCTGATGCAGATATAACTCAGATTCCTTATGTAAAGGTGCATGTTGCAGGAGATGGAGATGAGGCTAAAATATGGCAGTCATTGGCCAACATAAATGATGTGCCAGGCTTTTGCTTAAGTGAGGAATGTGCTGTTTCTGTTCCTGTGCCTTCTACATACACTCTTGAATTAGTTCCTGAAACAGGAGTGGGGTTTGGACAAAGAGATGTGCACATTGCATTTTATACATCAGGAAACAAACAGAATGAGGAAGAGCATAAGATTATATATGATGGAGAATCACCAAAGATCAACTTGGCAGTTAATAGAATGTTTAACAATGTGCAGTATATGGCTTTAATAAGCGATGGGTTTGGGGACCCAAAAGACAAAGAAGATTATCAGTGGATTGCTGTTAGTGTTTGTAATGATGAGTGCTATCCTGTAAGTGTTGTGAAGGCAGTTAAAGGTAAGAATAAAAGGGTGTTTGGAGAATTGAAGTGCAAGGAAGAAGGAACAGGTTATAAGTTGAGAGTAGAAGCAGTTGATTATGCAGGGAATTATGTGCTTGAAGAAGAAGATTTACCATGCATACCTGAGCTTGAAAAGGGTGATATATCTTTAATGCCAGATGTGACTTCATGCTGTAATTATAATGGCTACACCAATGAGAGAACAATTACATTCCTTGTTTCATCACCCCATCAACTTGATGAGTGCAGGTTTGGTTATGAGGCAGAGGATGGTATCGTCTGGTCTCCTTATCAACCTTACACAGATGGAACCTTCACTTACACATTACCAGATTTACCAGGTACAATAAATGTGTATGTTGAGTGCAGAGGAGAAGGAGATGTTTATACGACTCATACAGCTGTTGTTTATGATAAAGTTGAACCACAATCTACAGGCATTTCTATAAATGCATTATCAAATGCTTTGAATGTGCATTGGGAGTTCTCTGATGATTCTCCGATGTGCTACAAGGTAGAAAGGCAGGCAGTTGTTCCTACATATGGCGAGGGTTGTGATAGTTGTTATGGAGATGTAAGTAATTTGAAGGCATGTCCTCCTGAGGAGGATCCTTCTGAGTGTCTGGGAGATTGTGCAGGTTGCTATACAATTACTCCATTTGAAACAATAGCAGATGGCATTACAGATTCCAACTATGTTGATGGAGATGTTAATGAAGGTTCTTATTATAGATACAGGATAACGGGAAGAGATGCTGCTTGCAATTCAAAAGCTGTTCTCTCAGGATTTGTTGAAGGAAAGAACCAACCTCCTGTTATAGGTTCAACTTCTCTATCTCTTTCAAGGTCTTCCTCATGTGGTGTTGCTTACTGCACCAATTCATTAGATTTATTTGCATGTGTTTCTTCAAATACAGCAACTTCATGCAGGCTTGGAGAAACAAGGGGGGATACAACCACATGGATTACAAATTACTTACCTTTTAATAAACCAACAACTGCTTATCACTTGACCTTAGAAGATGGAAGGCCTACAGGGTTTGTGGTTATTGCCTCACAGTGTAAGAATGAGGATGTTCAGCCACCTCAGATTTTAGAAACAAAGAGAGCAAGCATTCTTTATGATGCCAATGCTCCTGTGGGAAACGCAAGTGCATCTTCTGAAACAGGAGGAGTAAAAGTCACCTGGAGCTTTGATGATGAGAGCAAGGCTTATGGAAAATCATTGACTTATTCAATTTATAGAAAAGATGTTACTGCCAATTCACAATATCAATTAATTGCAAGCAATGTGAATTCACCTTATACAGATTCATCTACCCAGGCAGGACATACATACAAGTATAAGGTTGAAGCAAGGGACTGTGCTGGAAATGTTGGCAGTGCTGAGACAGGGAAGGTTGTAGCACCTGGTGGAGAGAACTACAACTTAACTGTGCATGTTCAATGGGGGGCAGTGTTCAGTAATGATGGTAGCATTAATTGTAATAACAATCAAGGAAAATGTAAAGCTTCATATGCCTCAGGAACAGATGTGAGCTTAACAGCACTTGATTGTGTTATGTATCAGGGCCATCCAAGGGTGTTTGCAAGATGGGAAGGTGATTGTTCGGGTTCAACATGTTCTTTAACAATGAACTCAAACAAAGATGTTACTGCTGTGTATCAGTACTGCAGTGGTGACTGTGATAATCCAAACTGTGGAAGTACTTGTGGAAATGGAGTTTGTGAAGCAGGAGAAAATGAGCAGAATTGTCCTGCTGATTGTGGGGGCACCTGCACCGATTCAGACGAGCCAGTTTTCCAGAAGGCCGAGTATGTAAGTGGTTCATTCA
Source organism: Microcaldota archaeon (assembly GCA_027024255.1). Classification (GTDB taxonomy): domain Archaea; phylum Micrarchaeota; class Micrarchaeia; order Anstonellales; family J096; genus JALVSQ01. The sequence goes on from JALVSQ010000032.1 coordinate 6,347, forward strand.
ACATTAACCAAATGACAGCAAAGGTTGATGTAAACTTTAAGGATAATACATGTGGTATGCACAAGAATGGTTGGGTTGGTGTCATAGATCTTAACAACGGCAATGCAGAGATGAAGCAGGATTGTGATAACCAGAATCAGGGTTATAAAATATGCCAGAGAAGATTCACAGTAAAGGTCTTTTCAAGATGTGAAGGCACTACAATGATATATTACGTTAAGATAAAGCCAGAAGCTGAAGACAATGCTGGCAATAAGGTTATTGAACAAGTTAAAACAATAGATGTTGCAACTGAAGAATATGGATGCGCTGGTGGAGGGGGCGGCAGTGGTTGTACCCCATGCTCAGAATGCTGGACATGCACTAATTGTGTAAATGGTTGTTGCCAGGGACATTGCATTCGCGAGGCATAAAGAATTCTTTTTAAATCCTTTCTTTTTATTCTTGAATTATGCTGTTCATAAAAGAAAAACCTGTCAGAGCAATAACTCTGCTTAGAGAGAAACCAAAGTATCTTTCTCAACTTGCAAAAGAAGCAGATGTAACATATCCATATATTGCTCAACTGGCAAGAATACTTGTTGCCAAGGGCCTTGCGGTTATTGAAACAAAAGGAAAATTCAGAATTCTTCGCTTAACAGAGGAGGGAAAGAGATTAGCAGCTCTTTTAGAAGAGGTGCGTAAGGTTGAGAAGGGCTAAAATTAACTACAGGAAGCTGATAAATCTTTATGGAGGGCTTATGTTAGCGTTTGGTTTATTTTTTATAGCTTTGATACTCCTTTTGACATCAACTGCATTTCCTTTAAGGCAATGCGTGGGTGTTGCCTACATAAAAGGTGAGATAACAACAGAGGGGACACCTCCTTCTTTTATGAATGAGGGAAACCCCGGCTCTGAGGAAATAGCAAAAAGAATAAGAGAACTCAATGACAGGCCTGATGTAAAGGCTGTTGTTTTTGTTATTGATAGCCCAGGAGGCAGTGTTGTTGCAAGCAAGGAGATATACAATGCAATAAGGGACTTAAAAAAGCCCAAGGTTGCTTACATAAGAGAGATGGGTACAAGTGGAGCCTATTTAGTTTCTCTTGCTGCTGATGAAATTGTGGCCAATCCAGATAGCTTAACAGGAAGCATAGGTGTTATAAGCATTATAATGAATTATAAAGGCCTGGCTGATAAGCTCGGCATAAACATAACAACAATAAAAACAGGTAAACACAAGGATTTCTTTAGCCCAACCAAGGAAGTTAGCGAAGAAGAGATAGAAATAATGGAATCTATAATAAATGAAACATTTAAGGAATTTGTTGATTTAGTTAAGGAAAGAAGGAAAGGAAGGCTGAAATTATCAAAGTTAAGCACAATAACAGATGGAAGAATATTTAGCGGCAGGCAGGCTTATGAACTTGGCCTCGTTGATGTTTTGGGGGATAAGGATAAAGCAATAGAAGAGGCAGGCAAGCTAGCAGGCATAGAAAATCCTGATGTCTGCGAGATTGATTTGAGTGGAGGTTCTCCACCTTCTTTGTTTTCAGGTATATTCGGTGCCTTTGGTTATTTATATGAAAGGGGAGTTGGCATTTATCTTAAATAATTAAAAACCCATTGTAGTTTATCTTATTTGAATGAAAGCCTTTGTTTACTCCCTGGATGCATTTGTTGGCATTGTTGTTATAATTACAGTAATTTATATCCTTTCCTCATCCCAAGTCTACAGCGATGCCTATTTCCCTATTGCTTATCAGGCCAAAGTCTCAGCCTCAGATGCTTTAAAGCTTTCAAGTGCCTCAGGTGATTTAGGAAATATAATACTTAAATACTTCAACGGAGAGAAGGTTCAGCAAATATGCGCAACAGGTATAGGCTTTTACATTCCTATGACTTATGGATATGAGTTAGAGATTTACAATGGTACAGATTGGGTTATTGTTTGCCATAGAAGTAATTCAACCCATGCTTTAATTGCTGCTCAGTCTGTAAAATCTATAACAATTACATCGTTTGGAGAGAAGGGCATAAATGCAGGACATGTTGTTAATCCCTTCAGCTACAACACATGTAAAGGGACAAATACAGGCTGTTATATCACAAAAAGTCCTGTTTCATTTGGTACCGTGAAGGTAGTTGCTGTAAAACTCAGGGTGTTCCAATGAATAAAGGGTTCTTTCTCTCTTTAATCTCATTTGTTCTGCTTGTTTATGCAGTTAGCTCAACAGTTGTCAGGGTGAATGCTATAATCCAGAGTGAGGAAACATATGTGGAGCTTATGAAGGCAACTACTTACGAAACATTCTTTTCAAACTTTAACCAGAGAGCTTTGGAAAATGCATTAATGCTTATTTCAAGACATGCATTGGTTAAGATGGCAAACTACTCAGCTAAATGCCCGATAAAGGAAGGGCATGTAAAAGATGTTTTCTTTGAATTGGTTAATAACGGCAGCTCATCCTCATCTCATTTTGAATGCGGAGCTGGATTGGATTACTCCAGGAAAGAGATGGAAGCAACCATCTCAGGTGTTGCTGATTCAATTAACAAAAGCCTTGAAATGCAGGGCTTTACTCTCAATGCATTTACTATAGATATAAGCTCTCTGGAGCAGTTAAGTGCTGATACGATAACAATTAATGGAACTATTGAAATAAGCATTTCAGATAAACCAAAATCGATGGCCCTTTCATTTTCTAAAAATGTCAGCATAAATGTTTCAATAGAAGGCATGCCTGACCCCCTGAACAACAGAATTATTGAAGATAGCAGGTGGATTATGCTTTATTATCCAGGTATAAGATTTTACGGTAATATGAAGTTACCTTCTCCAATCCCTCTTTCATGCAATTACAAAATAAGGGCTATGCAGGGCTGGTTTTATGGACCGCTGGTTAATGCAAGTGAAGCTGATAGTATTGTTAATAAAAAGAATTATATCGTCTATGGAACATTTGATGAATTAAATAATATAGGCTGGAATTCGTTTGGCGCTTACATTATTTTAGGAGGTATTGAAGATGGAAGTGCAGAATGCAATGGCATAAGGTCAGAGGCAGGAGGGGTCCCCAACCCTATAAAGGTGGTGCCAGCATCTCCTCCTGATAATTGCAGGCTGGAAACGGGTAAGCCAACAACTCAAAGGCCGTTTGTTTTGCTTAACATGAGCAAAGAGAAGTTTTTGAAGTGCATCAATGTTTCATGGGCTCTTTCCCCACAAGGTGTTTCACTCTTTTTCACATCTCAGGTTGACCCTTTAAGGGTTGTGAACAACAATCCTGAGTTAAAAAGGCCCAACTACAATCCAGATGGATTCAGGATTTATGGCCTTTACGGCATTGAGCTGCTCAGAGATGCTGTGAAGTGCAGGTATTACTTTACAGGAGAGGGACCATCATTTTTGCACAGAATGTTAAAAGAGCCATGGAAGTTTGATGATGGAAACAAGGGGATTTATACTGTTTTGGTTGAAGATGAGTTCAGAGGAAATGCTAATATGTATGAGAATTATAGTTCAATAGATTACATATTTGCTGAGGAGATGAATGAAGGGAAGGGAAATAATCTTATAGTGAGGGCAGTTTCAGGGTGTGAATCAAAGGATGATTGCTTACCCAGCAAATGCAAGGCATTTATTGCACCTGAACAATGGGTAGATGAGCATAACCTTAATGTTCTGGCATGTGAGCCTGGTGATGAGCTATGCGTGGGCAGATAGCAGTTGAGAATCTGGCTGTGCTTGCTGCTTTCATAGCATTGGTTATACCTCTTGCTTTGTTCCTGCTTTCCACTTCTTCTCTTTACATAAGCAGTTCTTCACAGGAGAATGCCAAAGCAAGCCTTTTTATTATGAAAAATGCCGTTGAAGAGGCTTATGCTCAGTGCCCTTATTACAGGGAGTTTATGGTCAGGCTTGGTCCCAACTTTAGGGGCATAGAATTTGTTAACACCAATCCTATTCAACCAGAGGTGAGGTTAGTGGGTTATACTGATTATGGAGAAATATTTGTGCCTGTTGCCATATACAACCATAACCCTGATAATCTTTATGTTTATGTTAAAGGCTTATGCTTAGACAATGCAAAAGGGAATCTCAACATGTTTGTTAAATGCGAGAGAATAGGGCATTCATTTATAATTAGCCTGGGAAAGGTGGGATGTGATGAAGGCTCAGGTTAGCATAGAGTTCATGATGTACACAGGAGTATTTATACTTGCTTTCATGTCTATTTACTTTGTTTTTTCTCAGATGGGTAATGAGGAATATTCAGCAAGAGTATACAATGAGATGTTTGAGCTGGCAGAGAGAATTACTGTTGTTTTTTCTGCTGTCAACAGCATGGGAGAAGGAAGTTGTTACACACTTTCATTGCCTTCAACACTTAGTGGAATGAAGTATAAATTGATTATTATAAACCCTCAGACATATGACCCTTTATTTGGAAGAACTGCACTGGTTAAGGCAGGCAACAACTTTGTTTATGCCTTCTCTTTATCAAATGTTAACATCACTTCACCTGATTATTTCCAGGGCAACAGCATAGAGATTCCAGGTGGAGAACCCCTTGTTTTAAAGATGGAGGGAGGGAATCTTGTTGTGTATAAAAACGAGGGTGGTTGCAAATGAAAGGACAGTACTTCAGCTTTGATGTAGTTGTTGCCTCGCTCATGTTTGTTTTAGCCTTAGTAACCCTATTTTCATTCTGGGCTTACATAACTCAAACATCCAATCAGAACCTTGAATTTTTAAGGAAAGAAGCTATAAGGATTTCATACCTTCTTATTTCAGATTCTCCGAATATGGGTATTATTGAAGACCCCTTGACCCATAGGTTGATTTCTTTAAATGGAGAAGTGGATAAGGCAACAATTGCTGAGAGAATAAGAAATGCAAATTCTACAACGAGGTTTTGCATTCAGGTTGATTATTTTGACCCCACTACATTTACATACTCTCCTTTATCTGATTATGTTTGTAAAGGGAAGCCTCTTTACACGTTTTATAGAGGAGTTAGGGTTGTTCAAAGCAACTACGAGTTTGGTACTGTTCTCAGAATTGTTCTACATGCTGCCCAAACAGGCTAGTCTTTGATGAACTTGTTATCTTTACCTTTACCCATGTGCCTATTTCTCCATCAACAACCACCTGCTTGTATGCCTTTGTTCTTCCCTTGCCTTTTTCAGTTATTAAAACATCAAATACCCTACCTTCAAATTCCCTGTTTCTCTGTCTTATGACCTCATCTATTACCATTGATGCTTTAACGCTCCTTTGCTTTATTGTTTGGGTTGGCAACTGCTTCATCAAAGCTGCTTTTGTTCCTTTTCTCGGTGTAAACTTTGACAGGTTTACAACATCAGGCTTTACTCTTTTTATCAATTCAAGTGTCTCTTCAAAATCCTTTTCATTTTCAGTGGGGTAACCTACAATTATGTCCGTTGCTACTGTTGCATTAAATGCTTTTCTGAACGCCTTTACAACTTCTTCAAAGTCTTCAACGCTATGCCCTCTATTCATTTCTTTCAGCACTTTGTTGCTCCCGCTCTGAACAGGTACATGTATAAATTTAAACATTCTCTTATCTTTGAATACATCAATTAACTCATAAAGCATCCTTCTTGCATGATGAGGATTTATCATACCAAGCCTTATCATAAAGTCTCCTTCAATTGTTAAAACATCTTTTAGCAGCTTTACTGTATTACTTTTTATATCGAATCCATATGCTCCAGTATCCATACCTGTTAAATCAAATTCTTTACACCCAAGACTTAAT
>JALVSQ010000033.1 GCA_027024255.1 Microcaldota archaeon
AACACGTTGAGAGTAACAAAGGTTTTCCTTGCCTTAGATGCATCCTTAGCTCAGAGAAGACACTTCCCTGCTATAAACTGGTTGAGGAGCTACTCTCTTTACAAAGAAAGTCTTAGTGAATGGTTTGAGCAGAACGCCGGTGAAGGTTTTACTTACATGAGAGATGAGGCAATGGCATTATTGCAAAAAGAATCCGAATTGATGGAGATCGTGCAATTGGTCGGACCTGATGCCCTGCCTGAGAAGGAACAATTAATATTAATAGTCACAAGAATGTTGAGGGAGGATTACCTGCAACAAAATGCCTTCCATGAGGTGGATATGTATTGTAGTGTTGAGAAGCAGTACTTAATGTTAAAGAATATATTGACATTCTACAAAGAAGGATTGAAAGCTATTGAAGCAGGCATTCAGGCAAAGAGTTTGAATGAGTTAAGTGTGGTTGAGAGGATAGGAAGGATGAAGTATGAAAGTGATTTGAAGAAAGTGAAAGAGATAGAAAACGAGATTGTAAAGGAGATTGACTCACTTATAAGGAGGGGGTCTGCATGAAAGAATATAAAACTATTAAAGAAATTTCAGGACCACTGGTATTTGTTGAGAATGTTGAAGGAGTAGGTTATGGAGAGATTGCTGAAATTGTGCTACCAGATGGTGAGAGAAGAAAAGGGCAGGTTTTAGATGTAGCAAAGGGCATTGCTGTTGTTCAGGTGTTTGGTCCAACAACAGGTATTGATACATCCAAAAGCTCTGTCAGGTTTTTAGGAGAGACAATGCATCTTGGTGTTAGTGAAGACATGCTTGGAAGGGTGTTCTCTGGATTGGGTGAGCCGCTGGATGGCTCTCCAAAGCCAATAGCTGAAGAGAAATTGCCTATAATTGGTAATGCCATAAATCCATACAGTAGAGAGCCTCCAAGGGACTTTATACAGACAGGTATTTCAACAATAGATGGCATGAACACACTGGTTAGAGGTCAAAAACTCCCCTTATTTTCTGGAGCTGGTTTGCCCCACAATGAGTTAGCTGTTCAAATAGCAAGACAGGCAAAGGTACTTGGAAAGGAAGAGGAATTTGCTGTTGTGTTCGCTGCAATAGGTATAACTCATGAAGAGGCTCATTTCTTCATGCGTGATTTTGAAAAAACAGGTGCTCTGGAAAGGGCAGTCCTTTTCCTCAATTTAGCTAACGACCCATCTGTTGAAAGAATCATTACACCAAGGCTTGCTTTAACAACAGCCGAGTTCTTAGCGTTTGAAAAAGATATGCATGTCCTTGTCATAATTACTGATATGACAAACTATTGTGAAGCATTAAGAGAGATAAGCGCAGCAAGGCAGGAAGTCCCTGGAAGAAGAGGATATCCTGGTTATATGTACACCGATTTATCAACAATATATGAAAGAGCAGGAAGGGTAAAAGGAAAAAAGGGAACTGTAACCCAGATTCCAATACTAACAATGCCCGGTGATGATAAGACGCATCCAATACCTGATTTAACAGGCTACATCACAGAAGGGCAGGTTGTTTTGAGCAGAGATTTGCACAGAAAAGGTATATATCCTCCTGTCGACCCCCTGCCATCATTATCAAGGCTCATGAATGCAGGCATAGGTAAAGGCAAAACAAGAGAGGACCACAAAGGAGTTAGCGACCAGCTCTATGCTGCTTATGCAAACGGCAGGGATTTAAGGGCTTTAAGCGCTGTTGTAGGAGAAGAAGCTTTAACAGACACAGATAGAAAGTACTTGAAATTTGCTGATGAGTTTGAGGAGAGATTCATAAGACAGGGTTATCACGAAGACAGAAGTATAGAAGAAACGCTGAACCTTGGCTGGGAATTGTTAAGCATCTTACCTGAAAGAGAGTTAAAGAGGGTTAAGAAAGAGCATATAGAAAAGTACATGAAAAAGAAGTGATAAAATGGAGGAAAGGGTAATCCCCACAAGGATGGAGCTACTGCGGATAAAAGGAAGAATCAGGTTAGCAAGCAAAGGCCATTCATTACTTAAAAGGAAGAGAGATGCATTAATCATGGAATTCTTTAAGGTATTGAAAGAAGCAAGAGATATAAGGCAGAGGGCAAATGAAATGCTGAGTAAGGCTTTTACAGCCCTTTACTATGCAACAGTCACCCACACCCAGATAGAGATTGAAAGCATAAGCGGATTAACAAGGATAGACTATGAATTGGATGTTAAGGAAAGCAATGTTATGGGTGTAAAAATCCCAAAGATAACATTCAGTATAAAGAGAGAGCAGCAGTATCCTCTGCTTTTTACATCTTCAAGCATTGATTATTTAATCGCTACATACAAAGGATTGCTTAGAGTCCTTGTGGAAGTTGCTGAAATAGAAACAACTATAAAAAGATTGCTTAAAGAGATTGAAAAAACGAAGAGAAGGGTCAATGCCCTTGAATACATTGTAATACCAAGGCTAACCCATCAGTTGAAGGAGGTAAAGCAGAGACTTGAGGAGATGGAAAGGGACATGTTTGTAAGCTTAAAGGTTGTTAAAAGAAACCTCGAGAAGAGGAAAAGCTAAGTGACCTTGTTAGATTTATAAATCAACCCTCTTAATTATTAACTGGTGATAGTTATGAAGTTTTTACCATGGACTGAAAAGTACAGACCAAAGAGGGTTAAAGACATAATAGGGCAGGACCATGTTAAAGAGGTTATTCAGGGCTTTTTAAAGAAAAAAAGCATGCCCCACCTTCTCTTTGCAGGACCTCCTGGTGTTGGAAAAACAACCATGGCACTGGCAATGGCTCATGAACTTTATGGGGATGACTTAACAGGTAACTTTTTAGAGTTAAATGCAAGTGATGAAAGAGGTATAGATGTCGTTAGAGGGAAAATAAAGGACTTTGCAAGGACATTAACAGCAAACGATGTTGGCTTCAAAATCATATTTCTGGATGAAGCGGATGCATTAACAAGCGATGCACAGCAGGCATTGAGGAGAACAATGGAAGTTTATTCAGATGTAACAAGGTTTATATTATCATGCAATTACTCAAGCAAGATAATTGAGCCCATTCAAAGCAGAACAGCTGCATTCAGATTTATGCCGTTAACAAAGGAACATGTTGCTGAGATGGTTAAAAGGATAGAAAAGGGAGAAAAAATAAAGGTCAGTAAGGATGCCCTCGATGCCCTTTACTATGTCTCAGAAGGTGATTTGAGAAAGGTAATAAATGTACTGCAGGGTGCTGCATTCCACAGCAAGGAAATAACAGCTGATTTAGTTTATAAGGTTTCAAGCAGAGCCTCTCCAAAGGAAATAAAGCTAATACTGAAAGAGGCTCTATTTGGTGATTTCAGGAAAGCAAGGGACAAGCTCAGGAGTGTAATGCTTAACTACGGATTAAGTGGTGAGGATGTGATCATTCAGTTCTACAAAGAGATACAGAAAATAGATGAATTGCCTGATAAAAAGAAGGTCCAGTTAATAGATAAGATAGGTGAGTACAACTTCAGGCTCGTAGAAGGAGCAAACGAAATGTTGCAGGTTGAGGCCCTACTGGCCCAGTTTTATGCTATTGGGAAGGAGTAGTTATTTTGTTTTTTGTAAAGAGCTAATAACATAATTAAGTTCGTTGGTATTTAGCTTTACTTTTTCTAAATTCAGCTTTATTCTTACATATTTATCTGCTTCCTTTGTTGTCCTGAAGTAGTCCTGCATTTTCCTGATTGAGCTAAAAACAAGTTTGAGTATCTTTTTGAAAACTTGATTAAGGATAAATTTAGCCTTGTCGCTCCTTATCTTCTCTTTGCCTCTTTCCTCTTTTTGAGCCCATGACTGAAATACAACCATAAATTACCACCCACTATAATATTTATGCACAATTCAGTTTTTAAATGTTATGCAAACTGGGCTGATTTTCCAACCTGGCTTGCTTTCTCAAGATTAGTTCTCCCATTACTCCTAGCTTTATTCAATCTAAAACCTAGGATAAAAGATACGCTCCACTTAAACAGTTTACCCATCTTACCAGCTATCACTTCAATAGGAGTGACAAACATTGCCTTAAACATCTCTTTGAGGCTTCCAGGAGCAATCTTTGGCTTCAGCCTCTTTCCTTCCCTGGTTTTTATTTCAACAACTCCACCAAGAGAACTCTTTCTTTCAACTTTTTCCTTGAACCTTAAGAATTCGTTAGGGGAAGGTTTAACACGGGAAAGGGTTGAGAAAGAGACTGCGTGAAGAGGACGGAGCCCTCTCGGAGGCCCCCTCTTAGTTTTCAAACTAAGGTTTCCCATACCGATTTTATTAAAGGAGGCAAGGATTTATAAACCTTACGTTCCCTCCTTCCAGCTCCTCAGATAAGCCTTTTGCTCCTCTGTTAAGTAGTCTATCTCAACGCCAAGTGACTTTAACTTGAGCTCAGCTATGTTGTAATCCAGCTCCTCAGGCAATTTATAAACACCTGGCTCAAGCTCATGCTTAACTAAATACTCAATTGCTAAGGCCTGGCCAGCAAAGCTTGTATCCATAACCTCCGAAGGATGGCCCTCTGCTGCTGCTAAATTAACGAGCCTTCCCTCTGCTAAGATATAGATATGCTTTCCGTATATCTCTATTCTTTCAACAAAAGGCCTTACCTTAACTATTTCATCAGCCTCTGCCTTTATACCCTCAACATCTATTTCAACATTAAAATGACCGCTATTTGCTAATATAGCTCCATTCCTCATAAGCCTGACATGCTCAGCAGTTATAACATCCTTATTGCCTGTAACAGTTATGAATACATCTCCAAGCTTTGCTGCCTTCCTCATAGGCATAACCCTGAAACCGTCGTAAACTGCCTGTAAAGCCCTGAAAGCATTTACCTCTGTAACAATAACGTTTGCCCCCAGTCCTCTTGCCCTTAAAGCAACGCCTTTGCCACAGGGCCCATAACCGGCAACAACAACTGTTTTGCCAGCAATAAGAGGATTTATAGCCCTCAAAACACCATCCCATGTGCTCTGACCTGTGCCGTAGTAATTATCAAATAAATGCTTTGTTTTATTATCGTTCACAGCAATTACAGGGTATTTGAGTTCCTTTTCTTTCTCCATGTTTCTGAGCCTTATAACTCCTGTTGTTGTCTCCTCTGTTCCCCCTTTAACATATTCCAAGAACTCCTTTTTTTGAGTGTGGAGCCTTGTAACCAGATCCCCTCCATCATCAACAGTTATGTTGGGCTTATGGCTTATAACAAAATCTATAAATTTATAATAATCAACCCTGCTCTCCCCTTTATAGGCATAAACATGAATACCTTCTTTTGCCAGAGCAGCAGCTACATCGTCCTGAGTGCTCAAAGGATTGCAACTTGCTATTGCTACCCTAGCCCCTCCTGCCTTTAATGTTCTTACAAGAGCAGCAGTTTCCTTTGTTACATGCAAAGCCATACCGACTGTAATGTCCTTCAAAGGCTTTTCCTGCTCAAACCTTTTCCTTATCTCCATCAAAGCACCCATTCTTTCCTCAGCAAGAGCAATATTTCTTGCTCCCTGCTCAGCCAGACCAATATCCTTAACAAGGTAATTCGGAATCATGTGTAAAGGTTAAATTGTTGGGTTTAAAAACCTGCTTCAAACCTTATAAAACCTTCATTACTAACATCACTCTATGTTTATTCCAGAGCCTGACTCTCACAAAGGTGAAAACGGAAAAGTGTTGATAATAGCAGGAAGTAAAAGGTACCACGGCTCAGCAGTGCTGGCAATAAAGGCAGCCATTCCCTTTGTAGATATCATTTATTATTATCCTCCTCAACTTGACCCCTACCTTATAAATGCTGTAAAATCAATTCCTGAGGTTATAGTAGTATATGACTACAAGGAAATCCTGCCTGGTGTTGATTCTGTATTGATAGGGCCGGGCATTGCGAATATAAAAGTTCCTCTTGAAAGGTTCAGAAATAAAAAGAGAGTAATTGATGGCGATGGATTAAGGCAGGTCTCAAGAAATGTTGTTGATAAAAAGGCTGTGCTAACCCCTCATGCCAGAGAATTTGAAAGAACATTCATAGCAAAACCAACAAAGGAGAATGTTGTGGAGATGGCAAGGTACTACAACACAAACATTCTGCTAAAAGGACCTGTTGATTATTTGAGTAATGGAGAAAAGGTGGTTGAAAACATAATGGGCAACGCTGGTCTTACAAAAGGTGGAACAGGCGATGCTTTAGCAGGGTTTATAACAGCAATGATAGCAAAGAATGATGTGTTTGAGGGCACTTTCTTTGCTGTTGAAGCATTTTGCAAAGCAGGAGATGAGTTGTTTAATGAAAAAGGCTATTATTACACACCATCAGAAGTTATAAATAGATTGCCATACATAGTAAAAAGGGAAATGGAGATGAGAAAAAATGAACATTAAGGATATTGATGAATTTAATGAGTATATTAATGAACTTAAATTCATAGGTTTCCAGGCAACTGAGCTTGGAAGGGCAAGGGAATTGCTTAAAAAAATGAAGGAGGAAGAGATTGTTCTGTACTTTGGTTTTACAGCCAATTTGGTGGCAAGCGGTTTAAGGGGTTTTATTGCTAAATTCATAAGATCTGGGCTTGTTGATGTAATTGTAACAACAGGTGGGGCAATAGACCATGATGTTATAAAATCGTTCATGCCTTATCTCTCAGGCTCTTTTAATGTTGATGATAAAGAGTTGCATAAACAAAACATAAACAGGATTGGAAACATATTTGTTCCAACTGATAGGTATGTCAGGTTTGAGGAGATAAGCCATGAAGTCATGGAAAAGGCGATGAAGAAGTACGGTGATGCTGTTGCTCCATCTGAATTGATAAACGAGTATGCTGAATATGTATATAAGAATAGTCATGACAGGCACTCGTTCCTGAGAGCTGCTTATGAAAAAAACATTCCTGTATTCAGTCCCGGTATAACAGATTCAGCCATAGGCTTAAACGCATACTTCTTCAAGCAAAGGTTTGAGGAATTCAGCATAGATGTAACAAAGGATATGAAAAAATTAGCTGATATAACAATAAATGCAGAAAAGACAGGGGCAGTAATCTTAGGAGGTGGAATAACAAAGCATCACATAATCGGGTTGAATGTTGTAAGAGGGGGACTTGACTATGCCATATACATAACAACTGCAAGTGAGTGGGATGGTTCTTTAAGCGGGGCAAGAACAAAGGAGGCAGTAAGCTGGGGTAAAATAAGTGAGGAAGGAAAGCACGTAACAGTTGTTGGAGATGCAACGATATTATTTCCTCTTTTGTTAAAAGATATTATTTAAACCATTCAGATAGGCTTTTTTGCTTTGATTTCTCCCTTATCTCTTTCAACTCATTTACAGCCTTCTTAACCCTCTCATTGCTGAAATCGTGCTCATCAACAAGCAACCTGAATATCTTATCTTCATCCATTTTTTCCTCTTTTAGTTGAACATCCCTGCATGGTGGATTCATAAAAAAGTTAAACACATCATCCACCTCCATTTCTTTAAACGAAGGGTCTTTTTGCTCTATGAACTGTTTAAACATAGCGTATGAGAAAGACTTAACCTTTTGCAATGCCTTTTTGGGTCCTATGCCCTTGACTCCTTCATTAAAGTCAGTGCCAACAAGCATCCCTATCATTATAAGCCTTTCTCTATCTATGCCCATATGCTTAAGGTTCTCATCCAGAAATACCTCCTCAGGATAGATAACCACATACTCCTCCTTTCTCGGCAATTTTCTTCTTCCTGTGATGCTGAGATTTCTAACAAGCACAGGGGAACCAAAAAGTAAAGAATCAAAATCCTGGGAGCCAGCTGCATAAACAACGCCTTTTGATGCCATGCAGGCTGCCTGAGCCTCTCCTTCAGAAGGAGCTTGAACAACAGGAACGCCCATTGACTTTAACAATTCCTTGCTTTCCTCAACCATGTCAGCCGTTAGCTTAGATGTTGCCTGTGCATATGTTTTAAGCTCCTTTAACTCAAGGTCCTTTGCCTTCTCATACATAAACATTGCCTCTTCCTTTCTCTCTTTCCTTTCTTCAATTTCTCTTCTTTTAAACTTCGGATGTTCTCCATCAAACACATAAACAGGCTTGATACCATTCTTAAGCAGGTTCAGGGTCCTGTAAAAAAGGCCTGAGAGATGGCTTGTAATTCTACCTTTAAAATCCTTTAAAGGAGTGCCGTCATACTGCCTTATAGACGCTAAAAATTGATAGAGCATGTTAAAGGCATCAAGAGCCAGCCTCTTCCCTTTAAAATAGTTTAAATTTCTTTCATGCCTTAGAACAATATCTGAGATATCAACCCCCATCCTCTTCCCCCTGTAAATAGTCGGCTAATGTAAACTCCTCTTTCTTTGCACCTGATGATGTGCTTAAAGTTCTCACAACCTCCTCAACAAGCTTTATATGCAAAACTTTCTCCAGTTTTTTGGCAAGTTTTATAGTGGGTATCATTTCTCTTCTTTCAATATGTTTAAGGAAACTCTCCTTCTCATTTAACATCTTAGCTAAATCCTTCAACTCGATATTCATTCTCTGCCTTGCTTTCCTTATTCTATCAGCATAATCATCAACTATATCCTCTGTTCTTTCAACAACAACCTCTTCAATGTTTTTGTCAATGCTCTTAACTTTTTCCTCTTTCTGGCTTAATTTACCAATTATTTTACCGCCTTTTGCACACACAGCACAGGCATAAAGCTTTGCCCCTTCAATCTCAACAAGAAAAGCCGCCTTTCTCCTCCCACATATCTCACAGAGCATTATTTCACCTACTTCATCTTTTTGAGGAGTTCTTTTATTTTATTAACTTTATCAACCGCTTCGCTTATCTCCTCATCAAATATAGCATCATCAAGTTCAGAGGGTGTAAGCATTGCCTCATACTTCTTGGATAACTCCCATAACTTCCCTCTAACAACTGACAGCTCATAGTCCAGTGTATTGAGCTGTCTGGCCATCTCCTTAACATTTGATTGAAGTGTTTTAACCATGGAATAAACAACAGGAGCCCTCAGGTTTCTTATGAGTTTGGTTAGCTTCTTTATATCGCTCCTGCTCTTTGAAAGCATCTCGTATATTGCTGACCTTGTGGATTCAAATGCCTCTATTCTTGCTTTAACATCCTTAACACTCTTTTCAACATCCTTCATGAATTCAAGAAATGATTCAAGTTTGCTGAGCCTTAACTCCATATCTTTCAAAGAGAATGAAAGGGAATCAACTCTTTCAATCAATTCTTTTCTAAAATCCTGGTAAGTTGCAACTATCAGGGACATGTTCTCGACTTCATCTGTAATTGCCAAAACATCTGATTCAATTTTTTTATTGTCTTCGATAACCTCATTCATCTTCGAGCTCAGTCTTGAAACCTCCTCATCAATAACATTAATCGCCTTGCTTATCTCCTTTATCTTCTCTTTATTTCCTTCTAATTCTCCAACCTTTCTTTCTAACTGAGTGGTGATTGTAAATAGTTCTGTTAGCTTATTGTTAAGCCTCTCAACCTCTTCAGCAGTTGATTTAACCTTGCCTTCGCTTTCAAGTATTGAGCCCTTCAAATCAACCATAGAACTTTCAATTTTCTTTATTCTTTTTGAGAGCTTTGGTAAAGAGCCGTAGTTTGAGACAAGTTCATCAACATCTTTCTTAACGTTTGCTACCTTTCTCTCCATATAATTCACATCTGAGTAAAGGGAGCCTATTTTCTTTATCTCAGCACTTATTTCTACTATCTTGTAAATAATGCCTACCAAAACAAGCCCATATGCAATTGCTATAATGCTCAAAAAATCCATGCTATCCCTCCAGCTTTGCTTTTTCTTCAAGATAAGAGGCTACTTCAATATCTGCTTTTTTGTTGAGTTCCTGCTTCAAAGCTGAGACTTTAATTCTCATCTCAGCAATCTCTTTAAGGAGCGTGCTTATTTTCCCGTCCAGCTCCGCTTTATCAGCGTCCAGTTTTTTATCTAAATTCTCAATTGATGCCTTTATACTGCTTATTTCCCTTTCAACCATGTCCATCCTCTTTTCAAGCATATCAACAACTCTTTCAATATCCTTCTGCATATCTTTTTCTCTTATGAAATGATTTAAAAAGAGTGCATATGGGTTTTAAAACAAAATTGCCTTATCAACCTCATGCTCGGTGTACTGGGAGGTTTAGGCCCTCTTGCCACAAACCTGTTCTTGAAAAAACTTTACAGCTATGTAAAGGCTGAAAGGGACCAAGATTATCCTGAGGTCATTGTTTACTATGCCACCAAAACACCTGATAGGACTGCTTATATACTGGGCAAAGGTGAAAATCCATTAAATTATTTAATAAGGGGAGCCAAACTGCTTGAAAAAGCAGGGGCAGACAGAATTGCAATGCCATGCAATACAGCCCATTACTTCATAGATAAGATTAGAAAGGCAGTTAGTGTGCCTGTGGTTGATATGCCGAGAGTAGCCTTGCTTGAAGCTAAGGAAAGAGGCTTTAACAAACTTCTCCTTCTATCAACAGAGGGCACCAAAAAAGCAAAGATATACGAAAAAAGGGCTGAGGAACTAAGCATTGAGATAACCTACCCTGAGGAGATGTTAGAAGTTATGGAGGCAATTTACTTAATAAAGGCAAATAGACTGAAAGATGCTGAAACATTGCTTAAACCTGTTGTTGAAAAAGCAGAGCTACCTGTTGTGCTCGGATGTACTGAATTGCCCATAATAATTGAGGAAAGGAAGGACATAATAGACCCTATGGGAAGCGTTATAAGGTATTTATTTAAAAATGAATAAACACTTTGCCAATTTTATACACATATTTAAAAACCTTTCGGTACCTATTTATTAAACTATAAGATGGTGGTAAAAATGGTAAAGGGGTGGTGTGAAATCCCTGGTGGTTGCCGGTTGCACTGAACCCACCTATTTCTCTGAATTCTACTCAACCTATCTTAAATTAAGTAATGCTCGAGGTGATAAAAATGCAAGATGGTAGAGTAATTGGTAAGGTTAGAGGATCAAGGGTTGTAAAAGTGCCTCCATTTAACGCATTTAATAAAGAGCCAATGGTTGAGAGGAATCCTTTTGTAAAGGAGATAGAAGAGAGGAGAGGTAAAACAAAGATGAAGGTGGAAAGAAGAGACTTCGGTGTTTTATGGAACTATTGGAAAGAAAGAACTGTTGTTAAAGTTGAAGAAAATAATGGTGATGGTGTCAAGGGATGGGCTATGGTTGAGGTTTCAAGACAAGAAGCAATACATTTTAAAGAGGTCTTTGCAGATGAAGAAGGAAAAGAAAGAGTAAAGGTCATGGTATATATGAGTGGAGAAGTTAAGTTCAGTAAAGAAAGGCCAACATACTTCATTAAAGTAAAGCCGGAAGAAGCAGATAAGTTTTCAAATAAGATATTATTAGGAGCAGGGTTTTATCCAGTAGCATCTCCATGAAGTTTTAAAACCTTCCCTTCAATTTTTTATTCGTGAGATTGGCCAATCTTGTTTTAATGCTCGTTCTTGCAGGTCTTGGGATATTTTATTTAAGCAATATTACATCAACCCCTTTACACATTGAAGAAGGTAAAAAAGTAAAGTACATAGAGATAGTGTCATTCAAAGGTCATGATGTGAATTATAAAATAAATATAAGCAACATAGAGGAGGAATTAGTGAAAAAAATAAATGAAGTAAGGATAAAGAATGGAGCTAAACCATTAACACTTGATACATCCCTTTGCTATGTGGCAAGAAACTACTCTAAAAGGATGCTAACATACAACTTCTTTGCCCATGTTGACCCTTATACAGGGCTTGATGCCCTTGGGAGGTTAAAGAAAAACGGTATTCTTTACCCATCTGTTGGTGAAAACCTTGCCTTTATAGAATACAATCAAAAAGATTATCCTGTGGTTGATAAGGTAATAGAGCTCTGGATGGATAGTCCTCCTCACAAAGCAACTATGCTATCAAACAAATACTCACTTTTGGGTGTTGGTGTTTATTGTGAAAAAGGAAAATGTTACATAACTTCTCTATATGCTTCTCCAACCATAACAAAAAACCTCTCAAATACATCAAAGGACAAACTTTATTTGGTGGAGTTAATTCCAGAAGGATTTCAGGGTTCAACTGTAAATGTTGAGTTAAAAGCCAGTGCAGATATAAAAGCAATTATCGTGCCAAAAAGGGAAGATGCAAAAGCCATTGCAGATTTAATGCCTCATTCAGAAATCTGGAGGAATACATCAACCCATATGAGTTACGCAGGGTTTTTGCCCAGTGGAGCAGCACTTGTTGTAATACCTCTTCAGGACAATACATCTGTAAATATTAACTTAACATACAGGGTTGAAGATGAAGGATAAATTCTCAAAAATAGGTATTGTTTTAGCAGGTCTTGGTTCAGCCGTTGGTTTAGGAAATATATGGAGGTTCCCTTACATAGCAAGCAAATATGGAGCAGAGTTCTTCATAGCTTATCTGCTTGTCTCTTTGTTATTCTCAGTCCCTTTGCTGATATCTGAACTTTCAGTAGGAAGGAAGGTAAAGGGCAATATACTAAAACCTCTAAAAAAATCAATGCCTTTTCTTGGCTCATTAGCAGCATTAATTGCCTCAATAGCAACCCTTCTACTTTCCACTTACTACGCTCCTCTTACAGCAACAACACTTGGCTATGCATTAAGCCATCCTGCTTTCTATCCTCAGTTTAAAGATTTCTTTGATTCTACCTATAATCTCAGCCTGTTTATCATAATATCCATAATAACCATTTACACAATATCGCTCGGCATAAAAAAAGGAATTGAAAAAATCGTGAGAGTGATGATGCCATTGTTATTCGTGCTTGTAATGGCTCTTCTCCTTTATGTTATATTTGTTTTAAACGAGACTTCGTGGCTTTTTTTGAAAATAAACTTACCTAACTTCTTAAATCAAAGAATGTGGTTAGATGCAATAAGCCAGTCCATATTTTCTCTTTCAGCAGGCATGGGCATAATGATTGTCTATGGCTCACATGCAAAAAAGCATCAAAGCATTAGAAATATTGCTTTACTCTTATTCCTTGGAGACACACTCATAGCTTTTTCAGCCTATGGAATAGTCCATGGAATACTAAACTACTCAAACATGAACATAGCTGGAGGTATTGATTTAGCGTTTAAGGCAATAGTTGATATAGTGTATGTGGTTCCTTTTGGAGGCCTTGTCAGCTTTGCCTTCTTTGCCCTTCTTTTTGTTGCTGCATTTACTTCTCTTATTTCGATATTGGAAGTGCCCTACTATTATTTAAAAGACAGAGGTATAAAAGAGGCGCATATATACATAGGAGTATTCCTTCTCATCATAGGATTCATCATAATAAAAAAATCATTGCTTGAGGAAGCTGACTTCCTTATTGGGGAGATGCTCCTTCCTCTGTCAGCTGCATTAATAAGCATTGCAACTGCACAATCAAGGGCCTTTGAGAAGGAACTCAAATACTTTAAAAAGGAGGTTTATACTATACTAACATATATCCTGCCTTTATGCATCGGCCTTCTTCTCCTTCTTGATTAGCAATCTCTCATATGCCTTTAAGTAGGATTTGAGTTTAGCATTTTCCCTTCTTAACTCCCTTATTTCTTCCTTGAGTTGAGCAATGTATTCTTTAACATCAAAAACCTTTTTTGGCTTATTTGTTTTTCTGAGCCTTTTTTTCTTCACTTTCTTTCTTGAATTAACCTTGCTTTGTTTTCTCTTCCTTCCAAATACAATATTCTCCTTCATCAACTCTTTTTCCTCTTCACTCATCAGCTTGGAATCAATGCTCCTGAACACATTCTCATAGTGCCTGTAAGCATAAAGAGCAGCAGCCATGGCATCCCTGAGATGGGGGTCTTTAAGCTCTATCTCCTCTTTTCGAGAAACGGGAATATCCTTTGGTGGCTTAACCAGCTTAGCATTGAATATGGCTGATAGCTTCTCAACAAAATGAGGAACAATAGAAACATCCGTGGCAATTATTATGGGTTTGCCAAACTGCATTATGTAACTAACTGCGTTCTCCTCCCCCATTTCCTTTGAAACATTCGTAGCAACAACATTTCCCTTCAAATCTAAAATGACGATAGCGGTATAAATTCCGGGGTCAACACCAACAATAAGCCTTTTTATTTTACCACCTTAGTCAATATTTGATTTGATAAGAGAGTTCGGCATGACCCATGCATCAGGCTTTATAAGCGTTCCTGGCATCACACTAACATTAACACCAAACTTTACATTGTCTCCTACAATGGCTCCTAACTTTCTTCTTTTTGAATCAACAATACCTTTCTTAGTTTTTACTTTAACATGCTTATTATCAAACCTCAGGTTTGCAAGCTGAGTTGAGCTACCAAAATTAACTCCTTCACCAATAACGCTGTCTCCTATGTAAGATAGATGCTTGGCTTTTGAACCTTTGCCAAAAACAGACCTTCTCAAAGATGTAGCACCTCCTATTTCTGCCTTTTCCTCAACACATGATTTTGAGATATAAGCAAAGGGCCCTATTTTAGCATCTTTGCCTATATAAGAATCTTCAACAACGCTGTTTTCAACAACAGCTCCTTTCTCAATTATTACCTTTCCTTTTATATCAGTATTTTTAACTTCTCCGTCTATCCTTTCCTTCTCCATATCAAACAATAGCTTAAAAGCATCATAAACATGCCACCCATAAGCCACATCAAGCCACTTCTTTGCTGTGATAAATACTTTCTTTCCCCTCAAAACATCTGTTATTTCCTTTTCACCTCTTTTTGAGACCTTAATATCTTTAATTTCATCAAATATTGAGGAGTTAAACACATATATGCCTATATTAGCTAGATTTGTTTTTGGATTTTCGGGTTTCTCCTCTATTGAAGCAACTCTTCCCTCTTCAACATCAACAACACCGTAAAGCTCTGGTTCCTCAACAAACTTAACAGTAATTGTGTTTTCTCCTTTACTAAAATTAACAATGTCCCTGTAAATGCTTGTATCGAGAACATGGTCACCTGATGCAACTACAAAGACATCGCTAACGTAATCCTTAACGCTCTCAACAGCCACAGCAGTTCCTTTGCCCTCTTTCTGCACAACAGGTACTATTTCAACATTGTACTTCAATGATAATTCATTTAGATGCTCTCTCAACAAACCGTTGCCATTGGTCACAACAAATATCTTGTTTGTGATAGGCTTAATGCCTTCAACTATCCTTTCTATTATTGTTCTTCCCATTATCCTTATCATGGGCTTTGGCCTTGTTGCTGTTAAGGGCCAGAGCCTTTCACCGTTACCTGCTGCCAATATTACCCCTTCCATACATAGACACCTCTAATTTCTCAAAAGTTTCCTCAGAAAGAAAAGATATTCTGGAGTTTTTTAATGTTTTGTACATATTCAGCTTAACTTTAAGGTTTGAAAATGTATCTATTAATGAATCAAGACCTTCCCATGTAAAAAAATAAACGCCTACCATTAAATACTCTGAAACTAAGTGGGCTTTTCTGAGCAGATAAGAAGTGACTAAAAAGGCAGGCCCAAGAGTGAGGAAGGCAATACTCTTCATCAAAGAAAAAATAAACTTTTTCCTTATTTTTTCATATTCATGATTAACAAAAAAATGCAACCTCTTATGAACTTCTGCTTCTGTACTCATTTTTCTTAAAGATTGGGGAACGGTAAGGATGATATGAAGCTTCCCATCTCCATTTACTTCCTTTAGCCTCCTCATTAGCTCTTCTTTAAAATCGTTTGATATTCTTCTAAGATAATAAGGGCTTATATCAAAATCATCAAATATGTCCTCATAATCATCTAATGCTATAACTGTAATCCTTTCCTTTCCCAGATTCTTTAATACCTCCTTATCAGATTCTGTCACTTCCTTAAACCTGTTGAAAAAAGGTATGTGAAAGCTTTTAGACTTAACTTTCCTAAACTTAAACATAGAAATGTATTCAATAAAATGTTTTAAAAACCTTTTAGCAGTTTTGCCTTCTTTAAAATGAGGTATATGCCTGCCAGGATAACAATGCCTGCTATTATTTGAATTAAAGGTAGTTTACTCTCAACCTTCACCTTAATCTCCTTATCTTCAAAGCCCGGTTTCTTGAACACCAATGTGTAATCACCAGGGGAT
The DNA here is from genome assembly GCA_027024255.1 of Microcaldota archaeon. Taxonomy (GTDB): domain Archaea; phylum Micrarchaeota; class Micrarchaeia; order Anstonellales; family J096; genus JALVSQ01. Next base: position 16,126 of record JALVSQ010000033.1, read on the forward strand.
TTGAATGTTATCGTGAAAGAACCTACTTTCCTTATGTACTTGCTTTTACCTATCAAAACAACATAATCCTCAACAGCATTTCCAAATTCATCTTTAACATGAAAGGTCGTTTTTTGACCCTCCACTATTTTATCAGGGAATGTTATAACAAACCTCTTCTTTGGTAAATCTTCAACTCTTTCAAGAACAACAGAGCTGAATGTTTTTCCATTTACTCCACATTCAATCAGAATCAATCCAAATTCAAAATCATTGGGGTCAAGCGTATAAGACCACTCGTTTTTATTTCCTATATTTATCCACTCAGCTTTGTTAAACCTCAGCTGAACTACAGGCAATCCATTTATTCCAAAGCTTCTTCCCCTAACAACAACAGGAATATAACCAACTTTCTCGTAATTCTCTGGGCTCAGGATAACGCATCCTTGAGAGGCATCAATGCCTTTTAGTAGGTGTCCTTTTGCTAAAACAACACTGGCATCATTTGCCCCTGCTGTGCTGAATCCCTCAACAGGCATTTCAAGAACAATGCCCTGGCCTGATAAAATAAATAATTTCTGTGAATTCAAAAGAATGTAAAAGTTGTTATTCTTAAATACATGGGTTATAGCTCCTGTATTTACATTATCAAGTTTCATAAAATCCTGAATGTTTTTATCAACTTTGAATGTGCCTTTTGTGGTTGAAACAACTAAACTAACAAGTGAATCGTAAATCGCATTTACAGAACCTCCTAAAAATAAGACTCTGCTTATCCTTCCATCATAAGTTACTTTATAGATATTTCCCAACCCATCTCCAACATATATGGCATTTTGAGTTGTTAAAACATCAGTAACGCTGTTTATCTCAATGTACTTCTTCAAATCGTAAAAATAAATCCCCCTGGCATTCACAAGAAGAAAGCTCCCTCTTTTTGTTAGCACAACATCTCCTTTCTCTTCAACCTCATCAACAATGGAAAACGCACTCTCACCTTTCCTGTACTCAACAACATACATCTTTGTGTCATTTAAAACGAACTTATTAGCTCCTATATAATAAAGGCCTGTAATGTTAAGCTCTTCATCAGCCATGGATGGAGGTAGCTGTACAGGAAGGCTCACCTTTTGAAGCGAGGAAGTATAATAAACCCTTGTTATTGAATGGCCTGTAGGAATAAATATATCCTTATCAACAACTACTGGCTGCCCTGTAATTTTGCCTAAGTTGATGAATAAAAATTTCCCATTGTGCACATTGACTAAATAAAGTGTCGTCTTACTTGCAAAAACAACATAGTTTGAACCATAAGGTTGACCCCCAAATTCAACAGCCTCAGGCAGCTGGATTTCCCAGGAAAAGGTTAATGAAATTAAAAGAATTAAAAAAACAAGTTTTTTCATGTTTCCGCCAGGAAAGAGTCGTATTTTCCCTGTTCAATCTCTTTTTCAACAACCTTTGGCTCCTTTCCATCAATTGTAATACCCATGCTCTTTGCGGTTCCCACAACCTCTTTAACCCTTCCTTTTAATCCATCTAATCCCTTTCCTATTGTTGATTTTGCTATTTCAACAACTTTATCAAATGTTATGTTGCCTGCATTACCTTCTCTCCATGCCTTTCCATGCCCTTTCTCAATGCCTGCTGCTTTTTTTATTAATTCTGCCACAGGTGGTGAGCCAACCTCTATCTCAAACTCTTTTGTGGATGTATCAACAATAACTTTAACAGGAACCTTTATACCTGCAAATGATTTTGTCATCTCATTTATCTTTGCAACCACCTGTCCTGCATTTATACCCAGTGGACCTAATGCTGGTCCCAGCGGAGGTCCTGCTGTTGCCTTTCCACCTTCAACCATTAGGTTTATTTCTTTTTTTGACATTTGACCACCCAACTACTTTACAAATTGAACATTTTTAAATTTTCTTTATTTTGACTCTCTCAACCTTGTTGTCAACAACTCTCTTTACTTCAAAAAAGTAATTGCCATCAGAGAACTGCATGCCTTCCTTTGGCACGTCCTTCACATGCTTAAGCACATACTCTGCAATGCTCACAACTGATTCATCATTTATGCAAATACCTGTTTTTTCACATAATTCATAAATGCTTAAAGAGCCATCAACAATGAATGCATTGTCTTTTGTTTTCCATATATGTCTTTTAACCCTGTCAAACTCATCGTAGATTTCTCCAACTAACTCTTCAAGTATATCCTCCAGTGTAAGAATGCCTGAAACTAAACCCCTCTCATCAAGAACAACGCTTATCAACAGCTTTTCTTTCTTCATCTTATCCAGAATAGATGTCAGAGGAGTGTATTCAGAAACAAACAAAGGCTTGTGGGCAATCTCCTTTACTTTCTTTTTCTTCCATCCTTTTTTCCCAACTACTTTTGTAAGCTCCTTTATGTGTAGAATGCCTGTAATCTTATCAATGCTCTCTTTGTAAATGGGTATTCTTGTAAAGTACTTTCCTTCCTTGTTCATTTTTTTAAGCAAATCTTCAATTGTTGTGTTTTCATCAACAGCAAACACCTTGTCCTTTGGTATCATAACCTCCTCAGCAGTTGTATCTGAAAGTTCTATGGCACTTAATATAATGTCCCTTTCGCTCTTCTCAATTTCTCCCTCCTTTGCTCCTATTTTAATCATCTCCTCAAGCTCATCTTCTGTAACAAGAGGTTCTTCTTTACCAAGAAAAGACTTGATAAATGAAGTTAAAGAATGGTAAAGAACAACAAAAGGAGTTGAAATCAAATACCAGATGTAAAGAAAAGGACCTACAAGCAATAGATACTTTTCAGCGTAGGCAGTTGCAATTATTTTAGGAATAACCTCGCCAAATGTTAAGATGACAAGCGTCATAATTCCAGTAACAAGAGCAATGCTGAAATCCTTGAAAAGCTGGAGACCTATTTCTGTGGCTAATGCAGTGGCCCCTATATTAACCAGATTATTGCCCAAAAGTATGCTTATCACAGCCTTATCCTGCTCATCCTTTAACTTCTTGATTATCCAGCCCCATCTTTTCTTTGCTAAAGCGTTTGCTCTACCTTTTGTTATAGAGATTAAGGAACTTTCGCTTGAAGAAAAGATGGCCGAAAGTATTATTAAAGCAAGAAGGTAATAAAAACTCATACAACCACAATATTCAGATAAACTTCTTTTCCATCTATCTTCCAGGGCTTACCTTCTTTGCCAGACTTAAATGAGATGGCATTAACCCTCCTGCTGATTCTATCCCTGTGTTGCTCGAATGCTTCCTTAAATTCGTCAGGCAGGTGAATAGAAACCTCTATCTTTTGATGTTCAAGGAGGCCCTTTTCTTTCCTCATAAGCTGAATCCTTCTTATAATCTCGTTTGCAATGCCTTCATTGTAAAGCTCTTTATCCAGAGAAGTGGTTAATCCAACAATGCCATATTCTGTACTATCTTTAACATCACCTCCTTCCTCTTCCTTAACTTCCTTTACATTAACCAGTGATTTTATAAGAGGTTCAAATCTCTTGATGCTGTAACCGTTGCTGGGTTTAAAGTAAAGCGTTCTGAGCGGCCATCTTGCCTTTATTTTAGCCATATTCCTTATCTTTAATGCAGATGAAACAATTGATTTTACAACTTCCATTCTCTTCTCCAGAACCTTATCTATGAGCTCTGGATTTGAAGTGGGTAAGTTAAGCATGAATATGCTATCAGCCTTTTCATGTTGCTTGAAGAATGAGAGATAGAGATATTCAGCAATCATAGGAGTGACTGGAGAGAATAAAAGTAATGCATTTAGCAGAACAGTGTATATAGTGTGAATTGCTGCCTCTTCATTCCTCTTTTCAGCAATCCTGGCCTTTGCTATCTTCATATAAAACTGACTGAAATCGTAAACAATAAACTGTCTGAGAGCTCTAACGGCTATATGTGGTTTTAACTCTTCAAACGATTTGTGGTAAGTAGCTACAACCTCATTCAATCTGGAAAGTATCCACCTGTCTTCCACTTCCAGACTAACAGTTGAGGTATGCCTGTAATTTCTCTTTATGAATGTCACAAGGTTGTAAAGAATATTAAGGTCGTTTTTGGCCTCTTTTAGCTCATTCCAGTTAAACTTTAAATCCTCCCATATGGTGCTGCTCATACCAAAAAGTCTGAATGCATCCGCTCCATACTTCTCTAAAAATTCATCAACAGGAACAAAGTTGCCTAAGCTTTTACTCATTTTCTCTCCTTTCTCATCTACAAAAAACCCATGCATCATAACTGCTTTGTAAGGGCTTTTCCCGTAATAAATAATCCCTGAGCCAAGGAGTGAATAAAACCACCCTCTTATCTGGTCCTGTCCCTCTATAATCAAATCAGCAACATCCCCATATTCCTTCTCATCCTTTTCACTTAAAGAAGCCCAAACTGCATTTCCAGAATCAAACCACACATCAAGAACATCTTTAACTCTATGCATTTCCCCTTTGCATATAGGACACTTAAATGTAATTTCATCAACATAAGGCCTGTGGAGCTCCTTAACCTTAACTCCACTTAATTTTTCAAGTTCCTCTTTTGTTCCAACAACATGAATATGCCCATTCTTACACTTCCATATAGGCAAAGGAATCCCCCAGTATCTCTGCCTGCTTATACACCAATCGGGAGCATTTTCAACAAAGAGTTTAAACCTTGTCATAGCCATTTCAGGAGACCATTTAACATTATCAATCTCCTTCAACATACTCTGTTTGAAATCAGTGATTGTAAAGAACCATTGCTTTGTTGTTACATAAATCAAAGGTGTTTTACACCTCCAGCAATGAGGATATCTATGCCTGACCTTTTCCCTGTAAATGAGGTTTCCTCTCTCCTTTAAAACAGATATGATCCTTTCATTTGCTTCTCTAACATTCATTCCTTTAAATGCTCCTGCTTCATCAGTATAGTTTCCATGCTCATCAACAGGGCTGAACGGTTCAATTCCATAAATTTTTCCAACAGCGAAGTCCTCAGGACCATGACCAGGAGCCATATGAACAAGACCTGTTCCCTCCTCCAGCGTAACAAACTGGTCTGTCAAAAGGACCTTTCTATTAAAATCCTTATTTATCAAATCCTGAAAGGGATGCTCATATTCTTTGCCTTCAAGCTCTTTACCCTTAAATTCAGCAACAACAATGCCTGATTTACCCACTTTTTCCATCAAGAACTCAAGTCTTTCCTTCGCAACAACCCAGAACTCATCATCAACCTTAACCTTAACATACTCATAGTTGGGATGAACCATAACACCAAGGTTCGCAACAAGCGTCCATGGCGTTGTTGTCCATATGATAAGGTAAGTATTCTCCTCTCCTTTTACCTTAAACTTAACAAATATACTTGGGTCAACTTCCTCTCCATACTCTAATTCATAATTTGCCAGTGTTGTTTCACATCTATAACAATAAGGTAGAACATATTCTCCTTCTTTAAGCACATTCTTTTCAAATGCTTTCTTCATCGTTTTCCATGCTTTTTCTATGTATTCATCTTTATATGTGATGTATGGATTATCCCAATCCATCCATACACCAAGTCTTTTAAACCTTTGAGTCATCAAGCCTATGTACTTATCAGCAAATTTTTTACATTCTTTAATGAACCTCTCAATGCCTATCTTTTCTATTTCTGCTTTATTCTTAATGTTGAGTAATTTCTCAACCTTCACTTCAATAGGCAAGCCATGCGTATCAAAGCCCGGTTGGTCTCTAACATTCTTCCCTGTTCCTCTATGATACCTTATAATTGCATCCTTTATTGTCTTGTTCCATGCAGTTCCTGGGTGTATATCTCCTGTAACATAGGGAGGTCCATCCACAAAGTAGTAAGGAGCTCCTTTTTTCCTCAACTTCTTAACCTTTTCATAAACTTTCTCATCATTCCAGAACTTTAGTATGGTTTCTTCTACTTCTTTATGATTATACATATTCTCCCTCAGAATACCTTTTCGCCAACATAAACCTTAACACCAGAAGGAGTAACTTTAAAAGGAACTAAATCTCTTGAATGATTCGTTCCTCTCATCTTAAATATTTCCAAAGCTCTTACCCTGTGATCTCCTTTGTCCAGACTGTAAAGGTTTATAATTCCATCAAGAATGTAATGTTCAATTTCAAACCTTATCTTTGTCCTTTCGGATGTTTCAGCCTCAACTAAAAGGAATGTATTGCAGTCAAGATTCTTAAGCAAATTGAAGAACTCAACCATTGTTTTTCTATATTCAGCCTCTGTTTCAAACATTGCCTTAACCATTGTAGCAGAATCAATAACTGCTCTAACAACATCGTTCTCTATTATTCTCGTTTCAAGGATTTTCACAATGGCATCGACAGTGTAATCGTTTGGTGCTTCAATAAACAATTTCTGATTGGCAATTAACTCATCAATGTCAGTTAGAGCCTTAAACTGGTTCTTCATATTATCAATTATGTCTTCTGGACCTTCTTCAAGAGTCAGATAAAGGCCCGGCTCACCCATCTTTGCTCCTCTATACAGGTACTCAAAACCAAGGGTTGTTTTACCTGTTCCTGGCCCTCCATATATGGCTACATGCCTTCTCCTGGGAATGCCCCCTTCAAGCATTTCATCAAGTCCAGCAATGCCTGTTTTCATTTTCTCAAGCATGTTAAACACCAATAGCCTAATAGAGCGTTCAACTTAAAAATGATTGCTTCATCTCATCATAAAGTTCAAGCAGTGTGACTGTTGAAGCTGAAGAAGCAAATAGAGAAAGAATAATAACAAATATAAGAGAAAATATGAATGCAAGTAAGCCAAGACCCCCTATACCCATGAATGCAGCCAGCAGAAGGTCAGGGTTTTCTTTAAGTGATGAAGCAATTGAAGAAAAGGACAGAGCAAAGATACCAAATAGCACAAGGAGTGATAAAGCAAGTGGGATAAATTTAAGCAAAAACTCTGAGGCAAGTACTTCAAACGCTTTGAGGAATGTTGCTTTGCCCATTGAAAACGCCCTCTTTATAACAGAGAATGCACTCTTTATCTCTGTGCCTTCTATGATAAAGTTTAAAGGCCAGAAAACAACTGATACAAATATGCTGAATAAAATAAGAGTTAGGGCTCCAACCAGAAAAGCTAGAATGAGTATTGCTCCTTTTATATTAAGGGCAAGGCACAAACCAAGCGGGATAAAACCCAAAATAGAACCAAGAATGAAAATTAATGCACTAACAATCACAAGAATTATGTATGATTTGAGGGCCACAAACCATCTCTTAAATGCCCTTTTAAATGCACTCTTCAAACTGCTTAAAGAAAGGTCCTTTGATAAATAAAATCTCGCAAGCTTTACAATGTAGACAGCTGTAAATGCGCTAACAGCAAGCTGTATAAGGCCAATGATCAAGCCGATGAGAAAGCTTATGAGCAAGGGGAGTATTGCAAAAGCAGATAACGCGAGTGAAAGAATAAAACCAACTACTCTGGCTATCATCTCAGCAGGTACTATAATAATACCTGTAAGAACGCCTGCGAGTATGGGACCAAAAAGGATAAAAACAATACCCTCCTTGCTTAACAAACCTCTTAAATTCCTGAAAAACCTTTTCACATATTCAAGCATATTTTCTCTGTATGCATTATTTTTTTAAAAACCTTTGCTCAAAAATGCCTCATGTATTCAAAGGTAAAAAACTTTTTGCTTTTTATGTTTACTCCTCTTCACGAGCTTTCTCATCTAACAGCGGCTGTTTTAGCAGGAATGAAGATAGTGGGTGTTAACCTTCTAAACATATTTGGAAAAACAGACCTGCTAGGACAGGTAAAGGTAAAAGGACGTATAGATGGAATTGTAATAAAGATAATAGGCATTGCTCCTTTCCTGGTTATGATGCTCCTTGCTCAGCTCATTTATGATTATATGCTTGTGGATAAAGCAGTTGTGTTTCTCCTCTTTCTTATTCTTCTTCCTGCAATGATGCCATCAAAAAAAGATGTTGAGTTCAGCAGTTACAACCTGGATACTGCAATAAACTCAGTTATCATGTTACCAACATATTTGTTTGTATCTTTATGGGAAAGAATTGAAAGAATGGGTGAAGGAGTGCAGTTAATTGCAAATATTGTCCTAGCTTATCTCCTTACAATTGTCATTACCCAATACAGCGCATACACCTACCTTCTCATCATCACTTCCGTGATTTTATTAGTTACCCATGCAACCGAAAATAGGCCTTTGTTTGTAATGGCAAAAATTTTATTTTACTTAATGTATCCTCTGTCATTAACATTCATTGCAATTTCTTTATTTTCCTACTTCCTTGGCTATGATTACATTTCTATAATCTCTGAGTTGATTGATGAAGTGATGTACTTCATTGACAGAATTGTAGAAACACTCATGGATATATTCTAACATACTTTGGATTTGGCTTCATTAAAATACTCTGGAATAAGCAGGCATAACCTTCAAACTCCCCGACATAGCCAACAGATTCTACAAACTCTTTAATGGCTTTCTTGTTAGGCTTTCCTTTTACCCTTGCAATTGTAACATGTAAAACATCATTGACATCAAAACCTCTGTGTTTTAATTCCTCAACCATGTTTTCTCCGCCTTTCACTCCTAGCCATACAACTCTTATGTAATTAAGGCCGGGAAAAACACCTGCTCCTTCAATCCTGAATAAAGAGGAGGGAATGTCTTTCATTCTCGATTTAACTCCATCTACATCTCCAACTTCTCCTAAAAAACTAAGGGTTATATGAAGGTTTTCTTTTGGCACAAGCTTTATTCCTTGTCTGTCAAGCTCTCTTGCTATCTCAAACACCTTTTCCCTCAACCCATCTGGCAAAGGAACACCTATAAACAACCTCATTCTTTCACCATGTAAAACCTTCCTGAAGGGAGTCTTTCCAAAAACACATCAGGATGAATCCTAAATATCTTCGATAATTTCTTAGCTAACTCTCCCTTCTTTAATTTACCTCCTGGTTTTAAGTAGAAAGTGTTTTCAAGCTTTGCTTTGGATAATGCTGGAAGAACCCATAGCTTTCCCTCTTTTAAACCGACCTTCAACTTCAAGGGCACATTTTTGAACCACTCTTTTTTGCCCTCAACTCCAAAACCACCTGTCTTTAAAGTACCTTCCTTAGTATGCTTTGTCAATTGATGCTTTTTAACTGCAAACACATCAGCAGATGTAATGTTTTCTTTCCAGGCTCTTGAAAAACATGCTGCAAACTGAGCTACCTCCAATTTTTCCCTTTCATCAGCATTAAGTCCCTCCTTCAATATAACAGCACTTCCACCGTATATCTGGGAATGAAAAAATAGGTCCTTCTCATTCATATATCTTTTTACAAGAATTTCATTCTGCTGAGCGTTTTTTCCTCCTATTGCTAACCTATTGTTTGATGTAAAGAACCAGTGAAACTTCTCATACCATTCACCCTGCTTTAGAACCTTTGTTTTTATTTCTTCCTCTTCTTTTTTCTTTTCCTCTTCTTTTTCAGCTTTTTTAATCTTCTCTTCAAGCTCCTCCAGCGCTTTTCTTGCTCCTTCTGCCTTCTTCCTGTACTTCTTTGCTAACTCGTAGTAAATAGCGGCATTCTCGTGAACTGATTTGTTATAATAAATTTTGACCTTCACATTAAAAAATGAATAATTTGGTTTAAAAACCTATGAATTGAGCTCTACTTCTAAACCCATCTTTACATACTTATCTATTCTTCTCTTAACAGTCATATGGCTTATGCCTAAATACTTAGATATCTGTCTCAAAGAAAGACCCGACAACCACATAGAAATCAGTTGTTTATCCCTAAGACTAAGGTTTACAGCCTCGGCAGGCTTTCCTGAAAAAGATACCACCTCATACTTTCACCTATTCAAAGTTAGTGGAAAGAAAGTTATAAAAATATGTGTATCATAGCATTCTCAAAAGCCTCACTTTCAGCTCCTGAGGAATGTATTCTTTCTTCACAAGGCCCTCTGCTCTCAGCATCTCTAAAACATCAATTAAACCACTCACACTATGTTGATTTACCAGCTCTTCAAGTGTCAGAATTTCCTTTATCTCTGAAGGCAAAGCTCTAAAAATGAGCCTCAAGGCAGTTATATCTGCTTCCAGCACCCAATTGACAACCTTTTCTTCTCCTTTGAGCTTCTTTTTAGATGATGGTTGAATAGAATCAAGGTTCAGAATTACTCCATCGGCCTCAACAGAAAAACTACTCCTGGGAAACAGGAGAGTTAAGGAAAAGAACATGGCTATTGCCTCTTCCCCCCACCCTCTTGGCAACCCTAATATTTTTTCAAGTTCCTCTACTTCTCTATGGTTCTCTCTTGCAATGTAATGACCAAGGTCCTTTTTGGAGAAAAACACTTTTAGAGGGACCCTTACATTAAACCTCTTTTCAACATCACCCTTAGCAAACTCAAACAACTTCGTAAATATCCGCTTCTTCTCTTTATTTGTAAGCCTCTTAGCCAACCCAAACTTCCTTAGTAATGAAGGCATAGTTGTTATAATAAGTGGAAAATATTTTTATTCATATCTTTCTTCATCATCAAACTGAATTATTGAGCCACTAACACACTTATATATCCTTAACTTCTTCTCTATTCGCGGATAAGAGTAAATAAATGTATCAAGGCCTTCCCATGTAAAGAAGTAAACACCTATAAAAAGGTAATCTGAAAGAGCGATGCTGTAATGCTCCACATACAAAGACAAAATTAGCGAAAGAACACCTAAAAGTATGAATGTAAATATTCTAAGCCATGTGCTTTTAAGCTTCACCTGATAGTATCTGAACTTTGCATTAAAAAACTCGATGAGTCTTTTCTTGATTATCTTCTCATCTTTCTTTATCCTGTTTTTCTTAGGGAGTGTAAGAATAAGGGTGGGTTTATTGCATTCAACAGCATTAAACCTTCTGTGGAGTTCCTCAATAAAATCAGTTGAGATGCTCCTCTGAGAATAGGGCCTTATATCAAAATCATCAAATATGTCCTCATAATCATCTAATGCTATAATTACCTTCATATCAATCCCTCTAAAACATCATCCACATCCTTTTCAAGAAGTTCGTCGTATAGCTCAACAGGCTTTAATACCTTCATCTTCCCATTTAAATAACTTACTAATTTCTTCTCTATAAATTCCTTCACACTTAGCTTTTTATCCCTCAATTCCCTGAGCTCATTTATTTTTACATCTATTCTTGCCTTATTAAGCTGGTTATCTATGAAGAGATACGGCATATCTGGAACTATAATGTCAGAAGGAGAAAGGCCTTCTTTTAATGTGCCCATAAGCTTTATCTTCATAAGAATGTTTCCATACTTTCTCTTATTTTTTGAATACTCCTGAACAATAAATTCATTCACTTCTTTAATACCTGCATTTGAAAATCTTTTGGATATGTAAATCCCCTTTCTTTGATTGAGGATTATCTCTTCTGCTTCTCTTGTCTTTGTATCATACAAAACAACTCCTCTTGGCTGGTTCAACTCTTCCTCGCTTAGTTTGGTTGCAACTGTACTCCCGGGTATTATGAAATCAGGAGAAATGTACCTTTTATGAATATGCCCATTAACAACTAAATCAAAGTCCAAACTTTTCAAAAACCCGATGCTTAGATATCTTTCATTAAATAGAGAAGAGTACTCATTCACTTCCTGGTGAATCAAAAGAATGTTGAAGCCATCTTTGAGCAAATGCTTATTCTGTTGATATGCCATGTTTATAACTCCTCTTGCATCTTCATCAGGCACATTCCCCACAACCAGCACATTTATTTTTTCTCCACCTTTGGTGAAAGAAACCACCTCCCAGTTTTTATAAATCAACAGACCAACAGAGCTGAGAAGCTTCAGGGAGTCAACAAGGTCCTTACTCCTCCTCTCATGATTGCCCCTTGCAACTATCAAAGGTTTTTTGTGTTTAGAGAACTCCGTTAATATGGAAATAACACTATGAAGTGTGTTAAATGAAGGCACTTTTACATCAAAAAAATCACCAGCATGAAGAACAACATCCGCCCTTTCTGCAAGCATAAGCAGACCTTCTCTGCCCTGCTTTAATGCATCCTCCTCAAACCTTGGGTGGCCAAAGTGAGTATCAGATATAATGCCTATTTTCATATAGTTCATTAAATTGGAATTTTGGGTTATTAAACCTAACGCCTTATTTTTATAATAATTTCCCCCATAAGTATTAATGTGCTTGGCTGGAGAATATTAAGGGAAGGAGAGTACAAATTAAACCTGCCTCTGCTCAGTGAAGAAGAGGAGTTCTTAATTGTGGAGATAGAAAAAAGGTTCAGAGAGATAAGCAGGATTGAAGAATTTAAAAGCATTGAAGATGTTAAAAAGAAGTTGAAAGAGGTTCTGCTAAGGGTGGCTGATGAAGAAGGGTTTTACATAGATAAAGAACAGGAAACATACCTTGTTGAGATGGCATTAAGGCATATCTACGGCCTTTACTTCATAGATGATTTAATCAAAGATGATTCAATTGAGGAAATAGCTATAATTGGGTTAAACAAGCCTGTCTATGTTTACATAACAAACAAAGGCTGGAAAAAAGTAAATGCAACCATAACCAAAGAAGAGAGCCTGATTGATTTAATAAACAAGAT
>JALVSQ010000034.1:0-22903 GCA_027024255.1 Microcaldota archaeon
CTCAATGGGAGCAAACCAAAAAGGTTAGTAAAGTAGTCAATCTCCTTCGCCAGCTTGGAGAATACCTTCCTCAATCAGAATTTACTCAACCGCCTATAAAAAGAGCAATTGAAAAAGGTATTGAGGTTAAACCCACAGGTAAATATTGCAGCTCATAAATTCTTTAATCCCCTTCAAGCATACCTCACCCTCTTTAATATTGCTTTTACCCTATTAAGTACTTCATCTGCATCCTTGCATGTTTGTTTATAACCTTCTAAAAACTTGCCTCTATTTTCAACAGAGTAAAGAGCAGTTACAACATCATCAGCCTTATCTTCAATCCTTTTTGAAACAAAGCCTAAGCCAAAGTCAATAACAACAAACCCTTTGCTGTAAATAACATTATTCGGAGTAAAATCACCATGCACAATATCAGCATTATGAAGCTTGCCCAGTATTTTGCCCAACTCCAACTCAAAACCTCTTGCCTTTCTTCCTTCAACAAACTCCATTCTTATAAAATCATCACCTACTTCCAACACAACAGGTGTTCTGATGCCTGCCTTCTTTGCTTTATGTAAAAGTCTTGCCTCCCTCCTTGTTCTTTGAATCCTTATCTTTTCATCTATCTCTTTTATTCTGTACTTCTTTGGGTTTCTTTTTTTAACAACTGTTTTAATACCCAGGAACTCTTCTGTATAAACTATTGCCTCTGCTCCCTTCTCTTTCATATCTTTCTCTCCTCGTATATAAGCCTTACTTTATGTGGAGAAAACCACTCCTCATAACTTTCCAATACTCCTACCACTTCCCCACCATCATCTAAAAACACCTTGACCTTATCCCCTACCTTGGCATCGTTCATAAGCACTCCCTCTCTGCCAAGAAATGAAGGAATAAAGCTGTAATTCACAACAACTACCTTGTCACCTTTCTTTGCTCCTCTTATAGAATAATAAAACAAACTGTAAAGCAAAGTAATACCAAGTGAAAGGGCAACAAGTTTTATAAGAAAAATTAGATCAGCATTAGGCAGTAGAGCATAAGCTATCAAAGACAAAGCAAAAAGAAATGAAAAAACAAACAGAGTTTTTTTAAGCATCATCTGTACATACCCCCTTCTCTTTCATTTATATAGCTTTTGAACTCTCTTTTTGGCTTAACCTTTTCAATAGCCTCTGTAAAGAATGCCATCTTAACCTTCTTTGCTTTTTTCCTTATTGCCATCATTGCCGCCTCTCTTGCCAGATTCTCTAAATCTGCTCCGCTGAATCCTTCTGTAAGCTTTGCCAACTCTTTTAAATCAACATCTTTATCAAGAGGCATCTTCTTTGTATGTATTTTGAGAATCTCAAGTCTTGCCTTTTCATCAGGCATCGGAATTTCTATGACTTTATCAAACCTGCCTGGCCTTAATAAACCAGGGTCAAGAATGTCCGGCCTGTTGGTTGCTGCAATCACAAACACTCCATCCATGTTCCTTATTCCATCCATCTCTGTGAGTAATGTATTGACTATTCTTTCAGTTACTCTTGAGCCAACTTCTGTTCCTCTTCTGGATGCTATTGCATCAATCTCATCTATAAACACTATGGTTGGAGCTGCCTGCCTTGCCTTTCTGAATATCTCTCTAACTGCTTTCTCACTTTCTCCAACCCATTTGCTTAGCACCTCAGGACCATTAATGGCTATAAAGTTAGCCTCGCTTTCTCCTGCAACAGCTTTAGCCAGTAAAGTTTTTCCTGTTCCAGGAGGACCAAAGAGCAAAACACCTCTTGGTGGCCTTATGCCAAATCTCTCAAATAGTTCAGGCTCCTTCAAAGGCAGTTCTATTGCCTCTCTTATCTCCTTCTTAACATCTTCAAGCCCTCCAACATCATCCCATTTCACATTAGGCCTCTCAATATAAACCTCCCTGAGAGCAGAGGGTTGTATTTCCTTCAATGCATTCATGAAGTCCTCTCTCTTTACAACAATCTTTTCAAGCACTTCAGGAGGAATCTGCTCCTGCTCTATATCTATCTCAGGCAATACCCTTCTCAATGCTTTTATAGCTGCTTCTTTAACTAAAGCAGATATATCAGCACCTGTATAGCCATGGGTTAATGCTGCTAATTCCTTTAAATCAACATCTTTGGCAAGAGGCATGTTCCTTGTATGAATCTGAAGTATTTCAAGTCTTCCTTTTCTATCTGGAACACCTATTTCAATCTCTCTATCAAACCTGCCAGGCCTTCTTAAAGCAGGATCTAATGAATCAGGCCTGTTTGTGGCTCCAATAACAATCACCTGTCCTCTGCTCTTCAACCCATCCATTAAAGTAAGGAGCTGGGCCACTATCCTCCTTTCAACCTCTCCCTGACTTTCTTCTCTTTTAGGAGCAATTGCATCAATCTCATCTATGAATATAATGCTTGGAGCCGATTTCTCTGCCTCTTCAAATATCTGCCTCAATTTATGCTCGCTTTCTCCAACATACTTGCTCACTATCTCAGGTCCACCTATGTAAAAGAATGAGGCATCGCTCTCATTGGCAACAGCTTTAGCCAGTAAAGTTTTTCCTGTTCCAGGAGGACCGTGTAAAAGCACCCCCTTAGGTGGTTCTATACCAACCCTTTCAAACAACTCGGGATGCCTCAAAGGCAGTTCAACCATTTCCCTTATCTTTTGAATTGCTTCTTTCAATCCACCAATATCATCATAAGTAACAGTTGGCACCTTCTCAAGGTCCTTAGCTGGTTCTGACCTTATAGCAACATTTGTTGATTCAGTTATTATTGCAGGGCTTGAAGGGCTTACCTGCACAACAACAAGAGGAATGGCAGTTCCAAACACACCTATGGGTAAAATGTCTCCCTTTGTAACAACCTTATTCAACAATCTTTTTTTCACATAGTTTTCAAAACCTGCTGAGTACCTCATAGGCTCTTTTGGAGCCAGTGTTACCTTGACTGCCTCCTTTGCATCAGCTTTAATAACCTTTACCTTATCTCCTATACCAACTCCTGCATTATTCCTTAGAATACCATCTATCCTTATTATATCCAACCCTTCATCCTCAGGATGAGCAGGCCATACAACAGCAGCAGTCTCCTTCTTGCCCTTTAACTTAACAACATCACCTGGTGCAACACCTAAAATATTCCTTGCTTTTGAATCAAGTCTTGCAATGCCTCTGCCCACATCGCTCCTCAAAGCCTCAGATACCTTTAATATAACCTCAGCCATTTTATCACCCTCAAACGAATTTTTCTAAAACTTTTATAGAAAAACTGTTTTTAAACCTTTTCCCTTGTTCTTTTAAGCAAAACCCTCATCTCAGCACTTGCAACTATCTTCCTCACTCTTTCAACAGCATCCGGGTTAACGCTTATGCTTGTTATTCCAAACTCAACCAGTTTCTCAGCAAATTCAGGATAAACAGAAGGAGCCTGACCACAAAGGCTAACTGTAACTCCTCTTTTATTGCATTCATCAATAACATGCTTTATTGCTCTCAAAACAGCCTCATTCCTCTCATCAAATTCCCTGCCAAGCACTGCATTGTCTCTATCTATGCCGAGTGTTAATTGAGTTAAGTCATTGCTTCCTATTGAGACACCATCAATACCGACATCTATAAATTTGTCTATAAGTAGAACAGTACTTGGCACCTCAACCATTATCCATAGCTTGAAGTCCTTTGTTCTGTATAGGCCCACTTTATGCATTAAATCCTTGACTGCTTTTAACTCTCCAACTCTTCTTACAAACGGAATCATGAGCCATAGATTCTTTAACTTAAATTCCTCTCTCACTTTCTTTATAGCCTTCAATTCCATCGTAAATATCTCTGGTTCTTTCAGGTATCTAATAGCTCCTCTATACCCTATCATAGGGTTCTCTTCGTGTGGCTCATACTTTTCACCACCTTCCAGATGCCTGTATTCATTTGTTTTGAAATCACTTGCCCTGTAAACAACAGGTCTTGGATAAAATGCAGCGCAAACCTTCCTTAACTCCTCGGCCAGTTTATTTATGAATTCATCTTCGTTTCCTTCCTCAATAAACTTCTTAGGATGCTTCCCAAGGCCTGCAATTATGAACTCTGCTCTCATCAATCCAACTCCATCAACAGGTAATTTTGCCATTTTTTCAGCCATGGAAGGCTCTCCAAGATTCAGGTAAATTTTAGTGGCTGTTACAGGAGCACAGCCCGTTATAAATGCTGGCTTTTCCTCTTCCTTAGCAAACGCTTTTGAAACATCTCCTTTGTAAACGATGCCATGCGTTGCATCAACTGTAACAAGCATTCCATCATCCAGAACCTGCGTTGCATTAACAGTGCCAACAATGCATGGAATGCCCAACTCTCTTGATACTATTGCAGCATGGGATGTCATGCCCCCTTCATCCGTTATTATAGCAACTGCCTTCTTCATTGCAGGCACATAATCAGGAGAAGTCATCTTAGCAACTAAAACATCGCCCTTCTTTATCTTTGAAAGGTCTGAAAGATTGCTCACTATCTTTGCTCTACCAACAGCAACACCTGGCGAAGCAGGCAGTCCTTTAACAAGAATATTTGAATCCATAATGCTCACCTCTTCCTTTATTGCCTCTTCCTCCACATCATTATCTTCCTTTACTTCCTTTTCTTCTATCTCAGGCTTTATCTTTGGCTCTTCCTTACTCAATGTTGTTATTGGTCTTGATTGAACAATGTAAATGGTGTTGCCCTCAATTGCCCACTCAATATCTTGAGGATAACCATAGTGATTTTCAATGTTTATGCCTATCTTTGCCAGTTCTTTTATCTCCTCATCACTTATCTTCTGCTTATTTCTTATAGGATTTGGCACATCCCTTTTCTCAGTGCCGCCCCCTTCCTTCATAACAATCATCCAGTCCTGCTCTGAAATATATTTGTTTATTATCTCAAGGTTTGACTTCTTAACTTTGTAGTTGTCAGGAGTAACACTTCCTGAAACAACAGCTTCTCCAAGGCCGTAAGCCGCATCTATGGTTAATACATCCCAATCCTCACTCACAGGGTCAACAGTGAACATAACTCCTGCTTTATCTGAATTAACCATTTTTTGAACTACTGCTGCTAAGCCAACCTTCATATGGTCAAAGCCCTTCTCAGCCCTGTAAAAAATAGCTCTTGGCTCAAACAAAGATGCCCAAGCATCTTTAACAGCCTGCAAAACATCTCCTTCCCCTTTCACGAATAAGAATGTTTTTTGCTGGCCTGCAAAGCTTGCCTCAGGCAAATCCTCTGCTGTTGCCGAACTTCTAACAGCAACAAACAATTCCCTGCCTTCTTTTTCACACAGTTGCTTGTAGGCCTCAACAATCTCTTTTCTAACCTCTTGTGGAATCTCTCCGCTTTTTATTAATTCCTGAATTCTCTGAGCAGCAGAGTTAAGCAGGTCAGTATCATTAACATCAACATCTGCTAAAATATCCTTTATTAAATCAGTTAAATCGTTATGCTTTAAATGCTCAAAATAGGCATTGCTTGTCACAACAAAACCAGGAGGCACAGGAAAACCAGCAATTGTCATTTCTCCGAGATTCGCTCCTTTTCCACCAGCAATTGAGACATCTTCTTTTGTTAATTCGTTGAACCACTTTATAAATTTCATTCAATCACCTAACACAGGTTTAGATGTAATTCTTTTTAAATCATTTCATTCATATCCACCTGTGGAACCATGATGTCTGAAATACCAAAAGGATTTGGAAAGGTAAAGGAGGAGTTAGGGAAATTAAGCGATGCTGAACTGGTGAGGATTGGCTTAATTGCTGAATTAGATGCAATAAACTTATATGAGCAGTTGGCAATGCAGGCAAAAGACCCCCTTGTTAAAAAAATGTTTATGGAAATTGCTTATGAAGAAAAGGAGCATGTAGGAGAATTCTTAGAATTGTTAAAGAGATTGGATAAAGAGCAAATAAAGGCACTGGAAGACGGAGCAAATGAAGTGAGGGAAAAGAAATGAACATAAAAACAAGTGATTGGAAGAAGGAGAAGCATGTGCCTGTTATTGAGGTAAAAAGGGAAGGAGATGACCTTATTATAACAGTTGAGGTGGGAAAGGAGATAAGGCACCCAAACACATTCCAGCACCATATCAAATGGATTGAGGTCTTTTTTGTTGTTGATGGAGAGGTGTTCCCAATAGGTAGGGCTGAGTTTGAAGGTCATGGAGAAAAAGGGTTTGCAGAACCTTATGCTGTATTCAGGTTTAAAACAGAAGAAAAGGGAAGGATTCTTGCATTGAGTTTTTGTAATATCCATGGCTTATGGAAAAATGAGGTGGAAATATGAAAACCCTTATATCTGGAAAAAGTTTGAGTAAAGAAGATATAATGAAAATAATGGAGTTTAGCCAGGAAGCAGAAGAGGGAAAGCTAAGTGAATTTGCAAAAGGAAAAGTTCTTGGAGTTCTTTTCTTGCAGGAAAGCCTCAGAACATCGGCATCGCTTAAGGCAGGTATAATAAAAGCAGGAGGTGGCTGGATAGAGTTTGATAGGACTTACCTTAAAGAAGGTGAGGAAAGCCTTGAAGATACTATAAAATCAATCATAGGCCTATGCGATTTCTTAGCAATAAGAGGTGGAGTTGACGTAAGCCTTGAAGGCTTCAAGCTTGAGAGGCCTGTTATAAATGCCATGTTCGGTATGGAGCACACAATAGGCGTTTTATGGATGCTTTATTCTTTCTTTAAGAAAACCAAAAAAATTGAAGGGCTGAAAGTTGGTGTGTATGGAATGAGTAGGTATTCAAGGCCCGCCCATTCATTTTACTACATTCTTTCAAAGCTGAACACAAGATTTTATGAAGACAGCGTGCTTCCCGAAGTTGGCATTAGCAAAGATGTTGTTGAATACATAAAGCAAAACGGCTCCACATTTGAAAGAAAGCCGCTGGAGGAGTTTATAGGTGAAGTTGATTTCCTGTTCATCCCCGAAGGGTTGCCTGTAAAAGGAGCAGACAAGAACTTAGTTAATGAATTCAACAGAAGGTTCAAGCCTATTGATAGAGAGATGCTTAAAAGATTGAGGCATGATGCCTTCTTCATTTACTCAATGCCAAGAGCATTAACAGATGGCAGGCTTGTTGCCCTTGAAGAGGTAGATGATGATAAAAGGCTTTTAACATATGACATGATGGAGAAAAGCGTGTTTGTAAATATTGGCATATTTAAGTGGCTGTTGGATTAGTGCTTTATATCTTTGTCTATTTAAAGCAGGTTCTCTCCACTCCTCAAACAACAAACAACTCTATCCTCACATGTTCTTTGCTTCCTTCCTCAACTGCCTTCAGGAAACTTTCTCTATCAACAAGTAAATAAACCTCTGCTTCCCTCAATGCATCTCTCAAATCATTTGTGTAGTTTCTCAATGCAGCAATGCTTATTGCTTCATCCAGGGCAACCCTGCTTTCTATAAAAGGATGGTATAAAGCAGCATGAATCCAGTTCCACATATCCTCTGGCATTGTATCAGTTCCACCTATTACAGGAATACCTGCTTTTATCAAATCCCTGAGAGGATTAACTCTTCTTACTAAATCACCAAGTTTATCTTTGTATGTCTCTATATCGGTATTAAATGTCATCTGTTGAGAGACTCCTAAAAGATAACCTGCATTGTAAGCATCAACAAGTGCTCTTAACACTTCTCCTGTAACAATCTCGTTGTGCTCTATTCCTCCTTTAATATCGTGGCTGGCCAATTCTTTGTATATGTCCAAAGCCCTTAGAATTGCCTTATCGCCTATTGCATGGGTGAAGAACAGAGGTTGCTTTTTAAATGTTTGTTTAAATGCATTTGCAACTCTCAGGAAATCCTTTAAGTAAAGAAGCTGGATGCCTTTATTGCCTATCAATGCGGTGTCACTTCCTATTGACCCATCTAAAATCATCTTAATGCCAACAGTTGCAAACGCATTAATCTTATTTATTAATTCCTTTATTTCTTCATCTCTTACAGCTCTTAACACAAGAGGTTCGAGTATGCCCACCCTTTTTATAGGAAATGGGAGTTCCAAACCCTCCTGCTTCCATCTCTCATAAGCATCGTTTATTGCCTCAAGCTCTATCTTCGTCATTACAGCCATGTCCCCAATAGCAACAACACCTTCGTTGAAGAGCCTGTCCAAAAGCCACGAAAATACCTCATGTTTGAACCTCTCAGGATTTGATTCCTCTATTGCTATAAGTATTCCATTCAAATACTGCTCTTTCCATACTCCTTCTTTGCTTAAAGAACCCCTTAGCTGTATGTCAAGGGCAGCCATCTCCAGTGCA
Organism: Microcaldota archaeon; assembly: GCA_027024255.1. Taxonomy (GTDB): domain Archaea; phylum Micrarchaeota; class Micrarchaeia; order Anstonellales; family J096; genus JALVSQ01. Next base: position 8,283 of record JALVSQ010000034.1, read on the forward strand.
TAGTTATCCAGGAACTTCCAGCCCGGGGTATTGGTAATGCCTCCGTGATAAGATGGGTCAACAACAAATATCTTTACCTTATCTGAAATATCATCTAAATCCTTTCTTGATAGTTTATAAAGTACCTTAGACGGAACCGAGAGAATGGCAACTGTTGTGAGTGCAGTGCTTTCTGCATCTTTAACTGCCTCTGTGATAAGCTCTTTCAGCTCCTCTTTGCTTTTTACATTCTTACCATCAACTACTCCCGGCAGTGTAAACACACCAAGCGAGGAATGGGTATGCATATCAGCCAGTCCTGGCAAAAGAACATATCTATACATTCCTACCTGCTTTTCCAGAAGATTTACAGCAAGATACCTGGCACTCTGCCCATCAGCATATCCATTAATTCTTCTGGTTTCAACAAAATCTCTAACAAACCACGCTTCTTTAACAATCTTTTTTGGAGCTGTTTTGCCCATGGTTAATTTACTGGTAAAAAGTGTTTAAAAATATAAGTCAGAGCATTTACCTTAATTTTTTAAACCTTCTTAATCCAATGCCTACGGTGGTTTTATGAAAGCTAAAGCAATTGCTCCAACAAACATTGCTATTGTAAAGTACTGGGGGAAAAATCCTCTATGGGAAAAGTACCACATTCCCTGTAAAAGTTCTGTATCATTCACAGTAAGCGATCTCTACACCGAAACAGTTCTAGAAGTAGAGAGAGGCAGTGGAAGTGTCGAGTTTGAGTTAAACGGAAAGAAGATAAGCAAAGATGAAAAGGAGTTTGAATATGTTGGAAAGTACATAGCAAAGCTGAATGAATTGGTGCCTGAAACAAAAAATTATGATTATTATATAAAGACAAAGAACAATTTTCCAACAGCAGCAGGTTTTGCTTCATCTGCAAGTGGATTTGGAGCAATGGCAAGAGCATTGCAGGGAGTAATGAAGGAGTTAGAGCCAAAGGCTTATGAAAAATACTTTTCAGACGATTCAAAGTTGAGTGTATTTGCAAGACTTGGTAGTGGCTCAGCAACAAGGAGTATTCCTGAAAAAGGAGGCCTGGTAATATGGCACAGAGGTATTCCCATGGATTATCCTTTTGGTCCTGATGAAGTAAGCAATGAAACAAAGGAGAAAGTAATATTCAGCAGTTATGCAGAAAGCCTCTTTCCTCACGATTACTGGCCCGAATTGAGAATTATCTATGTCAGTGTAAAGAAATCTGAAAAGAAAGTAAAAAGCAGGGCTGGTATGAAAATGACTTTGAAAACAAACCCTATATACAGGTACTGGGTTGAATATGAAGAAAGTACTTTGCTAAAAGAAGTGATAAATGCAGTCAGGAAAAAAGATTTTGGCAAACTTGTTGAATTAACAATAAAGCTAAGTAATGGTCTGCATGCTATGATGCTTTATACAATGCCAAGAATCGTTTATATGAATGACACATCTCATCAAGTAATAGAGAGAATTCTTGAGCTAAATGAAAGTGAGCCAAAGGCAAGTTATACATTTGATGCAGGTCCCAATGCAGTGGTATTCACATTGGATAAGTATGAGGAGGAGGTTGTTAGCGTTTTATCAGAAGTGGTTGGTAAACAAAACATTGTAGTAACGAAGCCTGGAAAGGGTTCGAGGCTGGTAGAATGATATCTGTCCCTGGGAAGGTTTTATTTTTTGGTGGTTATTCTGTTCTTTTAAAAGGTCACATAAGTCTATCAATTGCTGTGTTTGATGAAAAAGGCGAGGGGGTAAATGCCCATTACAAAGTAGGGGAAAGAAGGCTGACATCTCCTCAATTTAACATAGATGTTGAACCCTCATTGAATAAAGAAAATCCCTATCTAATAGAATATGCTTATGTGCTTGCTGAGAAGTATTTAGAGAAGAAAGGGAAGTTAAAGAACAAGGTTGGAATTAAGGTTGAAAACAGCCCTATATTCGGAGATGTTAATGAGAAGTCTGGCCTGGGTTCATCTGCAGCCTCTACTGTTGCAGTTGTTAAGGCAATGTTTCTTGCTAATGAGCTAAGCATCAATGCTCATATCGAAACAATCCACAAGATATCCCAGATGGCTTACGCCTTTTATGCTAATAAAATAGGCTCTGGATTTGATATTGCTACAAGTGCTTATAGTCAATCAATCATCTACTATCGCTACAATCCAAATGAAATTGTTATTGATAAATCAAATATAGAGAAGGCTCTGGCCTTAACGGTGGACAAACCCTGGGCATGGCTGGATGTAAAGCCTGTAAATGTACCTGCTGGTCTTCTAATCTTCAATATAAAAAATGCAAAGACATCGACTATTTCAAGTGTAAAAGCATGGAAAAAGTGGAAGGCAGAAAAGCCTGATGAATTTGTTAAACTCATGGAGGAGCAAAACAGAGTTGAGAATATCGCTATAAAAGCTCTGCTTAATAGAGATTATGAAGAAGTAAGGAAATATACTCACAAAGCAAGGGAAGTGCACAGAACAATGCAGGAAGAGATAAAAAAAGTTGTTGAAGAGTTTGACCCGATAGAGCCTGAGCCTTTAAAAGAGATAATAGATGAAGTTGAGAAAATAGAAGGCATCATTGCAGGCAGGTGCCCAGGAGCAGGAGGCTGGGACTCAATAGCGTTTTTAACAAAGCCTGATGCAAATATTGATATTAATGAAATATTGGATATAGGTAAAGATAAAGGAATTGAGCTTCATTACCTCAATGCAGTGATGAGATAAGCATAATTTCATTCTTAATCTTTGCATCGATATCAAGCACTGCATTTTTTGCTAGGCCAGGATGGGTTTGTTCAAAGTTTAACAGCACCTCTCTTTCAAATGTTAATGTGCTTAACTCCTCGATTATTGGTTCAATGCCTTTTTCTTTTTTATCAGGATATTTGATAAAGTAAAAGAAATGGAAAAGTTCATGAGCAAGTGCAGATAGAGCAAGAAGTGTGTTCTTCACAAGCACTTTCTTCCATGAATTGTTTATTAATATCTGCGGGTGAAAAGGAGGAACAACATTGTAAATAATCTCTAAATAAGCAAATCCACGCGCTCCATTACTTATCCTCCTTAGAGTAAATTTAATGAGATGGGTTAATGTTGAGCCGTTCAGCTTTACTCTATTACCAAGTTCAAACAGCCTTTTTATTTCCTTAGGATAAGCCCTGAATACAGAAACATCTACCCTTAAAGGAGTTTTATACAGGGGATGCATCACCTTCTTCACTTCCTCAACCCTATTATTAGCAATCCAGAGGGGGTTATTCACAGTAATAATATTGCATAAGAACATTTTTAAACATAAATAGCAAAATGAAGACATGCCTGCATTAAAAATAAACAAAGACAAAACAATTGCTGTATTTGATATTGAAGAGGAGATACTAAAACCTTTAAATCAAGGCTATCTAAGAGAGGCCGTTGCAAGGCTTGATGGATTGATTGACAAAGTAATTGAAGCAAAAATTAATCAAAAATTAAAGTGCAGAGAAGCAAGGTCAATAATCAGGTTAGTAGGTAAATCAAGGTCCAGCCTAATGCCCATCATAGCACACAAACTACACATTATATCAAAAGGTGATAAAGAGAAAATTGAGAAGTTTAAATCGTTTAGAAATATCATACTGCACAACGCCCTCGGGGAAATAGAATTAGGGGCAAAAAGAAATGTAAAAGATATTAATGAATACATAAGGCATGAAGTTAATAAAGGAATTAAGTTGCTCAAAGAACTTGTGAATAAGTAATCAATGAGTGAGTTTATCAATGAGTAGGTTTAAAAAGGTTTTGAATAATTATTCAAAATATGGTCAGACCGAAGAAGCAAAGAAGAGTCCTTTTTATAACGAATGCAGAAGGAGATGTAATACTCAGCAATGAAGAGGTTGAAGCAATAAGGCTCGTTGACTTCGAAGGAAGGAAGCAGGAAGAAGCAGCTGAACTCATGGGAATAAGTCAGCCTACTTTAAACAGAATACTTAATTCCGCAAGGAAAAAGATTGCTGAAGCAGTCCTTAATGGAAAAAGTATTGGCATCAAGAGCAATGTTATGCTTAAGGGTGATAATGTGAGAATTGCAATAGCAACTGAAAGAGGTGGATTAAACGATGTGGTTAGTAATGTATTTGGGAGATGCAGATATTTCACCATAGTGGATGTGGAAAATGGTATAAAGAGAGTTGATGTAAAGGAAAATCCTGGTTTCTCTCAAGAAAGGGAACCAGGTATTGCTGCAGCTCAATTCCTGATAGATGAAGGAGTTGAGGTTGTGATAGCAGGTAATATGGGGCCAAATTCAAGTCAAATACTAACAAACGCGGGTATAAAATTCTACCTGGTTTCAGGAGTAAGTGCAGAAGAAGCGATAAAAAGATTGGTTGAAGGAACTTTAACATCAACACCTCCTTTCAGGCAAAGGAGGAGATTCAGAAGATGGGAACATAATAAATGAAAATGTTCTAGAAAATATATGCAGAGGTTATTAACCAGTAGAACATCTTTAAATACATACTGCCTAAATCTACATTGTGAATGAAAAGAGATTAAGGAAGAGAATTGCCTGCGAGAGGTTTAACATACTTATTAGAGAAGCAGAAGAGATGTGGGAAAGAGACAAAGAACTTAGTAAGAAGTATGTGGAAAGAGCATGGGCAATAAAGTTAAGGTTCAAGTTAAGGCTTTCAAAAGAGTTAAAAACATCCTTTTGTAAAAAATGCTTTGCAGTATGGATTCCTGGAAGGACTGTTGATGTCAAGTTTGATCAAAGGGAGCACATAATAGAGTATGTATGCAAGGAATGCGGGTATAAAAAAAGGTTCAAATACAAGTGATAAGATGAGAGTACTTTACTTTGTCCACACATTTAAAGAAAAAAACGGCATTGCAATCCATTTACAAAACATAATAAAAAATTTGCCTGATGATGTTGAAGTTAAGGTTATTCACGGTAAGGGACCTTCTTTACCTTTCTTCTCATCTCTGAGAATTCCTTTGATGGAAGTATTTGAAGCACTGGTTTATGATTTTGATATAATGCATGTTCATGGCTACGGAAACCTCTTCTCTTTCTTAGGTGCTTTGATTTCAGCAATAAAGAGGAAGCCATTGGTATGGACCGTCCATGGTTATCCCAGAATTAAAGGAGCAAAAAGGATATTTTACATTCTTTATAAGCACTTTATGGCTCCTGTAATTTTTTGGAGAGCAAGTGCAATCATCTCTGTATCAAAAGAAGCAATAAAGGAATTGAGGAATGAAACAGATAAGGAGATTACATACATACCTAACGGAATTGATTTGAGCATATTTAAGCCGTGCAAAGATTATAAAAAAGAGAAGTATATATGCTATGTTGGCAGATTAGATGAAGACAAGGGTATTGAAAGATTAATAAAAGAGGTTGACTTGCCCATTCTAATAGTTGGAAAAGATGAAGGGATAAAGAGTAATTTAATTAAAATAGCAGAAGAAAGAGGAAAAAAACTTCTGTTCAAAGAGGTTGAATTTGAAGAAATGCCAGAGATGTACTGCAAATGCAGATATGTAGTTCTTCCTTCAAAGTATGAAGGTTTTCCTTTAACAATGCTTGAATCAATTGCATGTTTAAGGCCCTTTTTGACAACAAATGTTGGGGATGTGAAGATAGTTTTGCAGGACCTGTTTGAAAGTAAATCAGGTAAATTCATAATAAAAGGGAATATTCAGGAATTAATTGATAAGCTGGAGAAAGAAAACCTCAATGTGCTGTTAAAAAATGCGAGGAAAAGGTTAATGAAGTATTCATGGGGGGTGATTGTAAAAAATATTGTGAAAATTTATGAAGAAGTTGAAAGAAAGTAGATTACCATATTATCTCTCCCCAAAAACTCACATAATAACCTCCTTCACAACTTGCCACCCATCTACCAAATGGTGCCCACCCAACCTTGTAGTCACAAATTAATCCATATCTCTTTGTTCCATCTGGATAAACAACCCACCCGTAAGTCCCATCCTTGGTTGCCCTCTCTTTCAACACCATATCGTGAATCTCCTTGTCATTTAACCAGGGAGCCCAAAGCAAAAGCAAAAATATTAAGAAAAGAGCTAAAACAATCCATTTCATGATATTACCCAATGCAAAATAACTTTAAAAATACACCTCCAGCAAATTTACTCATGGATATTATAAGCATTCACTACGGACACAATGCTACTGTTGGCTTAATGAGGGAAGGCAAATTAGTTGCTTTAGTAAGTGAAGAGAGGTTCGCATACGAAAAGAACAGAAGTGGCTTTCCCCATCAGAGTTTGAAGTGGATTAAAGAAAAATTTAATGTTGATTTAAGCGAATCACTTGTTGTCTTAGCAGGTAAAGAAATATACAATGTTCTTCCAAGTGGAACCTTTAATTACATAAAACACAGGAGTTTATTCTGGTACATTACATACCTATTCCCTTCTATTTATCCTATTTTAAGACCTCTTATCAGGCATAAGCTCTCAATCCAGCATGCAAAAAGGAAGCTCCACTTAAAAAAACTTCTAAAGGAACAATACGGGATAGAAAATGTTTTATTTGTAGAGCATCATGCATGCCATGCATACACCCCGCTCTGGTTTATAGACAAAAAGAAAGATTTTTCTGTAATAACGCTGGATGGAGGGGGAGATGGTCTCTCAGGTTCTGTGTGGAAATGGAATGGCAAAATGGAAAGAATTGAAACAATAGATGTAAAAGACTCAATAGGGGTTATGTACTCAATTGTTACCCAATTTCTGGGTATGAAAGCCCTGGAGCATGAGTACAAGGTTATGGGTTTGGCTCCTTATGCAAAGAGGAAGTATGCTGAGAAAACATATGAAAAATATTTCAAATCACTTATTCGAGTAGATGGACTAAAGGTAAAGGCAAAATTTCCAACTTCGAGGTTTTCATACTACTTGAGAGAACATCTTTGTGGAGAGAGGTTTGATAACATTGCTTACGGAATTCAAAAACTGACTGAAGAAGTTATATTGAAGTTAGTAAGAAATGTAGTTGATGCCTTGAGTATTCCTAACATAGCAACCTCTGGCGGAGTATTTATGAATGTTAAAGCAAACATGCTGATAGCTTACATGAACTTAAATGATGTGTTCTTCACTCCTTCAGCAGGAGATGAGAGTAATCCAATAGGAGCAGCATACTACGCTTACATGCATCACCTCAAAGGAAACCTAAACAAAATAAAACCCATTAAAGAACTTTACTTAGGACCTTCTTTCTCAAACGATGAAATTGAAGAATTTATAAAGAAAAAAGAGTTGAAAAGAAAGTATAAAGTGAGTTATTACAAAGATATAGAAGGGGTTATAGCAGAATTAATAGCAAAAGGAGAAGTGGTTGCAAGATTTGCTGGAAGAGCAGAGTGGGGAGCTAGAGCACTGGGAAACAGGAGCATATTAGCTGACCCATCTAAAATGGAATCCTTCTTTAAAGTAAATGATCAAATAAAGATGAGGGACTTCTGGATGCCGTTTGCTCCTACAATGCTAAAAGAAAGAGCAGATGAGTACATAGAGAATCCTTACAAGAGAAAAGCTCCATACATGATATTAGCCTTTAAATCTACTGAGGAAGGGAGAAAATACTTCAGAGCAGCTATGCATCAGGCAGACAAAACATTAAGACCTCAAATTTTAGAAAGGAGCTGGAATCCAGAGTATTATAAGATAATAAAGGAGTTTGAGAACATAACAGGTATAGGTGGAGTGTTAAATACTTCATTCAATTTACATGGAAAACCCATAGCAACATTCCCATGGCAGGCTTTGGATGTATTTGAAAATTCTAAGCTTAAATATTTAGCAATTGAAAACTGGTTGATTGAGAAAAAGAATTAAAAACCCAATCCAATAGCTAATCTACAATGCTTAAAGTCTTTTATTACTTGCGAGGGAAGCCCAGGGGCAGACAGCTGGATGCTGCTCTTTACCCTCCTGAAGGGGTTAAGAGCCTATATCCTGAAATAAAGCACAGAGAAGGTCAGGCAGTAAAAAGGGCAAATTTATTAACAAAACTTGTTAAGTTCTTTCCATTTGCTTTAAATGTTAAAGAGCCTCCTGATGTAGATGTAGATTTAATTTATGCTTATGGTTGTTTGTTAAAAGGTGAGAAACCTTATGTTACAGAGATTGATAACCCCGCCTGCTTAACTTATTACAGCCCCATAGCTTTGAAAAACCCCTTTATAAGATCAAGAGTAATTTCTTTTGTAAAGGATGAAAACTTTATATCTTTTTTACCCATGAGTAAAGCAGCAGAAAAGGGATTGATAAACGCATTTGGAGAAGAGGTTAATGAAAAATCCGCAGTAGTGTATCCTCCCTTTCCTTATAAAGTTAAACCAAAAAATAGCGATGTTATTTCATTCATTTTCATATCTTATCATTTTTATGCCAAAGGCGGAAAGGAGCTGTTGAAAGCAGTTAGAAAACTTGAAGGAAAATTCAAGTTAACTATTGTTGGCAAAATGCCCAAAATAAAACTTCCAAACAATGTGGAGTTTAAGGGAAGGGTTTTAAGGAATGATTTAATCAATAAAATATTGCCTTTTCATGATGTTGTTGTTCATCCAAGCTACTGGGATTCGTTTGGTATTGCGCCTTATGAAGCAATAAATATTGGTTTAGCAGGCATATCAACAAACCTTTATGCGTTGCCAGAATTCATAATCCATGAGAAGAACGGGTTTAACTTTGACCCTCCTATAAAGTATTTTAACGATGACTTCCTGCCCAACATAAAATTCTGGTACACAAACATTGAGGAATTTGCTAAACACCATGAGTTTCCCCATGTTGTTAAAAAATTGGCAGAGTACATGCAGTATTACATAGACAATCCAAAAGAGCTGAAGAAGCACAAAAAATATTCAAAAAAGCTTGCAGAGGAGAAGTTTTCATTAAAAATAAGGAACAGAATATTGAGTGAGGTATTCAAAAAGGCGGTATAATGTGCGGAATAAACATCGCTTATTTAAAAAAAGGAAAAATAAGCAAAGAATTGCTGAAAAGGATGAATGATAAATTGAAGCACAGGGGCCCTGATGATGAGGGGTGTTTCATTTCCAAGGATAAAAAACTTGGATTGGGCCACAGGAGATTAAGCATAATAGATTTAAGTAAAAAAGGAAGGCAACCTATGGAAGATAAAAGTAAGAAGTATGTTATTGTGTTCAACGGTGAGATTTACAATTACAGAGAGTTAAGAAGAGAACTAAATATTTCATTTAAAACAAACACAGATACAGAGGTTATTCTGGAGTTGTATAAAAGATATGGAGAGAATTGCCTGAAAAAGCTTAGAGGTATGTTTGCATTTGCTATTTACAATAAAAAAACAAAAGAACTCTTTATCGCTAGGGATAGAATAGGTCAAAAACCCCTGGTTTATGCTGAAACAGAGCAGGGATTCTTTGCCTCATCTGAATTACCTGCATTGCTTGAAACAGGAATAAAAAGAGAAGTGAATGTTGAGGCATTGGGTTATTATTTTTTAAGGAACTTTTTTGCTGTGCCAGAGCCTTTAACCATATTCAAGAACATTTACAGGCTTGAACCAGCGCATTACATGTTAATCAAAGATGGCAGAATAATCAAAAAAGCCAGATATTGGCAACCTGATTTTAAACGAATAAAGAGCTCAAAGCAGAGGTTGAGGGATTTAATCAAGAATGCTGTCAAATTAAGAGAAATTGCAGATGTTGAAATCAGCGTTTTACTTTCAGGAGGCATTGATTCCTCAACCGTAGTTGCTTTTTTGAAGAGAGGTGTTAAGAGTTATGCTTTTGGAAGCAACAAAGAAGATGAGGAGTTGAAAAGAGCCAGAATTGTTTCAAAACTTTTTTCCACAAATCATAAGGAGATTTTGATAAAACTTGATCAAATAAAACTGCTCAAAGAGATAATAAAACATTATGGAGAGCCCATCTACAACTTACCTTTAACTTATGCTTATGAAATAGCCAGAGAGATAAGAAAAGATGGTATAAAAGTTGCTTTGACAGGCAACGGAGGAGATGAAATATTTTATGGTTATGATGGAACAACAAATTTACTGGTTGCTTCATTGCTTATAAAGTTCTTTGAAAGAATGCCTGAATCCTTTGTTAATTTGCTTAAAAGAATTCCTAAAATCGGCTTGATTGCTGAGATGTCCTTATTGCCCATGAAGGAAAGAAAAGCATTACTTTACAGAAAGCAGAGTTCTGGTTTATTCAAGCATTTGTTTTCTGAAAGAGTTTATAATAAAATAAAAGATAAAGACTTTGGCGAGTTAATAGTTAAATGGGCTGAAATATGTAAAAGTGAGTGGTACATAGATTGCTCTTACTGGATTGGCTTAATGGTTGAGAATGCCCATGCTGTGACAATAGCAGGAGACATTCCAGCAATGGCCAATAGCGTTGAGTTCAGAGCTCCATTTTTAGACCATGAATTGGTGGAATTTGCTTTTTCATTAAGCCCCTTTGAAAAGGCTGGCTTATTTGACCATAAAAAGATTCTTAAAGAGGTCATGAAAGGTATCTTGCCTGAGGAAATTCTTTATGCTAAAAAGATGGGTTTTGGTTACAATGTTAAAGTTGCAGAGAGAATAAGGCATGAGTGGAAGGAGGAAGTAGAGAGAGTATTAAACAAAGTAATGTCCCTGGAATTTTTTAACCCAACATTTATAAAGAAGATATGGCAAGAACACCTTAAAGGAAAAAATAACTCTAAGTTAATAATGGCCCTCTATGCCTTTGGAGTATGGTGGGAGGTGTTTATGGAGTGAAAGGCATGAATATTTGCGTTGTTGGTTTGGGTTATGTTGGGTTGCCCCTTGCAGTTGAGTTTGCAAAAGCAGGCCTTAAAGTTTTCGGTTACGATATAAATAAGAGAAGGATTGAGGACCTAAAACAGGGAGTTGATAAAACTGACCAGGTATCAAAAGAAGACCTGAAGAACGTTGATATTCACTACACAACCAGTATAGAGGAATGCAAAGAAGCTAATATTTTCATAATAGCAGTACCAACACCCGTAAAAAAGAGCAAGGAACCAGATTTGGAACCCATAAGAAGTGCTGGAAGAGACATAGCAAGAGTCATTAAAAATGGTGATGTTGTTATTCTGGAATCAACTGTCTATCCAGGAACAACTGAAGAAATTCTGGGAAAAGAGATTGAAAAGCATTCAGGCTTGAAGGCAAAGATTGATTTTAAACTTGCTTACTCTCCTGAAAGAATAAACCCTGGCGATAAAAAGCATACATTAAAAACTATAACAAAGGTTGTTGGAGGTCAGGATAAGGAAACAGCGGAGTTTGTTAAAAAACTTTACTCTAAAATAGTTGACTCCGTTTTTGTGGCGAAGGACATTAAGACAGCTGAAGCATCAAAGCTTTTAGAAAATGTACAGAGAAGCGTTAACATAGGTTTAATGAACGAAATGGCTGTGTTGTTTGATAAGATAGGGATTGATATATGGGATGTTATTGAGGCAGCATCAACAAAATGGAACTTCCTTAAATTTTACCCTGGTTTAGTAGGGGGCCATTGTATACCTGTTGATCCTTATTACCTTATATACAAGGCACTTGAATATGATTTTTATCCACACACAGTTGCAGCTTCAAGGATAATAAGCGATAATATGCATATTTACTTGTTGAATAAGATTATTAGAGAACTTAACAACTATGGTAAAACGCTTAAAGGTTTGAGGGTCCTGTTTTTAGGGGCAACATATAAAGAAAACATCCCTGACACAAGGAATTCAATGGCTTTAAAGTTGCTTGATGAATTAAAGAAATGGCAGGCAAACATAACAGTTGTTGACCCTTATGTGAAGGATTTTCTAAATAAGATTCCAGAAGGTACATACGATATAACTATACTAGCAGTTCCACATAAAGAGTTCATGGATAAAAAAGAAGAGTTAATAGAAAAAACGACACTTTTTATCGTGGATGTAAAAAATGTGTTAAAAACAGATAAAAAGAGAATTCTAAGACTTTAATGTTTTACTTGATATAACTGTGTGTTTGCATTTAAGAAGGTTTAAAAGGTTTAAGAAAGAAATTTATTCATGCGTTATACATTTGTTGTGTTAGCCTTATTTTTACTTACAATTTTAAATGCTCAATTTTACACAGAGGGGGGTAATGTAACGAATGTTAACTCAACAGGTATCCAAAATTCATCTCATTGGGCTGGTTTCTATGGCCAGGTTATAGAGAATGTTAATTCAACAATTCTTGTAACTCCAGGCCCAGGAACAATAACGCTCCAAAACTTACAGTATGCTTTGCCTTCTGGCTGCTCTCTTAACTCTATTCACGTAATTGCTACCAATTCAACAACAATATCTTTGCCTTTAACTCCTGGAAATCTTTCTCTTTTAGATAGCCTTTTAGGAAGTGCAGAAGGTGCAAACACATTCACCTCAACCTCAACATTTGATTTAAGTTATGGAAGTTTTACAAATGTGCCAACAACCTACACTTATTCTGCTACTCCACCATCTACTTTCAGAATGGGTTATTTACAGGATACCAACGGAAATCTTGTTTTTGTTGCAGATATAGTTAATGATAGAGTAGATTGGAACAATAGCCTTTCAGATTATCAGATAATGTTGCCAGATGTAGGAACATTTAGAATGTGGGTAGATATTGATGCAACTTGCAATGTCACATCTCCTCCATCTAAAAAACATGAGCTTTACATTCATCCCATTTCCACTGTTAATATTTTAGTTGGAACTTCAAAGCTTTTGCACATTTTAGTTGAAAACAAAGGGGACTACAATGAGTATGATGTTAACATTACATTGGAATTTCCACCTGGCAATATCTCTTCGATAGGTTTTGAAGACATCTATAAAAATCAGGTAAAGGATCTCTCAGCAATAATATTTGGCTTTGAAATAGGTAGCTTTATTGCTTATGCAAGGGCAGGCAACGATAGGGTTTCAACATTCAGGGCTTTTATTGTTAATGTGCTGCCAGAATGCAATACTTCTCAGGATTGCGGGGAAGATGATTATTGCGATAACGGCATTTGTGAAGAGAAGAAGGAATTGGGTGAGGAATGCAGTGATGCAGATGAATGCTTTAGTGGTGTGTGTAATGAAACATGCGTTGAATGTTATTCAGATGCAGATTGCGGAAATGGAGAGTATTGCAGTAATGGTTATTGTGTAGATGTGGAATGTCCTTGTGGAGTTGTGGAAATGCATCAATGTAATGCTTATGAATGCTGTGAAGATAATGATTGTAATGCCTCTCAAATATGTGAGAATCATGAATGCATTGATAATGACCTCATTTTAGAGTATGAAAAACCTTTAATTGAAGGAGAATTTTATCTGTTTAAGGTTAGTGATTTGAGAGGCAGAGGCGTTAACGGGACCTTTGAATCAGATTATAGAGAGTATCCTTTGCTCAATGGTTCTGCAAACGCTATGGCTCCTTATTCAGAAGTTGTATGCGCTAACTCTTTCATAAAAAAATGCTGGTTTGTTGATGTAATTAAGAGAGGTAGAATTGAGATAATTGAAATAGGACCTGGTGGCACAATTAAAGGGATTATTCTCGATTCTCATGGAAAGCCGATAAGTAATGTCATTGTTAAAGCCCTTAACCAAACAACCATGAGTGATGAGAAAGGGTTGTTTGAGTTAACTATTAAAAAGGAAGGTTATGTAAGAATAGAGGCATTCAAATCAAAGTACTTAATTGAAGAGAACCAGGTTAATTTGTTAAGAGGAATTGCATGTCCTGTATTTGTGTTCTATAAAATTGTTGAGGTAGGAGATGTGTATGTGCTATGGTTAGTCCTCTTTGCATTATCAATTATAGACCTTCATTTGCTCAAAAGGATTTCAGTTAAGAAAGGGGCATTGCTAAGTGCTATTCCACTGGTTTTAAGTTTGCCCAACACATCCTGCTTTAATCCATGTACAATGGTTTCAGTTAGTTTCATTTACACATTGTTCGTGGCACTTTATAGGTGGTGGTATGAGAAAACTTAATTTCGTTTTATTCATATTATTAATTTCAGTTTCTCATGCCACTGTCATAAGTTCGTGTCAAGCAATAACATCACCGGGTTATTACGAATTAAATCAAAGTGTGACTACAACTTCAACTTGCTTTGATATACAGAGTGATAATGTTAGTTTGAATTGTGCAGGTCATATGATTCAAGGAGATTATGGTGGTGTTGATTATGGGATTAAAATAACTACTGATAATGTGAGGAGCATAACTGTTGAAAACTGCACTGTATATAACTTTGGAAGTGGTGTTTATATAAATGACCCAAATATTGGTTCTGGCTACATTTTGGATATATACCTCAATAACCTTAACGTAAACAAGACTAGTTCTGATGGAATATATCTGAGAGGAGTCCATCGTGCGACTATAAATAATACAAATATAAGTAATGTCAGGCTAAACTTTATTTTAACAGCTAGATATACTGACCATCTAAAAATAGACGGGTTTAAATGGTTAAATGGAGGGAGTAATGGTTTATATGTGAATTTTCCTTCGCCTTACAATATTTTAGAGAATGGTATAATGAAAAACTTCACTTCTTCTGGAATTTATTATAATTATAA